>JAISKF010000007.1 GCA_031261005.1 Enterobacteriaceae bacterium | reverse complement strand
GGTGGTCCCACCTGACCCCATGCCGAACTCAGAAGTGAAACGCCGTAGCGCCGATGGTAGTGTGGGGCATCCCCATGCGAGAGTAGGGAACTGCCAGGCTTTGAATAAGAAGAACCCAGTCGAAAGGCTGGGTTTTTTGCTTTTGGGGATTTGACCTTTTTAGGTATTTTTTGGGTGATCCTCTAGATCTAAAAGGCTTCCAAATGGAAGCCTTTTATAAGTACTAAGAATTATAATTCTTGCTCAAACAGATCAAGAATTGCTTCGTACAGTTGCTCCACGCTGAAATCTTTTACTGGCGTTGTGAATATAGTGTCATCACCGGCAATAGTACCTAAAATCCCTTCAGATTTACTCATTGAGTCGAGCAGACGAGCCAATAATTGTGCAGCACCAGGGCTAGTGTGAATCACAACCATTGCATCGTTATAATCGACATCTAGCACAAGGTTTTTTAATGGGCTTGTTGCAGTAGGAACGCCTAATTCTGTTGGCAGGCAGTAAACCATCTCCATTTTGGCATTACGAATTCGCACCGCACCAAATTTAGTCAACATACGTGAGACTTTTGACTGGTTGATGTTTTCAAAACCTTCGTCTTGTAGCGCTTGAACAATTTCGCTTTGAGAGCTTAGCTTTTCTTCTTTTAACAGCGCTTTGAACGCCTTTACCAAATCATCTTGTTTTGTTGGATTTCGCATTTTGGCACCGTTGATAGTTGGATAATAATCTTCTTATTATGAATAATAATTGCTTAAGACTCAAAATTCTTTGCTTATTAATGTGAACAAAATGGTTTTAATTACTAATTATTACGAACAAAAAGTTTTTAATCGAATATTTCTTGGGGCATATCTCAATCTTTAATTTAAAGATTGGTGATTTGGCTCACGATACTTTAAGCTTCAAGTAACTTTTTGGTTACATTTCAAAAGAAGTACATATACAGAGGAGTAATGAATGAAAATTACAGTTCTTGGTGCCGCCGGTGGTATCGGTCAGGCTCTAGCTTTATTACTGAAAACGCAAATGCCAGCAAACTCTGAGTTATCACTTTATGATATTGCTCCAGTAACTCCAGGTGTTGCTGTTGATTTAAGCCATATTCCTACTGCGGTGAAGGTTACTGGATTTAGTGGGAATGATGCGCGACCAGCTTTGCAAGGTGCTGACATTGTTCTTATCTCTGCCGGTGTCGCGCGTAAGCCTGGCATGGATCGCTCCGACTTATTCAATATCAATGCGGGTATTGTTCGCAATCTGATTGAGCAGGTTGCTGAAGTTTGTCCAAAGGCTTGTATTGGGATCATTACTAATCCAGTCAATACTACAGTTGCGATTGCTGCTGAAGTTCTGAAAAAGGCTGGCGTATATGATAAAAATAAATTGTTTGGTGTGACGACACTGGATACTATTCGCTCCAATACTTTCGTTGCAGAACTGAAAGGTAAACAGCCGCAGGACGTTGAAGTTACTGTTATTGGTGGTCATTCAGGCGTGACTATTTTGCCTCTGTTATCACAAATTCCGAATGTGAGTTTTACCGATGAAGAGATTGCCTCACTAACTAAACGTATCCAGAATGCAGGTACTGAAGTTGTTGAAGCTAAAGCCGGTGGCGGTTCTGCAACCCTTTCAATGGGGCAAGCCGCTGCGCGTTTTGGTTTATCATTAGCTCGTGCTTTACAAGGTGAACAAGGCGTTGTTGAATGCGCTTATGCTGAGGGTGATGGGAAATATGCGCGTTTCTTTGCTCAACCGTTACTGTTGGGTAAAAACGGTGTTGAAACGAGAAAAGATATTGGCAAGTTGAGTGTATTTGAGCAGAATGCTTTGGATTCCATGCTTGATGTATTGCATAAAGATATTGAGCTGGGTGAAAAATTCATTCAGGGATAATTGTGCTTATCTAACTTTAAGACCGCTATCGGAGATGACTCTGGTAGCGGTTTTTACTACATACCATATTATTATGGTTGAGAGTGATCACGTTTCCATTGGCGATTAGTTCGTAGCTTCAGTGTTACCGGATCGTAATACCGGCTAGGCCATATCTCTGACGGGTGTTTTCCCAACGCTTCAGCAATAAGCCATTCACCTTTTGGCCACGGACGAACTAAAGCATTCGCTAGAGTTGATGAGCTTAAACCAGAGTTGCGTGACAACGCCGCTAAAGTGGTGCCTTGTTTGCGTAAAGCGGCAATAATATCGGCGGAATGCCAATCTTCTTTCCCTGGAATCATTCATGAGCTCCTATCAGAATTTGTAAGCTAATAGATAATTTGTGAGTAGAAATTGAAGATATTGCAGAACATTGGTTTTCTGAATATTTATAAAATTTATATAAACAACTTTCTTAATAAATTTCAAATGATTTATTTTATCGATGACTGTAAATAGTGCTTATTGAGATCTGTTTATCGATTTTCATGTATTACGTGTGCATTTTTGCATCTTTTTTGGGGTGGTTGCTTTTCACCAATACCCGACTAGTATTATTTTAAACATTAATTTCTAATTTGTTTTATGTGATTTTTCTGCAATTTTTATATCTAATATGTTGATTATTCGTTTTTTACTATTGTATTTAACCAATTTATATAGGCAAATTAACTTAATAAAGCGATGTATAAGATGTATAGATACAATAACTTATCTTATTTATCTGAGAATATGATTTAAATTAGGCATTCTTTACTAGATCAAGTAACATGTATAAGTTACTTGTTTATGGCTTTATCCATGTTAAACGGGTTCGTGGTTTGATTAAAAAATACAGGCTATTTTTTAAGAAACACGCCGAATAGCTGAAATCATTAGAAATAGTGAGAATGGGATGGTGTTTTATGACAAAAGAGTGGTTTTCAACCAGTGAATTAGCGGGGATCGCAGGGTTGCCGTCAACCATTCAAGGGATTAATCAAAAAGCACGTCGAGAACAATGGAAAAGCCGTAAACGTTCAGGAGTACAGGGCAAAGCACTTGAATATCATATTGATAGTATTCCTGATAAAGTCAAACTTGTATTACGTACTCACGAAGAGGGTGCAAAATATAATACAGCGGTAAATGATCCATTTTCTATCTGGCTTAGTGCTTACAATCAGCTGACACCCGCAGAACGTGAACGTATAGTTTCTTTGATTATTCGATATGGTGTTTCAGGATTGATGGAAAAAGTTGATATTTTGCTCAAACAAACAGGGGATTCGGAAGTTAGCTAATCTCTTTCTTTTGTGACTACGGATAAACCAATAAAAACGGACCTGCTATAGTCCGTTTTTATTTTATTGATCTAAAAAGATAGATTAGTTATCCCGATGTACCGAAAGACGCGCTAATGACTCCAGTGCGGTTTTATACGGAGTATCCGGTAAACAGCCTAAAGCTCTAATTGCTTTATCGGCTTCTTCTTCTGCGCGTTGCTGCGTGTAAATCAGCGAACCGCATTGCTGCATAGTCTCCAACACGGGCTCTAATAAATGTCTTCCGTTTCCTTGCTCTATCGCATTACGAATTTGTGCTGAACGTGCGGGCGAACCGTTACGCATTGCGTGCAGCAACGGTAATGTTGGTTTACCCTCATTTAGGTCATCACCCAAATTTTTACCCAACTTGGCACCATCAGCGCTGTAATCCAGTAAATCATCGATTAACTGAAATGCTGTACCGATGTAACGACCATAATCCTGTAATGCTTTCTCTTGTTCTGGTGTTGCTCCTGCCAGAATTGCAGAGGTTTGTGATGCCGCTTCAAAAAGTCGTGCAGTTTTGCTGTAGATCACCTGCATATAATTTTCTTCGCTGATGTCAGGATCGTTGCAATTCATTAATTGCATCACTTCCCCTTCCGCAATCACATTGGTGGCAGCAGACATCAATTTTAGGATCTCAAGCGATCCTAAACTGGTCATCATTTGAAAAGAGCGAGTGTAAATAAAGTCCCCGACCAGCACGCTGGCAGCATTACCAAATGTTGCATTGGCAGTCGCTTTTCCTCTACGCAGATTGGACTCATCAACAACATCATCATGCAATAGTGTTGCAGTGTGAATGAATTCGATGAGTGCGGCAGAAGTGATATGTTTATCACCTTGATAATTTAAAGCGCGAGCAGCAAGAACGGCGATCATGGGTCGTATCCGTTTCCCTCCGCCACTGATGATATAATGCCCCAACTGATTGATGAGAACGACGTCAGAATTCAACTGCGCGAGTATTGCGGTATTAACCGCTGCCATGTCTTTTTCTGCTAATTGCGTAATTTTTTCAATGTTCATAGCGTCAATTGTAATATTATCATTTGATATAGAAGTCATCCTCTAGCGCAGCAAAATGAACGCAAGGGCGGAGAGATTGTACTTGAAAATTATCATAGATGAATGCCATTAAATGTGCCTATTTATTTTCTTGTCACTCTTCTCGAATTCTGAGCTTGTCAACGGTAAGATTTTTGCGTAGAATTCGCGCCCTATTATGAATATTTTATAGCGCACTCTAATCACATTAAATAACTGGAAGTGAGTGTGCGGAAATGCGGAGTTAATATGTACGCGGTTTTCCAAAGTGGTGGTAAACAACACCGAGTAAGCGAAGGTCAAACAGTTCGCTTGGAAAAGCTGGACATCGCAACTGGTGAAACTATCGAGTTTGATCAAGTGATGATGGTTGCTAATGGTGACGACGTTAAAATCGGCGCTCCATTTGTTGACGGCAGCAAAATTAAAGCAGAAATTGTGGCGCATGGTCGTGGCGATAAAGTAACAATCGTTAAGTTCCGTCGTCGTAAACATTACCGTAAGCAGCAGGGCCACCGTCAGTGGTTTACTGATGTTAAAATCACTGGTATCAGCGCTTAAGGTATAGGAGAGCGGATAAATGGCACATAAGAAGGCTGGCGGTTCCACACGAAATGGCCGCGATTCTGAGAGTAAACGTCTGGGCGTAAAACGTTTTGGCGGTGAATCAATTCTGGCTGGTAACATCTTGGTTCGTCAGCGTGGTACTAAATTCCATGCTGGTACTAATGTAGGTTGCGGTCGTGATCATACTCTGTTTGCTTTGATTGACGGTAAAGTCAAATTCGAAGTGAAAGGTCCGAAAAATCGTAAATTCATAAGCATCGAAGCTGAATAATTTTTCGAACTGCAATAGATGTTAAGGCCCTGCAATGATGATTGCGGGGCTTTTTATTTTCAAAATATGTTACTTTATCGGTTCTATAGGATAACTGACGCCATCATTGGTGAATGTTAACTGCTGGAAGTCACTGGAAATACATGTCGCAAGTTAAGCAAAGTATGGCATTAGGCATTATATTTGCCCTGATAACCGCCGTGTTGTGGGGCGCGGTTCCTATTGCGATGAAGCAAGTGCTTCCAGTCATGACGCCTTATACGCTGGTATGGTATCGCTTTATCATTTCAGCAATTGGCTTAGGAATCGTTTTAGCCGTTCAGGGTAAACTCCCCCGATTAAGGCTTTTCCGTCGTCCGCGCTGGTTTGTCATCTTGATGATCGCGGCACTTGGTCTGGCAGCAAACTTTATTTTTTTCAGCTCCGCACTACAATACTTGTCACCAACGGCTTCACAGGTGATTGGTCAGCTTTCTCCAGTTGGAATGCTGTTTGCCAGCGTTATTATTCTGAAAGAGACAATGCGTATTACCCAGATTATTGGCGGCATATTGCTCATTTTGGGGTTAGCGCTGTTTTTTAATACCAATCTGGTTGAGATTTTTACCCGTCTGACGGATTACACCTTAGGTGTGTTATTGGGCGTTTTAGCCTCGTTAGTATGGATCTGTTATGGTGTGGCGCAAAAAGTATTGCAACGCAGGCTGTCGGCTTCGCAGATTTTATTTTTATTGTATGTACTGAGTACTCTTTTTGTTTCGCCGATGGCTGTACCGCGTGAAGTTTTTAATTTGAACGCATGGCAGCTTGCTTGTCTTATTTTCTGTGGGTTGAATACACTGGTTGCCTACGGAGCACTTGGTGAAGCGATGGCGCGCTGGCAAGTGGCGCAAGTTAGTGCATTGATTACGCTAACACCTTTATTCACCTTATTATTTTCTGATTTATTAGCATTGATTTGGCCGGATTATTTCTCCATGACAATGTTAAATATACTTGGATATAGCGGCGCATTTATCGTTGTGATTGGCGCTATGATTTCCGCTGCGGGGCATCGATTGTTTTCGCATCGGATAAAGAAAACACCGGTTTTACCCCTTAAATAACGTCGATAGCAATATTTCTGACGGCATACAACATGGGTATGTCAGGCTCGATACGTGGGTAACCGCACAGATAAAATTACGGAGACAGTGAATGAAATTCGTTGATGAAGCAGTCATTCGCGTTGAAGCAGGTGACGGCGGTAATGGTTGTATCAGCTTCCGCCGCGAGAAATATATTCCTAAAGGCGGTCCTGATGGCGGCGATGGTGGCGATGGCGGCGATGTTTTTATGCTCGGCGATGAAAACTTAAATACACTAATCGACTATCGCTTTGAAAAATCTTTCCGTGCGGAACGTGGTCAGAACGGTCAGAGTAAAGCCTGTACTGGTCGCAGGGGGCAGGACATTACCATCAAGATGCCGGTTGGTACGCGTATTATCGATCAGGGAACGGGCGAAGTGCTGGGTGACATTACCCGACACGGGCAAAAAATTATGGTAGCTAAAGGCGGTTTTCACGGCTTGGGCAACCTGCGTTTTAAATCCTCGATTAACCGCGCCCCGCGCCAAAAAACCAATGGTACACCTGGTGATAAACGTGAGTTATTGTTAGAACTGCTGCTGTTGGCTGATGTTGGCATGTTGGGTTTACCGAATGCCGGTAAATCAACCTTTATCCGTGCGGTCTCTGCTGCTAAACCGAAAGTAGCGGATTATCCATTCACTACATTGGTGCCAAGTCTCGGCATGGTGCGTATGGATAGTGAGCAGAGCTTCGTGATTGCCGATATTCCCGGACTGATTGAGGGTGCTTCTGATGGTGCGGGTTTGGGCATTCGTTTCCTGAAACACCTTGAACGTTGTCGGGTATTGTTACATCTGATTGATATTGCTCCAATTGATGATTCTGATCCGATAGAAAATGCTAAAGTGATCATCAATGAACTGCATCAATACAGCGAAAAACTGGCAGAAAAACCGCGTTGGTTAGTCTTTAACAAAGTTGATCTGATTGATGAAGAAGAGGCGCAAACTCGTGCGAAAACTATCGCTGAGGCTCTGGGTTGGGAAGGTAAATATTATCTGATCTCTGCTGTTAATCGTGAAGGTGTGACGGCGCTTTGCTGGGACGTTATGGCATTCCTTAACGAGCATCCAAAAGTCGTCGAACTTGAAGAAGCTGCCCCTGAAAAAGTTGAATTTATGTGGGACGATTACCACCGTAAACAACTGGAAAACTCAGCCGAAACCAGTGATGAAGATGACGACGACTGGGATGACGATGATTGGGACGAAGACGACGAGGACGGCGTAGAAATTATTTATGAACGCTAAATACTTAGCGATTTATCTGAGTTTCTGACGTTTGATGTCAAAATATAAATAAAGGCTGCTATGAGTCAACGCAAGGCAGCCTTTTTCTTTGATTAATTTTTATTGCTGAGACGCTGCTGCGATTAATTACTGTTGTACAGATCGCGATACAATTTACTTTCAAAATTAGCGAGTGTCGCTTTGCGTTCAGCATGTTGTCTTGGCGGCATGGCGTAGCTGGAAAGAAATTGCACGAATGCGATTTTTTCACCGCTGGCACTGGTCATAAACCCTGCTAAATTATATACGCTTTGTAGTGCGCCTGTTTTCGCTGAAACCTTACCGTCCAGACCTGCATCTTTAAATCCTTTACGCGCTAGTAGTGTGCCGTCTTGACCGGCAATAGGCAGCATTGCAATAAAGTTTAACTGACTGTCATTTTGAGCAATGTATTGCAAGATCTGCATCATGGTATCTGCGGCGATCAAATTATGGCGCGAGAGACCAGAACCATCGGCGATAACCGTATTACCTATATCAATTCCCGCTTGTTTAAACAGGATTTGGCGAACAGCGCTGGCACCGGAATGCCATGTGCCGGATACGCCATACAGTTTGCTGCCGAGTGTGCGGAATACGGTATCGGCGATCATATTGTCTGAGTTTTTTAGCATCATGGTCAGCAAGTCGTGTAATGGCGCAGATTGCGTTTGTGCCAGCACATTAGCCGAAGTATTTTTCTCAGTTTGGTAACTTATCGCTCCAATTTGAATGCCAGCTTGTTGCAGCTCGCTTTTGATAATCTTTCCGGCGTAATCTGCACCATCTTGAATTGCAAACTCTAATGTAATGGGCTTCTCTTGCTGAGTCAGGCAGCCAGTTAAGGTGTAACGCTGATTTTCTCCGGCAACCACATCAAATTCACAAAATCGGGCATTCGGAGAATTTTGCGGATAAGAACGTACTTGGCTAGTAACTTGTACAGGATAGTTAGATGCTACTTGTACCGTCGCAGCATCTCCAGCCTGTTTTGCTGTTTGCAGGGTAATTGGGAAACAATTTTTATCAATGATGGCTGCCGAAACCGGTGCGCTAAAACATTGCGTCATATCATTCCATACCCAACCTGACGCTTTGTCATGACTGGCAAATACAGCGGTATCAATCACTAAATTACCTGAAATTTTACGAATGTTTTGCTGCTTAATTGTTTGAATCATAGTACGTATTTGTTGACGAGTCAGTGTCGGATCACCGCTGAAACGAACAATTAAATCGCCATTCAGAACTGCATTATTTATTGAACCATGACTTTCTAACGTGGTAGTAAAACGATAATTATCACCAAGTTGTAGCAGCGCAGCCAATGCCGTAACTACTTTTTGTGTACTGGCAGGTAATGTTAGTTGTTTGCCGTGATAGTCAATTGAAGGTGTTGCCGTACCCACTTTTTGCACCACTAAAGAGAGATTTGCACCTTCAGGCAGTAATTGAGTGTATTGCTCTATCGGCGCTGCGGATACATTGAGTGCCAAAACACAAGTGATCCCGCCGAAAATTTTTAATAACCGCATAATGGAAAGTTACCTGATTACCAGCAAAAGAAATCGTGTTCATAATTTTTAACATATTGGTATGCCATCATTTGATGAACACTGAGCATCGGCGGGATAACCCGTAGATAGCCTAAAAGTGTACCATTACTCAATATACTAATTTATACCAATATTTTTATTACGCTTACATCGCGATAAGATAAAACCTCAATGAGGTTATGCCATAAAACTAATCAATGACCCCAATGCAACTCTAAGGTAAAATGGCTTTTATCTATATAACATTCCATTTGGTCTGGTGAAGTTATACCGGATCGGGGATTTTTTGTTTGTAAAGCACGGGTGATGCCGGTTGCTATCGTTAATTATTTTATCAATCGCTGACATTTTATGATGATAAGCGAGTTGAGAGGAAAGAAAGTATGCAACAAATTCCAATGACATTACTTGGAGCCGAAAGACTGCGAGAAGAGCTTGAGTATCTGAAAGGGGTTCGTCGGCCTAAAATTATTGCTGATATAGCGGAAGCTCGCGCACACGGCGATTTAAAAGAAAATGCTGAATATCATGCAGCTCGTGAACAGCAAGGGTTCTGTGAAGGGCGTATTCAAGAGATTGAAGCGAAACTGTCTAACGCTCAAATTATTGATGTCACTAAAATGCCATACACTGGCAGAGTGATTTTTGGTGCTACAGTTAAAGTACTGAATCTGGATACTGAAGATGAAGTGACTTACCGCATTGTCGGTGATGATGAAGCTGATTTTAAACAAAATCTCATTTCAGTGAATTCACCAATGGCACGCGGATTAATTGGTAAAGAAGCTGATGATGTGGTGATCATCAAAGCACCTGGCGGTGATATTGAGTTTGAAATTCTGAATGTGGAATATCTGTAATCAATCACTGACGAATAATGCGTTGGTTATTTGAACGAGTGTAAAGAAATGAAAAAAGGCGACAATTATCACCTTTTTTCATCAAACTTAGCGCGGTAAGCTGATTTTTTTATCTTTACTTGGTCTGTAAAGCACTAAAATACCGCCGATTACCTGCACATTATTTGCGTTGGTTTCACGAGTGATTGCATCGGCAATTAGCTGCTTAGTTTCACGATCTTCCGTTGATATTTTTACTTTGATTAGCTCATGATGTTCCAAAGCTAGTTCAATTTCAGCGAGAACGCCCTCAGTGAGACCGCTTGCACCGACCATAACTACCGGTTTTAAAGGGTGCGCTAATCCTTTAAGGTGCTGTTTTTGCTTGTTAGATAAATTCATTTTCTTTACGTCAGTTTGGGGTTGGGGGTTGAAAACGGTGTATTCTACCGCCATCTGTCAGTTATCACCAAGTTTGGTGTAAAGCCAATATAAGTGTAGTTGGAATACCACATGGGTAATAAGAAGCGTTCAGCCAGCTCAACGCGCTGGTTACAAGAACACTTTAATGACAAATATGTGCAACAAGCGCAGAAAAAGGGGCTACGTTCCCGCGCATGGTTTAAACTAGATGAAATACAGCAAACAGACAAACTGTTTAAGCCGGGTATGACGATTGTTGACTTGGGTGCTGCACCGGGTGGGTGGTCACAATATGTTGTGACACAAATTGGTAACAAAGGTAGAGTCATTGCGTGTGACATTCTACCGATGGATCCAATCGCTGGCGTCGATTTTCTTCAAGGCGATTTTCGTGATGAGATGGTTCTAAAGGCTTTATTGGAACGTGTAGGTGACAGTAAAGTGCAGGTAGTCATGTCTGATATGGCGCCGAATATGAGTGGCACTCCCGCCGTTGATATTCCGAGAGCGATGTATCTGGTTGAACTGGCGTTAGATATGTGTCGAGATGTTCTGGCACCAGGCGGGAGTTTTTTGGTTAAGGTCTTTCAGGGCGATGGATTTGATGAGTATTTACGAGAAATCCGCGCCATGTTTAAAACAGTGAAGATTCGTAAACCTGATGCTTCGCGAGCTCGTTCGCGTGAAGTATACATTGTAGCGACTGGGCGCAAATTATAGTACCCTAACGCGTATTGTTAACACCATTGTAATATGAGGTTAATTCCTTGAGTGATATGGCAAAAAACCTAATTCTCTGGTTAGTCATCGCAGTAGTTTTGATGACTGTATTTCAGAGTTTCGGGCCTAGCGATTCAGGTGGCCATCGAATTGATTATTCGACGTTCATGACGCAGGTTAGTAATAATCAAGTCAGTGAAGCCCGAATTAGCGGACGCGAAATTCAGTATAAAACACAGCCGGATAACGTGGCTCACACTACTTATATGCCAACAGAAGATCCGCTGTTGCTGAGTCTTTTGCTGAAAAATAATGTTAAAACTGTTGGTGAGCCGCCGGAACAACCGGGCTTCTTACAACAGGTATTCATTTCTTGGTTCCCAATGCTTCTGCTGATCGGCGTCTGGATTTTCTTTATGCGCCAGATGCAAGGCGGCGGCGGTAAAGGCGCGATGTCGTTTGGTAAAAGCAAAGCGCGCATGTTGTCGGAAGAACAGATTAAAACCACGTTTGCGGATGTCGCTGGCTGTGATGAAGCCAAAGAGGACGTGAGCGAACTGGTTGATTTCCTCCGTGATCCAAGCCGTTTCCAGAAATTGGGCGGTAAGATCCCGAAAGGTATTTTGATGGTCGGTCCTCCGGGTACGGGTAAAACCCTGCTGGCGAAAGCTATCGCAGGTGAAGCTAAAGTACCGTTCTTTACGATCTCTGGTTCTGACTTCGTTGAAATGTTCGTCGGTGTTGGTGCTTCCCGTGTTCGTGACATGTTTGAACAGGCGAAGAAAGCCTCGCCCTGTATTATCTTTATCGATGAAATTGATGCGGTCGGTCGTCAGCGCGGCGCGGGTTTAGGCGGTGGTCACGATGAACGTGAACAAACACTAAACCAAATGCTGGTTGAGATGGACGGTTTTGAGGGTAATGAAGGCGTTATCGTTATCGCGGCAACTAACCGCCCTGACGTGCTGGATCCAGCGTTATTGCGTCCGGGGCGTTTTGACCGTCAAGTTGTCGTTGGTTTGCCTGATGTACGTGGTCGCGCTCAAATCCTGAAAGTTCACATGCGTCGTGTACCCGTATCACCTGATGTTGATGAATCAGTTATCGCACGCGGTACGCCAGGCTTTTCCGGTGCTGATCTTGCTAACTTAGTGAACGAAGCAGCTCTGTTCGCTGCGCGTACTAATAAGCGCGTTGTTTCGATGGTTGAGTTTGAAAAAGCGAAAGATAAGATCATGATGGGCGCTGAGCGCCGTACTTTAGTTATGACTGAAGAGCAGAAAGAATCTACAGCTTATCATGAAGCAGGACATGCAATTGTAGGTTATCTGGTTCCGGAGCATGACCCTGTTCATAAAGTAACTATTATTCCTAGAGGGCGAGCTTTAGGAGTAACATTTTTCCTGCCAGAAGGTGATTCCATCAGCATGAGCCGTCGGCAGCTTGAAAGCCGGATTTCATCGACCTATGGTGGACGTTTGGCTGAAGAGTTGATTTATGGCTCTGAGAGGGTTTCTACTGGAGCGTCTCAGGACATTAAGCAAGCAACATCGATAGCCCGTAACATGATTACTCAATGGGGATTCTCTGACAAGTTAGGTCCATTGTTGTATGCAGAAGAAGAAGGTGAGGTTTTCTTAGGTCGTTCAGTATCGAAAACCAAACATATGTCTGATGAAACAGCTCGTATTATCGACCAGGAAGTTAAGCTGCTGATTGAGCGTAACTATCAGCGTGCCAGACAATTGCTGGAAGATAACATGGACATCTTGCACGCGATGAAAGATGCGCTGATGAAGTATGAAACCATTGATGCACCGCAAATTGATGATCTAATGGCTCGCCGTGAAGTTCGTCCACCAGCAGGTTGGGATAACGTCCAAAACGGCGGAACTAAGCCGCCTGTTACGCCAGCAGAGAAACCGCAAACGCCGGAGTTCAGTAAAACTGACGAGCCAAGCGATAAACCTGCTGTCTAAGTTCATCTTTTCATGTTGATGTTATAAAAGCTCCTCTTAACCGGCGAAGCCGAACAGTTAAGAGGAGCTTTTTTACATGCGGAGATCGCCCTGAACATAGCGCCAGATTGATATATGATATGCCTCTGTAAATCAATTTTGCTGTCAGCCTGATTTTTCAATACAGCTTGCTTTAAATACTAAGGAATTCATCATGAAGTTAGAGAGTAAGGGATTAACGTTAGATCTTGCTTATCCGCAAGTGATGGGAATTTTAAACGTTACACCTGATTCTTTTTCTGACGGAGGCAAGTTCCGCCAGATAGATAATGCGCTGCGGCATGCGAATAACATGATTCAAGCTGGCGCTACCATGATTGATATTGGCGGAGAATCGACACGACCGGGTGCTGATGAAGTATCGCTTGATGAAGAGCTTGAACGGGTTATTCCGGTGGCAGAAGCTATTGCAAAAAACTTTGAAGTTTGGGTATCGATAGATACTTATAAACCAGAGGTTATGAGAGAATCTCACTTGGCTGGCGCGCACTTGATCAATGATATTCGTGCACTACAAGAACCCAATGCGCTGGAAGCGGCAATAGAAACAGGTATGCCGGTGTGCCTGATGCACATGCAGGGAATGCCGAGAACTATGCAGGAAGCGCCGCAATATAAAAATGTTGTGGCGGAGGTTGATACCTTTCTGGCGGAGCAAATCTCACGCTGCGTAAATGCAGGTATGGATAAAAATAAAATATTGCTCGATCCGGGATTCGGTTTTGGTAAGAATTTACAGCATAATTATCAGTTGTTAGCTCATCTGGCTGAGTTCCATCATTTCGGTCTGCCGCTATTAGTCGGCATGTCGCGTAAATCGATGGTTGGGCAATTGTTAAACGTTCCCCCAAATCAACGCATGATCGGTAGTGTAGCTTGCGCTATTATTGCTGCCATGCAAGGGGCACAAATTATTCGTGTACATGATGTAAAAGAAACGGCGGAAGCAATGAGAATTGTGGAAGCGACACTTTCTGCGAAGGAATAAAAATAATATGAGCAGTAAACGTAAGTATTTTGGTACCGATGGCATTCGCGGCAAGGTCGGCGAACACCCAATCACGCCTGAATTTGTCCTCAAATTAGGCTGGGCTGCTGGCAAAGTATTAGCGCGTCACGGTTCGCGTAAAATTATTATCGGCAAAGATACGCGCATTTCCGGCTATATGCTGGAGTCTGCACTGGAGTCCGGCCTTGCAGCCGCAGGGCTATCAGCTTCGTTTACCGGTCCGATGCCGACGCCTGCGGTGGCTTATCTTACTCGTACATTTCGCGCAGAAGCGGGCATTGTGATTTCCGCGTCTCACAATCCTTATTACGATAACGGCATTAAATTCTTCTCAATTGATGGTACTAAATTACCAGATGAAGTCGAAGAAGCGATCGAAGCTGAAATGGAAAAACCGTTGACTTGCGTCGAATCAGCCGAGCTGGGTAAAGCCAGCCGTATTAATGATGCTGCTGGGCGCTATATCGAATTCTGTAAAGGCGGTTTTCCTAGCTCGTTAAGCCTGAGTGGATTGAATATCGTTGTAGATTGCGCCAATGGAGCGACCTACCATATTGCGCCAAGTGTATTAAGTGAATTAGGCGCAAACGTTGTTACTATTGGCTGTGAACCTGATGGTATGAACATCAATGAGAAATGCGGTGCAACTGACGTGCGTATGCTGCAAGACCGTGTTATCGCGGAACAGGCGCATCTTGGTATTGCTTTTGATGGTGATGGTGATCGCGTCATCATGGTTGATCATCAGGGGAATAAAGTTGATGGCGACCAGATCATGTACATTATTGCCCGTGAAGCACTGCGTCAGGGGCAGTTGAAAGGCGGTGTGGTTGGCACTCTAATGAGTAATATTGGTCTGGAGTTGGCGCTAAAACAGCTTGGTATTCCATTTGCCAGAGCAAAAGTCGGCGACCGTTATGTGCTGGAAAAAATGAATGAACTTGGCTGGACAATCGGTGCCGAGAATTCAGGTCACGTTATTCTGCTGGATAAAACGACCACTGGTGATGGTATTGTCGCAGCGTTGCAAGTGTTAGCGGCAATGGTGCGTAACGATATGTCGCTGCATGATTTATGCAGCGGTATGAAATTATTACCACAAATTCTGGTTAATGTTCGTTTTGCTGGTGAACACGATCCTTTAGCGGCTGACCGCGTTAAACAGGTGACCGCAGAAGTTGAAGAACAATTGGTTGGGCGCGGCAGAGTCTTGTTGCGTAAATCCGGCACTGAACCACTAATTCGCGTCATGGTTGAAGGTGAAGATGAGAGCGAAGTTATTCAACTGGCGAATCTTATCGCTGATGCAGTAAAAGCTGTTGGTTAAAATTTTTATCATTTAGTGATACAAAACAGGGTGGATAATTCACCCTGTTTTCCTTTTCTTGCTTACTTTTGATAGAATTGTTCGCTGATAGAACGTGCCGTAATCACTGTTTTATTATTGATAAGCGAATCGTGATTTTTATAAAAATGGCGCACTAATGATGTTTTGATTACTAACTGCCGATTTTTTCTGCAAATACGCATCGGTTACTAAAATGCGCTTGCACCTCATTGTGCCTTTGGTTAGTATTCACACCCACTCTGGTCGGGAGAGCGTACTCTTATCATCGCCTCCGGCGGCTAGTAAAAGTTTTAGCACGGGATTATCCCGAAGGATTACAGGCAAAAATATGTACGAAGCGCTTCTTATTATTTTCCTGCTGGTTGCTATCGGACTGGTTGGTCTGATCATGTTACAGCAAGGTAAAGGTGCTGATATGGGTGCCTCTTTCGGTGCAGGTGCATCTGCAACTCTATTTGGTTCTGGCGGTTCAGGTAACTTCATGACCCGCACGACAGCTATTTTAGCTACAGTATTTTTTATTATTAGTATCGCGTTGGGTAATCTCAGCACTCATCAGGATAAAAAAGTCGGTGAGTGGGAAGATTTAAGCACACCAGTGAAAGTTGAACCGGTTAACCCCGTTCCGCAAAATACACCAAGCAGCGATATTCCTAAATAAGATAACAGAGTTTTGTAGTGCCGAGGTGGTGGAATTGGTAGACACGCTACCTTGAGGTGGTAGTGCCCGATTGGGCTTACGGGTTCAAGTCCCGTCCTCGGTACCAATATCAAATCAATAGACGTCTACGGACGTCTATTTTTTTGCCTGTAACCCGCATAAATACTAGCTTTCCCTGCACTTTTTACTCTTCTCAGGTCAACTCAATTCAACCCACATCAACATACTTGTGAGTATATAAATAAGTATATAAGCTGATGCCAAGATGTTTTATATACTCACAGCAAGTATACAAGGACATGATTATGGCTTTGACAGATACTAAAGTTCGAGCGGCAAAGCCGCAAGAGAAGGAGTACACGCTTACTGATGGTGATGGCATGTTTATGCTGGTTCATCCATCTGGTTCTAAATACTGGCGAATGCGTTTTCGGTTTGCGGGTAAGCAACATTTAATGGCATTAGGCGTTTACCCTGAAGTTTCCCTCGCAGATGCCCGTCAGAAACGCGATGAAGCTAGAAAGTTAATCGCTGGGGGAATTGATCCTCGTGAACATAAAAAAGCAGAACAAGAAAAACAACTAGATGAAGCAAAGACCTTCGAAGTTGTCGCCAGAGCATGGCATGCGGAAAACAAAAAATGGGGGGCATTACACAGTGAGCGTATTTTAAAAGGACTTAAAGAACATCTTTTTCCCACACTTGGTAATACCTCTATTGCTGATTTGAAAACCAAAGATCTATTAGCCCCGATAAAAGTGGTTGAACGCTCTGGACGTTTAGAAGTGGCTATGCGCTTAAAGCAACGTACCACGGCGATCATGTCCTACGCCGTACAAAACGGTTTAATTGACTATAATCCTGCTCAGGATATGGCTGGTGCGATTATTTCCGGTAAGGTAACACATAGACCCGCTTTACCTCTCGATCGTCTTTCAGAATTGCTGGAGAAGATTGATAAATATAAAGGTCGTGATTTAACCAAATGGGCTATTCACCTTTCTCTACTACTATTCATCCGTTCTAGTGAGTTACGCTTTGCCCGTTGGCCGGAAATAGATTTCGAGCGAGCGTTATGGACGATCCCCGCAGAGCGTGAGCCGATTGCTGGTGTTAAATTCTCAGAGCGAGGTTCTAAGATGCATACGCCGCACTTAGTCCCGTTAAGTCATCAATCATTAGCAATACTGAAGAAAATTCATGAAATCAGTGGTCACTGTGAACTGATCTTTATTGGTGATCATTCTTCAAGAAAACCAATGAGCGAAGGAACGGTGAATAAAGCACTGCAAAATATGGGTTACGATACCAAAACGGAAATTTGCGGTCATGGCTTTCGCACTATGGCCTGTAGTTCATTGATTGAATCGGGATTGTGGTCAAGGGATGCGGTAGAGCGACAAATGAGCCATCAGGAACGCAACGGTGTTCGTGCTGCGTATATTCATAAGGCAGAGCATTTGGATGAGCGGCGATTGATGGTGCAGTGGTGGGCGGATTTTCTAGATGCTAATCGGGAGAAGGGGATAAGTCCGTTTGATTTTGCCAAGATTTACGATAAGTAGCGCAAGTAGTAAGCATTAACGAAATTATTAAACATATAAAAGACATCTAGGGCTAAAGATGCTTAGATGTCTTTTTGTTAACAATATCATGTATCTGCCTCAAGTGCATAAACCCATTCATGACAATGAGGGCATTGCTTGTTGCCGTAGTACTGGCGTTGACACCAAGTGCATTGCCAGTTCCTTACTATCGTCTTGACCTGCAAAATTCTACGGTTTAATCGTGGGATTGGCGTTACTGATTTAGTTGTCTTTACTGGTTGATTTATCCCTGTTTTCATAGAGTACGCAGATGCTGGGGGACGGATCGCGTAACGGCAACTACGCGTTTTAACGATCTCTTCCATTGAGTGTCTTGAATGAACAAATTCCTTCTTACCTGATTTATTTTCGGTAACAACGACGCTGGCATGGCAGTTGCCGCATTTCAGTTGTCCCATGTAATCAAGGGGTAGCTCATGGGTCGTTACCCATTCGCCATCGTCGGTAATGGCATGTTCAACAGGTCTGAATAGTTGCATCCTGATTCCTCCATCTTCTTGGTAATGCGGCAGGGAGCAACATTCGCCGCTGAAGTCATGAAATAGTCAGAGAATGTAAGAATTAACAAAGAGATGATGGAATTACTGAAATTTGTAGCAAAATGGCTTTCTTCTCTTTAACCAGCATGGCTGGTCATATTGGCAGTACGGAATCAATATTATTGGGAATAGCATATTATGGATAAAGCAGAGGTTCAGGAAAATGCGAACTGGGTTGAAACTAACATTGATGATTTTGCACAGAGAGTGAAAGGGCTTCCCCGTGCAAAGTATGCTGTATCGCCTGTGAAAAGGCAGTACGTGATAGTGGCCTTGTAAGCCCCAATATTGCCTATACTCCTAGATTCTTCCATCTATCGACACCCGCTAATGGTGAGTTTTGCCCATTAAGTGATAATACAAAACGTTTTAGTGGACTAGCAGGAAATGATAATACAGTAACAGCAGAGCTAACCAGAACTCGGCGGACTCAATTTATGGCGTTCGACAGTTTGTGTAAGGCTTGGAATGAAATCGCTTGATGTCAGGTTCTTATCAAACTGAATAGACGCAAGGGGAGCCATTTCTCCTTGCGTCACATTGATTTACTTAATACTCCCACCAAATGAACGCTCTTCCTTGCTGTACTCTTTTGTATGTTCTTTAGCAAAGTAGCTCAGATGGTTTAATAGTCCTTGTCGCTGTTGTTCAATACGATCCCGTCGTAACCGCTCTAAGTAGTGAGGTGTATTAGTGAAGGAAACCAGCGTTCTATACTCAGGGTAGCTAAGTAGACCTAAAGCACTTAACCAAGCGTCACTAATGTAGCTGCCTAGGTTATAATCTCGTTTCGAGTAATCCCCTAATGTATTGAACGTATCCTTGTTGACGAATATTGCAACGTGGTAGTGCGATTTACCGCTTGCCCCAACTTCCCGTACCCAAACGTATCTCAGGTCGGTTGGGTATACCTGATAACCTTCTCGTTGACGTCGTTTCTGATGTGCATCAATACGGGCTTTTAGTGCCGCCATGAAGCGTTCCATTATCCCGACCTTTAGATTGGGATTACTGATAAGGGTATCGCCTAAATCACGGTACTCAGGCAATCTAAGAACGAAGGTAAATACGGTGGTTCTGGCATGCGTGTCTATTGCCTTATCGGTGATGTCGGTTATGCGTGACATATAATACGAATTCAAGGGTCCAAATGTATTCCAAGCCATGAATATTACTCCTATTAGTTTATTTCAGACGAGCGAAAACCCTATCAGAGTGAATGACGGAGCCATTAGCACGAATGAGGTTTATGGTGTTAAATAGTGAGTAAATACAACATATCTAATAGATATCTGCTGGTACTAATACGTTATTAAGCTATATGTATTTTTGATTGAATATTTACCGAGGATTAATTGATGATAGTTTATTGGTTATCTAGCTGTTATTACCTATTGTTTATAGATGATTTTCTATACTCCTATTAAGGTTTCTATTGCTATTAGTCTTGTCAGTTAATATGATCAATATACTTATTAAGATAAGGCATATATTTAATATATATACTGTATAACGATCAGTGGGGATTATTTGATGAACCCTTATGGTAACAAGCGGTTGATATTCTTGTTGGTTAAAATCTACTCTAGGGTTATCCATTTAGAGATAATAAAAAAGTCTCATTTTCGCGAAGCTTCGATACGTTCCTGAAACCATTCCAATACCTCTCGTTCAATCCATTTTGAGCTTCTACCAAACTTTATCTGTGATGGAAATACACCATCCTGAATGAGCTTATAAAACCATTTATCCGTCATGCCGGTAATTTGGCAGATGGTTTTCATGTCGATAAAACGGTCGGTGCTAAGGTCGAAGATTATTTCTGACATTACGTTTTCTCCTTGGTTGGATGAAGGAGAGTACTGGCATTGCTTATTTTCCTCGATTGGATAGATAGCAAAAGCAGTACTCGTCATGTCATGGGGAAGAAAAGTTAGGAAATACATTATGTAAATAGAGAGCCCTATTTACTACTATATTTAGGATGTCAGAGTATTTGCAACGACTTTACAATTTATTTTTATAATTTTGATTTTATTACTAACCAACTAATTTCTTCATTTTTAAGTCAATATAAATCAAAAAGTATTTTTAACTCATCCTAGAAACTTCCCCTATTTTATCTTTTTTAGTTCAAAAAGCCGATCGTTTACCTTTTCAATTGCATAAGCTCCGCGAGTAAGCATCCAGTACAAACCTGTTATTGTCTTAATTCATATGGAATTATTCTAATGAATAGGATTGATTTTAGCATTTTACTATACATCCCTTATAATTTTTATTACGTACTTTTTACTGTAATCACTATGTAAAAATGTGCTATTATCTACGTATAATTCTCCTATATTACTACGTATTTATTACGTAGTAATATAGGGGATTAGTAAAAATAATGGAGAATGAACAAAATGAGACTACCTGATGATTGTGTTTATGAGCAGGATTTAAGACGGTGTTTATTTTATTTAAATTATCTTAATGATAAAAAGATAAAGGTCTTTTGTGAAAGTAATGCTCCAGCTTCTATATGTGATAGTATCAATGAAAAAATCTTTTCATTAATAAAAGAGCCCTCTGAACGTGTTAAATTCATAAAAGAAATGAAAAGTGAGTGTGATAATTCATTAGTTAAATTGGAAAGTTTTAAATGGCTAATTGACAATGAGCGTGCTGCTTATTGGTTTTGGTTTCTTTTTATTGAACCGAAACAAATAGTTGTTAATATTCCATCATCCTCAAGCCCTTTGACTATACCATATATTTTCACTCCTCCAAGAAGTATTAGATATCTTAGTGTAGACTCTTCACACCAAACACGGATTAATGCCATTATAAATTATTTTGAACAGTGGTCAGTTGACAACATAATAGATTCGAAACTTTTTGCACAGGGTATTTCTACAGCAATTATAAAAACTCAAATAATAAACCAACTAAAAATAAGATGGTCTGATATTTTTACTCAAAAAGATCCCTTTGGTTTTATAAAAATACGAAATGATGAAAGTTTATCGTGGGCATGGCAATATATGAAAAAATACAAATATAATTTATTTAACTTTATGGATATTGCGCCTGTATCGAAAAAAGACTATGAATTAGCATTATACTGTGCTTGGGATACGGCATATGATCAGGATGGTGGTATAGGAAAACGATACTTTCTTTCCGAGTTAAAGAAAGCATGGGGACAGAAAAAATTTAGAGATAATAGTAAAGGTACTCGCGTTGTTAATACCCGTATTCCAGAACATGTGAAAAGAAAATTGGATTTTCTTGTTGATGAAAGAAAAACAAGCATTGCCGACATGATCAGCCAGCTAATCGAACAGGAGTATAATAATCATAGTAAAAAATAGCACCAAGCCTATTACTGCGTAGTTAAGTCTAACGATCCCTCTACTTTAATAACCCATTAATTTTCACCCCTGTATTATCAAGCTGATACGGGGGGTATCTGATTACTGCTTAATGAAGCCAGAAATAGAGTCAATCGGTTTAATCAACTACGACCTGTAGATAATTAATCCATCAGCCGTATCTATTTTTATATTTATTATTTAAGGAGTTAGTCATAAGAGACGTCAGCTCATTTAACATCTTCTGTTAGGGCTTACATGTCACATCCTGTCTGAACTTTTACTCAATAACGCTTAAATTAGCATTTTTTAGCGGCACACCCTGTCAAGTCAGCCTCTTAAAGTAGATCTCGAATATCACAACACTTAAAGAGGAAAATTATGGCAACTTATCGTATTGATCCAGACCTATCTTTTTTTGGGCAGTGTGACAACGAAGAGCTGGGTATGCTGTTATCAGTATTAACGCATGATGCTAAAGATGGCAAGAAACGTTGGACTGAATCTTTGACATCCATGCCGGAGTACCAACTATTCTATCCTGACCATCAACGCTATTGGACATCCATTGCGGCGGAATTACAGGCTTACGGTGCAAACAGCATTGCGACATTGGCGCGAAAAAATCAGGGTGTTTTGTATCGAGAGCTTTTGCAAGATGTATGTAAAAAACTCAAAGTGAATTATAACAAAAATAGCACAATAGAAACGATTGAGCTAAATATGTTATTAAAAGTCTTAGAGAAAAGCCTCTCAGAGATGAGTCAGGATGATTTGGAGGTATTAGCTGGAAATATGCAATTGAATCTGTCTAATCCCACGCCACAACTGATGCTCATTGCAGTTCAAGCTGCTGTCAGAACCTCTGGTTTCGCTGCATTGGAACTCGCGACTATCGGTGCTATCAGTGTAATAAATGCAATGGGCGGCATCGCTACCATCGGTACTATTTTTGCAGCACAACGCGCATTGAGTATTATCGCTGGCCCTATCGGTTTGGCGTTCAGCTCGGCTTGGCTAGTCTCGGATATTGCTGGTCCAGCCTATCGAGTGACCGTACCTGCCTGCATTATCGTGGCTTATATGCGTCAGAAGTATCTATCCCAAAAATAAAAAAATCACCTCTGTACTCTCTGCACAGAGGTGAGTCTTTATTCAGGAACACTTATTATGTCAATTAGTGAAAAGCGCCATGATAGATTGGCAAGTCGTCTGGCGTTTATTATTAGCCAACTCTTTAAAGGAGAGTCCCTATCACTGAGTGATTTAGCACAAGAATGTAATGTGTCAATTCGTACCTTACAACGGGATTTTAAAGAGCGGCTTATCTATCTGGATATTAATTATCGGAATGGATATTATCGGTTAGCAAGTTCTCACCGTCCTTTTCGTACAGATAGAGATATTATTAACTTTGCCAATCTAACACACGTTACACAGTTTTTTCCTGCGTTAGACAGAAAGTTATTGTCTATTCTATTAGATAAGCCCTTAGACTCACCCTATATTATTTATCATGCGCCGCCGAAAAATGCCCTGTCATTATTCGGTGGGTTTTATGTAGTAACGCAAGCCATTATAGAAAGAAGCATTATCAAATTTTTATACAACCACGAGGCTCACCTGACGGTTGCCCCCTACAAACTTATCTTCTTTGATCGTATTTGGTATTTATGTGGTGTGGTTGAAAGGAAAATACACGTCTTTAATCTAAACAATATCACTGATTTGTGTATCACCATCAGCAAGTTTCAAAAACATAGTGATATTGAAAAGATTATATCTGATAAAAACTTCATTACTGCCTTGCCACATTTTCAATACATTATGAATTTGTTGAATCAATAACTCTCAAATCTAAAAGGACTATTTATGTCAATCAATAAAGTTATTACACTGACGTTAGGCACGCTGTTAACAGTATGTGCCAGTTATAAATCACAAAAAATGATGGCGGAATCGATGGATGAAGAACTCTCCAAGGGAGAGCTTAATAACATTCGCTTAGTGACGGCCTTTGTTGTCTCTGTTTTGGTCGGTGGTGTGATTGATTCTGTTACTGGGCGGGTATTTAAGTAAACATGGAATGAATACAGTTCGTTTAACGAACCTGCTTACTCGATGATTTATCAAGTGTATCAAAAGTTATCTTCTAACATTTAGCCCAATCACCAGTCATAGGTGATTGGGCTTTAATGCCGCTTTCCTTGTTGAAAAAGAATCAATTGGGATACGTTGGATGCAGCATTGGTAACACACCAGACTTATTCAAGCCAACACGATGCCTACTCATACCACGGCACCTGCCAATTAAATTTTCATTGTTTTTGTTTATTAGTTACACGATTACGTAATGCCTTCCTTTTTCAAGGGAAGGCGTTCTTATTTATGGAGCCATTATTTATGCCTATCGAATCTGAAATACTCACCGACCATACTGATATTATTTGTTCCACCAGCCTTGAGCGCATTGTTACCGGACGTAATACGGCACTCACTAAGATTAGAAACATCATTGAGCAACTCGATGAAGTCTCAACTCTGACTTCAACTATCGGTGGTGGAATCGCCAAAGATTGGGCTATGCATCAAGGATATCGTTATAACAGTTGGCTTATTGAAAAACTGGATACGGCCATGAAAGCCATTATGCGTAATATCGATCAGAGCATCTGGCGCGATCTGATGCATAAATCAGGTATGTTAAGTCTGATGGATGCACAAGCGCGTGATCAATGGAGTAAAGACCTTGAGGAAGGAGAACTGCCGGAAATCAGTGAAGCGAACATTCTTGCCACCTTTGAACAGTTACACCAGAGTAAAGGTGATGTGTTTGAAAGAGGCATCATTAATGTGTTTAAAGGATTAAGCTGGGACTATAAAACCAATAATCCATGCTGCTTCGGTAAAAGAATCATCGTCAACTACTTAGTTAAATATGATTCATGGGGCTACAGTCTAAACTTGGGATGGCGGCGGGATCAATTAGCTGACCTTGAGCGTATGCTGTATCTGCTGGATGACAAAGCCATTCCTGATAATCGACAAGATATTACTATCCAGCTAATGAACTTTATTCATAATAACCCATATCAGCAGGTTTTTGAGGATGACCTTTTCAGCATTCGCTATTTTCAGAAAGGCAGTGGACATATCACATTTAAGCGGCCAGATCTGGTGGAGAAAATGAATGATATCGTGGCGAAGCACTTTCCGCAGATGTTGCCAGCGAGGTGAAATCTGATGCTTTTATCAGCGCCACTATGCTAAGCTTAATAGCAGTTATTAAAAGTTATTAATCGAGGTAATCCCGATGGGTTCTCCGGTAAAGCAAACTATCAGTGCACAAATTCCCATTGAGCTAGCGCTTGCAGTTGAAAATCTGGCAGTAGAGCTAGATCGCTCAAAAAGCTGGGTTATTAAGGAAGCTTTACTTTCTATGCTGGCAGAAAGAGAGCGGCGTCATCAAAGCGTATTAGCGGGTCTGGCCGATGTTGATGCTGGCCGCGTAGTGAGTCATGCTGATATGCTGGATTTTGCAAGGAGCTTAAAGGAAGCCTAATAAATGGAAATTTACTGGACGCTTAAAGCTCAGGACGATCTGCAACGTATTTACCGTTTTGCTCTGCAATACAGCCGCCAACATGCAGATGGTGTTTTAGAACGACTGGTAACCGCAAGCGCAGGACTTACAGCGCATCCGGCAATTGGCATACCACAAATACGCTATGAGCCTCGTGAAGTGAGAAAGGTACTGTTTGATGATTACGAAATCCATTATGAAGTTAAAGATAATGATATTTTCATTTTAGATCTCTGGCATACAAAGGAAGAGCGGTGATTTATAGCCTTTTGCGTTCCATCCAAGCGAGAGGTATTATGCGGTGAGCTATGTATAGTTCAGTAACCTTAGATTGACTTGAGTTGATTAAATATTGGTGACGCTTGTAGTGGTGAGTATATAAACGAGTATATCTACCGAGGTGATGATTTTTACTATCTATAAATTTCAATTAGATAGCGTTGAAATTCAAGTCCCGTCCTCGTACCAATAGCATGTAAACAGACGTCTACGGACGTCTTTTTTTATGCCAAAAATCCATATATTACGCGGGATTAGCGTCTGTAATGGTATTTTGACGTCTATTGGCATATACCGTTAAATGAAAACAAAATAGCATTAAATCAAGGGCAGATTAAAGGAAGAGAAAACCAGAGTTTGAGATTATGGTGATACGGTCTGTGTGTTCAGACCGAAATATGATAGCTGTTGCCGGAATTTTTCTGATCTCGATCGCCATTTTCTCCATACAGTGATGGCGCTGCGCCAGCCTGTTGTACCAGTTTTTTTAACTCGTTCATTTTCTTCATATGAATTTCGAGTAGTTGGAAACTTTGCTGATTAAGCTCGCTGGTGTGTTTCACTACATGCAGGATTTTATTCCAGCGTGCCGCTAACTTCGGGTGTTGTGAGTAAGGCGCGGCGAGCTGGCGTTGTTTTTCTGCTTGTTTACGTTGTTCATCGTAAAAATTGATCGCGGAAAGCGAGCGGCTTTTACTATCTGAAACGACTTGCAGCGACACTGGATTAACCTGCGCCTGGCTAAGCTGCTTGATTTCCTCTAACAGCGTACTTTCTAGCTCTTCCAGCAGGGATTGCAGCCGCATTAGCGTAGTTTGTAAGTCTTTCATAATAGTTGTCAGGAAATTTGGAAGATGTCATTGACCAAAGCAGCAGCAATCTTATCTCTGTCGATCTGCAACTCTCCTGCGTCCATTTGCGCTCGAATTTGCGCCAGACGCGCGTAATCAACGTCATGGCTGCCGTTAGTCGGAAACTGTTTTTCCAGTCGGCTTAGGCTAACTTGGGTGTCTGTATCCTGTTGGCGAGCATTTCGAATTTCTTTCTGCTCAGATATTTTTGCACGTATATCGGTGTTTTGCCGTGAGTCCGTAGCCGGGATAGGTTGTGTCTGAGAAATACGATCAATATTCATATATGTCCTCCGTTGTGTCTGGTGATGTCCTCTAATCAAAACTATCGGCTTGCGTGCAAAAAACTAAAGTCACTATTCTATATTGATCGCCACTTTATCATTTCCGATAGCGATGCCTTCGATAATTTTCCCGCTACGGGTTTGGATTCGTAGGGTGTCATGGAGTGCGGCGTTGTTCAGTGCGATGCCTTTCATACGGATCAAAAAACCATTGCCCGGCGCGGTGAGCGTCACTTCATTTCTCGCTTTGATTGCCCACTGGGGACGAAGCATGTTGGCGGTGAGCGGCTGTCCTGCGCGGATCATACGTAATGGCGTAGCGCCAAGAAGCCGCGCCGGTTCCAGCAGAATGTCGTTCGGGAGCTTGTCGATTTCTCCCCGTAAAGATTGTATATCGTTCTGGCTGAGAATTTGCCCTGAGGATAGATCACGGGTAGCAAGCCAATATGTGGCGATGGCGTTGACGTGGATCTGAATGAAGAACTGGCGCTTGCCGCAGCGGGCAATAACGCTGCGGTTACCGGTTAGTTTAACGGGATTGCCGGATAACTTTAGTGCCGGTGTCGGGCAGAGTTCTGCTAACTGAACGGGTGGCGTCAGAACGCGGATACGCAGCTTGATATTTCCTGTTTCCGACGTCTGGCGCTGGGGGAGCAGCAGTTGGGAGATCTGTTTGATCAGTGCGGCATTATCATTCTGCTTGGCGGAAAAAGCGGGAGATAATGCTGTTCCCCACAGCATTATTGATATGCAGCACAGTCGGATAATAAAGAGAAATGGCATAGCAGACAGCACCTTTTATCCGGTATTACGGGAATGATAAATAAAGAGAGAAGTATGAATTGTACGGTATATGGAGAATGTCACGATGGGTGAAATAACATCAGTTGTGTCGCCAATTCATTGAATCACCTGAATTTCTGATAATCAACTATATTGTTATGATAAATTTCAAATAATTATTGTTTCTTATCAATATATTAATTTATTGCTTTACCGTTTTCTTATCCAAAATTCAGGTTAATTATGTTGTTTTTAACATGCGGTTTAAACGCTCAAAAACAACGCTTTTAATGCAGTTATCAATTTAACTAAATGCCGTTATTTATGTAAGGTTCTCTAGGTATAGATTTATCCGGTTATCTTTTAGACTACTGAGCATAGTACGAGAGCTTCCTCGCAGATAAAGGCTTTTATCACATGCTTGATAAACTCGATAACGAATTTAGGTTTCAGCAGCAGGCATTGCATCTGCTGACAAAACGACAGGATATTCTGGCGTCAAATATCGCTAATGCGGACACACCGAGATATTTGGCGCGGGATATTGACTTTACCCAGCAATTAAAAGACGCAACCGAACGAATGCAACCCGCTAACGGGTCATTAACTTTAAGACTGACCTCTAGCCAACATATTGCCGGAATAGCGTCAATGACTGGCGAGCCCCAGTTACTTTATCGAGTCCCTGATCAGCCAAGTGCAGATGGTAATACCGTTGATATGGATCGTGAGCGCGTCAATTTTGCTGATAACAATATGAAATACCAATCCAGTTTAACATTTCTCACATCTCAAATTAAAAACATGATGAGTGTCATTAGTCAGGGGTAATCATTCCTATGTCTCTGTTCAGTATTTTCGATATTTCCGGTTCGGCAATGGCTGCTCAGTCTAAAAGGCTGAACGTCAGCGCCAGTAATATGGCAAATGCTGACAGCATTGCTGATCCTGATGGTCAACCTTACCGCGCTCGCCAAGTTATTTTTCAGGTGAATCGAGAGGCTGGTCAAGATATTGGCGGCGTGCAGGTTAGCGACGTCGTGGAAAGTCAGGCACCGGATCGTCTGGTGTATGACCCCGCAAACCCTCTGGCGGACAGCAAAGGTTATCTGCATATGCCTAATGTGGACGTCGTGGGGGAAATGGTGAATACCATCTCAGCATCTCGCAGCTATCAAGCCAACGTTGAGGTGATGAATGCGGCAAAAACTATGATGCTGAAAACGCTGGCGCTGGGTCAGTAAGGAAAACCGATGGCAGTATCACCCGTAATAACTCAGAACAGCGCTGCCGTGCCGACAAATAGCAGTGCTAAAGAAACTTCTTCTGTTCCTAAGAGCGCGGCGAATTCCAATACCGGTGCTGACGGGTTGCTCAATAACTTCATGGAATTACTGGTTGCTCAGATGAAGAATCAAGATCCCACGAACCCGATGGATAACAACCAGTTGACAGCTCAGTTAGCGCAGTTCAACACGGCGGCAGGTGTGCAACAACTGAACACGACGCTCAACAGCGTTGGTACGTTGGTGAGCAGTATGCAGCAGATGAACGCTGCTGAATGGGGCGGACGCAAGGTGTTAGTTGAAGGTACACCGTCTGTTTCCACTTCCGGCGAGGGTAACAAAGAGCTTGCTCTGTCTTTAAACAGTGATGCTGATGAGGTCATCGTGACGCTGACTGACAGCATGGGCAATGCCTATACCGCTACGCTGAAAAATGTGAAAGCAGGCGTTCATCAGTACAAACTGGACGATCTGAATGGGTTCCAACCCAGCGATCCTCGTGAGCAAGCGGATGCGGCTTTCAAAGTGTCGTATTCGGCAAAAAATGCTGATGGCAGTACGCCGTCCATTGTGGCACTGAAGAAAGCGAAAGTGGAAGCGGTGTCATTTACGCCAACGGGTGCGGTGTTGCAATTGGGCATCGACGGGACGGCAACACTGGGTGAAGTGTATCTCATCGAATAATTTTATTTTAGACAACGTAGCTGTAGCTGAAACGTAGCTGTAGCTAACGTTATGCTTCGGGAAAATATGTCATGAGTTTTTCACAAGGTCTTAGCGGATTAAACGCCTCAGCACAGGCGTTGGACGTAGTAGGTAATAACATAGCTAACTCCCAGACCGTCGGATTTAAATCCGGCACTATTGCTTTTGCGGACGTCTTTGCCGGTTCGCAAGTCGGTATGGGGGTTCAGGTTGCTGGTGTTAATCAGAACTTCGGTGACGGGGTTTTAGGCGCAGGTAACAGCCCGCTGGATATGGGCATTCAGGGGAATGGTTTTTTTCGCTTAGTCAGCGAGGCGGGAAAAGTGTTTTACAGCCGTAATGGTCAGTTTAAGACAGATGAAAAAGGTTATGTGATCAATAACCAGGGTATGTATCTGACGGGCTATATGGCGACCGGTATGCCGCCGGTGATTCAGGCGGGCGCGCCAGTCGGACCGATCCAGATTCCAACCGGTCAGATGCCAGCAAGAGCGTCTGATGCTGGCACGATTCGCGGTAATCTGGATTCCGGTAATAAGCCGGTGGATACCACGCAACACCCATTTGATGCAGCAGACGGCGATAGTTATACCTACTCCACACAAGTCAATGCCTACGATAGCTTGGGTAACGAACATGCTATTAACGTCTATTTTGTTAAAACCGCAGACAACAAGTGGACGGTGTACTCTGTTGATTCGACGTCACCGGGCGTTCAGGGAAAAGTGGATTTGGAGTTTGATACCTCCGGTAAGCTAATCACCAGCCCAGCGCAACTGAATGTGCAGGGAGCAGCTTTTCAGGGGGGCGCAGCGCTAGATTTTGATCTGGATCTGGCTGGTCTTACTCAACAGGCTTCTGAAAACTCGATGGACAGCCCGACGACCACTGGTTATCCGCCGGGGATCATGAACGGTTATATCGTTGGTGACAATGGGAAAATCATCGCCTCTTACAGCAATGGTCAACAACAATTGTTAGGACAGGTTGTACTCACCAATTTCACCAATGCAGGCGGTTTAGCGCCGCAAGGGAATAACTGCTGGTCTGAAACACCGGAATCAGGGCAGCCGGTGATCGGGATTTCCGGTACCGGAAACTTAGGTACGCTGCGCGGCAATATGTTGGAAGCGTCCAACGTGGATCTGAGTCAGGAAATGGTCAACATGATTGTGTACCAGCGTAACTATCAGTCTAACTCTCAGACGATCAAAACCCAGTCTGAGATCTTACAGACATTAGTTAACTTGAAGTAACGGCGGAGCATTATGGATCACGCGATTTATACCGCTATGGGCGCAGCGGCAGCGGCGCTGGATCGTCAGTCGGTCACTTCAAATAACCTCGCCAATGTATCGACGCCCGGTTTTCGGGCGCAGATTGCTGCCTATCGTGCCGTGCCGGTGAACGGTCCAACGGTGCTAACCCGCACTCTGGTGGCTGAATCTACCCCTTGGAATGATTACACCGTGGGGGCTATCGATCCGACGGGGCGCAATCTGGACGTGGCGATGCCGCAGAATGGTTGGCTGGCAGTAGCAATGCCAGATGGCCGTGAAGGATATACTAAGAACGGCAATATTGAGATCGACAGCGAGGGACAACTATTTGTTCGAGGTCTGCCGTTATTGGGTGACGGTGGTCCGCTGACCGTGCCGCCGCAGGCACAATTAACTATTGCGCCGGACGGCACTATCACAGCGCTGGGTGCAGGCGAAGATCCTGCTGCGCTGGCTCAGGTTGGGCGTCTGAAAGTAGTCAACGCCAGCTTGGGCGAGCTTGAACGCGGCGATGACGGGCTGTTTCACGCGACGAATGTTTTACCGGCAGACCCCGCACTAAAAGTGATGCCGAAAATGCTGGAAAGCAGCAACGTCAGTCCAGTGAAATCAATGGTCGAGATGATCACCACCGCCCGTGGCTTTGACATGAATATGAAAGTCATCAGCACCGTAGATGACAACGAGCGAAATGCAAACCAGTTATTGAGCGCCGGTTAATTACGGCGGGGAGAGATGTTTTATGATTCGTTCATTGTGGATCGCAAAAACCGGTCTTGAAGCACAGCAGACCAATATGGACGTAATATCCAACAACTTGGCGAACGTCAGCACCAACGGATTTAAACGCCAGCGAGCCGTGTTTGAAGATCTGCTGTATCAAACACTGCGCCAGCCAGGGGCGCAGTCCTCTGAGCAGACGACTATTCCTTCCGGTTTACAGCTTGGCACTGGTGTGCGTCCGGTTGCGACCGAACGCATTCATAGTCAGGGTAGCCTGACGCAAACCAACAACAGTAAAGACGTAGCGATTCAGGGCGGGGGCTTCCTGCAAGTTCTATTGCCTGATGGCAGCACGGGCTATACCCGCGACGGTTCGCTCCAGTTTGATCAAAATGGTCAATTAGTAACGTCCAGCGGCTATACCGTACAACCTGCGATCACCATTCCGCAAGATGCGGAAAAACTGACGATCGGCAATGACGGCATTGTGAGCGTCATGGTGCCTGGACAGACAGCGCCGCAGTTGGTTGGTCAGCTAACGCTCTGTACGTTTGTCAACGAATCAGGGCTGGAAAGCATCGGTGAGAATCTGTATCTGGAAACCCAGTCTTCCGGCGCACCGAATGAGTCTACTCCAGGATTAAATGGTGCCGGTTCACTGCGACAGGGGTATGTCGAAACGTCCAACGTGAACGTTGCCGAAGAACTGGTCAATATGATCCAGACTCAACGCGCTTACGAAATTAACAGTAAAGCGGTATCCACCTCTGACCAGATGCTACAGCGCTTAGCGCAACTTTGATCCCGACTGCGGGGAAACCCGCGACCGTTTACCGGTAATGAATGATATGACCTGTCTGCTTCGTTTCGGGCGCGCATTCCGCGACCTGTCAACCATCTTTGTAATGCTGTTATTGATCGCCGGTTGCGCTTATCTGCCTCATGAGCCGTTGGTCGGCGGCGCAACCACTGCCACGCCAGCGCCCGTTGCTCCTGCCGCAGGCAATGGTGCTATTTTTCAATCCGGTCAGGCGATGAACTACGGCTACCAGCCGATGTTTGAAGATCGCCGTCCTCGCAATATCGGTGATACGCTGACCATAGTGTTGCAGGAAAATGTGAGTGCGAGCAAAAGTTCTTCTGCCAATGCGTCACGCGATGGTTCTACCGGACTCTCTTTTGAAGCCACGCCGCGTTTTTTGTCAGGACTGTTTGGCGGTGACAGAGCAAATGCAGATATTAATGGCAAGAATGATTTTGCCGGTAAAGGCGGCGCGGCAGCGAAAAATACCTTTAGCGGTACGATCACTGTCACAGTGAAGCAAGTATTGGAAAACGGCAACTTACAAGTGGTTGGTGAAAAGCAGATTGCCATCAATCAGGGAACCGAGTTTATCCGTTTTTCTGGCGTGGTGAACCCGCGCACGATCAGCGGCAGCAATACTGTAGTGTCCACGCAAGTTGCTGATGCCCGTATCGAATATGTTGGTAACGGATATATCAATGAAGCACAGCAGATGGGCTGGTTACAGCGCCTGTTCCTGAATCTTTCTCCGTTTTGAGGTGCTGATAATGAAACGCTCCTTTTTTACTTTTTGTTTGGGCATTTGCTGTTTGACGGGCATTTTTGTTCTATCTGGAATCGCTCAGGCTGAACGTATCCGAGACCTGACCACGTTAGCTGGCGTGCGGGGGAACTCCCTGATGGGTTACGGTCTGGTTGTCGGGCTTGATGGTACTGGCGATCAGACCATGCAAACACCGTTTACTACCCAAAGTCTGAACAACATGCTGTCTCAACTTGGTATCACTGTACCGGCAGGCACTAATATGCAGTTGAAAAACGTAGCGGCGGTGATGGTGACTGCTGAACTTCCTCCTTTCGCCCGATCAGGAACCAAAATTGATGTGGTGGTTTCTTCTATGGGGAATGCGAAAAGTTTACGCGGGGGAACACTATTAATGACGCCGCTCAAAGGCGTGGACAATCAAATTTATGCGCTGGCGCAGGGAAACCTGCTGGTTTCCGGCGCAGGCGCGCAGAGTCGGGGAAACAGTATTCAGGTGAATCAGCTCAACGGTGCGCGCATCAGCGGCGGCGCTACGGTAGAGCGTGAAGTACCGATGGTATTTACCGATCAAAACGTGTTGAGGCTGCTGGTGAACGAAGAGGACTTTACCGTAGCACAGCAAATCAGCGACGCCATCAACCGGCGTTTCAACGGTGCAGCGATGGCGGAAGATGCCCGAACGATCCGCTTATATGCGCCGACGGACAGCGCCGACAGAGTTCGTTTTTTGGCGAATATTCAAGATCTCTCAATACGTACTAGCGCTGGCGATGCGCGCGTTATCATCAATTCCCGAACGGGTTCGGTGGTCATGAATCAGCGTGTAACGCTGGACGCTTGTGCGGTGGCACAAGGGGATTTAACGATGGAGATTTCTCAGCGCAATCAGGTCAGCCAACCGGATACCCCGCTGGCAGGCGGTAGAACAGTCGTCACGCCGCAGACGGAAATATCTTTACGCGAACAGAATGGTTCTCTGCAAAAGGTGAATACCAATACGGATCTGAATCAGGTGATTCGCGCGCTAAATAACTTAGGTGCTACGCCAAACGATCTGATGGCTATTTTACAGGCGATGAAAAACGCGGGCTGTCTGCGCGCTCGGCTGGAGATTAACTGATGAACAATTTTGCGTTATCTCAGGGCGCTGCTTTTGACCAGCATAGTTTAGATGCGCTGAAAACGGCAACTCGTCAGCGGTCGCCGGAGGCGCTGCAAGCTGTTGCGAAACAGATGGAAGGGCTGTTTGTCCAGATGATGCTAAAAAGTATGCGCGAGGCATCTTTTAAGGACGGGCTGTTTAATACATCTCAGTCTGCGATGTTCACCTCTATGTACGATCAGCAAATAGCTCAACACATTGCAGAGACCGGAAAAATGGGCTTTGCCCGTTTAATGGCGGCGCATATGGGCGGAAATTCGCCGCAATCGACTGGGGATATGCCTGCGGTATCGTCATCGCTATCGCCGCTGATTCTACCTGAACGTCTGCCTGAGTTGATGGCTTCCGCCAGATACAGGGCGCAGAAAGCACCGCTGCAATCTGCTGTGCCGGAAGCAGGAGGTATGAACGGTAGCTTTATTTCTCGGTTACGAGCTCCTGCGCTTGCCGTGGCGCGCCAAAGTGGGATCTTTCACCAATTGATTATTGCACAAGCAGCGTTGGAGTCCGGTTGGGGCAATCGGGAGATCCCGACTCAAGACGGGAAGCCCAGCCATAACCTGTTTGGTATCAAAGCCTCACCAGACTGGCAGGGGGAAACGACGGAAATTACGACGACAGAATATCAAGACGGAGTACCTCGTAAGGTGAAAGCGGTATTCCGCGTTTATTCCTCTTATACCGATGCGCTGGCGGATTACACCTCACTGCTGACAAACAACCCGCGTTACCGCCACGTTCTGACTTCATCTACACCGGAAAATGCGGCAAAAGCGCTGCAATCCGCTGGTTATGCTACTGATCCCGCTTATGCAAAGAAGCTGATTGGGATTATTCAGCAGGTAAAAAACGGTGTGAAACAAGCAGTAAACGCCTATAACACCGATTTTTCGTCACTATTTTAATCGCTGCGCTTTAGTGAATTTCTGGCAAGCCGATAGCTTTAGTAAGAAATCTTTTTTGAAGGCGGGCTTTTCTCTCCTTCTTCTAATATGACGGGTAATGTATGAATTTACTGTATCTGGCACAGAGTGGGTTAAGCGCTGCACAAGGGGCGTTAAACGTGGTCGGGAACAATCTGACCAATGCCGTCACACCAGATTATAGTCGGCAGAACATCATGCTGGGAGAGGCAGGAGGGAAATCCACAAATTACGGTTTTTTCGGCTATGGTGTTCGGGTGGAAGATGTTCAGCGGGCATATGACGGTTTTATCAGTAATCAGGTGCGCGGCGCGACAACTACATTTAGTGCGCTGCAAAGCCGCTATCAACAAGCCAGCCAGATTGATGACATGTTGGGCGATAGTACCAATAACATCTCTACCTCGCTGGACAACCTGTTTAAAGCGATGGAATCCGTCAGTAAAGATCCGGTAGATCCTGCCGCGCGTCAGGGTGTATTAGGGCAGTTCAATGCTATTGCCAACCAATTTCGCACTAATAGTAAAACGCTGAATGGGCTGGAAAAAAGCACAAATACTCAGATCAAACAGACGGTTAATGACATCAATAGCTATACCAGACAACTGGCAGCGCTGAACGCACAGATTGAAAAGGTTCACGGTCAGACTGGGGGAATGCCTGCCGACTTGCTGGATCGACGCGATCAGTTAATGGGTAAACTCAGCGAACAGATCGGCATTAAAGTGTCGGAAAACAGCGCGACAGGACATGTTAATGTCTCACTGGAGAACGGCATGTCTTTGGTCAGCGGCAGCAAGTCTTATCAGTTGCAGGCGAATGTGTCATCGGCAAATCCAAATAAAACGGTTGTTTCTTACATTGACGCATCGGGTAATGCGCTGCGTCTGGACGAAGATAAAACGACCGGCAAATTGGGCGGTCTGTTCAAATTCCGTAATATCGATTTGGTCGATGCGCGTAACCGGCTGGATCAGATGGCGTTACAGATGGCAAACACGTTTAACGAAGTTAACGCCGCTGGTTACACACACTCTGGAGACGCTGGCGGTGATATTTTCAGCGTTTCCAAACCGCAGGCTATTGCGAATACCGGCAACACGGGTGATGCAGAACTGGAAGTGACGCGGGATAAAATCCCGGACGTAAGAGCAGAAAACTATATCGTTACCTATACCAGCTCCGGCTGGGAAGTCAAAACCAGTGATGGCAGGAAGATCCAACCAACGGTAGGCAGTAATGGCGAACTAGCCTTTGAAGGGATCACCATCACGCCGAAAGGAAACGCAAATGCTGGTGATAGCTTTACGCTGAATCCAGCTTCTGGCGCGGCGGAAAGCATCAAAGTAGCGATCACCGATGGCGACCAAATCGCCGCATCAAGCTCACCGGACTCTGATGAGCAGAGCAATAATGAAAATATTCTGGCGATGATTGCTATTAAAGACGCGAAAGTTGTAGGTGATATGACCCTGACCGGAGCATATGCCAGTCTGGTCAGTTCGGTAGGTTCTTCGGTTAGCGCTCAGAAAGGCGACCTGACTACTGCTGAAAAAGTCTACGAACAGTGGTCGTTGCAGCAACAATCAGTCTCCGGCGTTGATATTAACGAGGAGTATGTCAACTTGCAGATGTTCTCTCAGTACTACCAAGCCAATGCTCAGGTGTTGCAAACCGCCGTTAGCATTTTTGACACCATTTTAAGTATCAGATAACCGTATGCCCGCATTAGCGGGTGACATCATAACCTTTTGGGGATAAGTGATGCGTCTAAGTACTAGTTATATGTATCAGCGCCAGATCGATAGTATGTCGAAAGCGATAACTGGCTATAGCGACCTTTCCACTCGTTTGTCTGCGGGTCAGACATTATTGAAACCTTCAGATGATCCCTCTAATGCTTCGCAGGCGATTAATTATCAAAATGCACTGTCGAGAATGAGCCAGTTTGATACCGCCAGAAAATATGCTCAAGATGCGCTGGGGCAAGAAGACAAAGCGTTGGACTCCATTGCCAATATGTTGTCGGCGGATCTGACTGAAAAAATTGTCGCAGCAGGAAACGGTGCATACAGCGACGAAGATCGGCAGGCGTTAGCGACCGAATTACAAGGGCTGCGGGATAACCTGCTGGATTTGGCAAATACCAAAAACAGTAACGGACGTTATATCTTCGCGGGCTATAAAACGGGGCAAGCGCCATTTCAGAAAGATGGTTCTTACATCGGCGGCGATACCGCGATGATGCAGCAAGTGGGTGACAGCACAGAGATGCGAGTCGGGCATACCGGCAGCGACATCTTCCTGAGCGGCACCGCTGATGATTTGTTCAAAGCGCTGGATTCGGCTATTGCTGCTTTGAATCAGCCGGTGGACACCGATGCAGAGCGTGAACAGTTGCAGGCAACGCTGGCTGACACTAGCAAAGCGGTGCGTAATGGGATTGATAATCTGGGGAAAGTTCGCGCGAGTGTAGGGACTAACTTACAGCAGCTTGAAGCGCTGGGATTTAGTGCTGATGCACAGGAAGTCTCGGTGCAAAGCCGCTTACAGCAAACGCTGGGATCGGACTGGGATACCATGATCACTGTGTTGTCGCAGTCAAAAATGTCAGAGTTTGCGCTCAATTCATCGATGACCGTGTTTCAGGCAATGCAGCAGTTGTCTATTTTCAAAGTACTGGGTTAACGAGTTACCGCCGGAATAGCCGCTATTTAGAATAGTCGCTATTTCGGCATAGTTTATACGTTATTACTTAATCTGAATTTGGGATAATGATTTGTATTATTACGATAAATTTCAATTAATTATGTAATTTTTTCGTAGGGCGGCAATCCGCTTGCCCGTTGGCACAGGAATGTCATGATTTAACGGTTGGTGATGTTGGTAAGATCTCAGGCGACAAGTTGTGCTACTACGAAAACCAATGTTATTTCAATTTGTTAAATATCGTTGTCATTCTGCGACTTTGTGCAGAATAACGACTGCCAGTGACTATCTTTATAAATTTTTACTCCCAAGTTCAGGCTACTTAATATTTCCCGCTCGAAAGAGCATTTATTGTCATGGCTAACTGGCAGGGGTTCTTATGTTCAGAGAATGCAAAATTGCAACTGGGATTAGTATTCTGACGGGTGTATTCATTATTTTGCTTGTCGCGATGTCGTCATACAGTATTGTGAATTCATTTGCCACCTCCAGATCTTTCAACGATATGATGGAAGCAGTGAAAGACAGGGCAACTCTTCGCACCGTAATTACCTATTTAGATAGCAGCGCCAGTCGTACCAATGCCCTAATGTTGAATAAGATGGTAGGGCGTCAGGTGAATGGGAGCGATCTCGCGGAAGTTCAAGGTTTGCTGAGTGAAGTAAAGACCAGTCTCGATGCGTTTATGAAGCGTCCGTTTACCACGGCGGAAGAAAAAGAGAAAGCCATCGAAATTAGCGAATTATTTGAAAATGCTGTCGAAAATGAAGCACAGAAAATAGGTTATATCAGCGATCCTGCCAGCTATCCGAATGATCTTGGTGCTGACTCCCGAAATTTGCTAATGCTGCGTGACAAGGTTAATGAATTTAACGATATTTCACGAGCGCTCCAGCAAGGGTATGCGAATGAAGCCAATAATGCTGCTAAGTGGATGATGGTAATGGCTGTCGTGATGTTGTGCCTTGCTTTTATCGGATTCTTATTATCCCGCGTCTGGCTAAAAAGAACGGTATTCAATCGTCTTGATCAAGCTAAAGAAGCTCTCCAGACCATTGCCACTGGCAATTTAAGCCAGGAGATTGAGATTGGTGCGCGCAATGAAATTGGTCTAATGCTGGCGGAGCTGGAGAAGATGCGCCAATCCCTGACGAAAACGGTCTGCGGAATTCGTAGTGGGGTGAATAATATCTATAGTAATGCGCGTGAAATCGCCAGCAGCAACAACGATCTGTCATCGCGCACGGAAGAGCAGGCGTCGGCGCTGCAACAAACGGCTGCCAGTATGGAAGAACTCAAAATCACCGTTCGTCAGAATGCAGATAACGCCCG
>JAISKF010000051.1 GCA_031261005.1 Enterobacteriaceae bacterium | reverse complement strand
TTAAACATAACTGGAAGATATTACAGTTATAAATGTAACCGTGACGATAGAGGGAGACTACTAATGAAAGCCACAATAAAATGGTTATTTTTTATCGCAATCATTGTTGGTGGTATCTATATAGGATTTCGATGGTGGTTACCTACAAAGATTATTGATGTACATGAGAGCCGTTATCTTATTGTTGAAAATTTCCCTGTTCTTGAAGCAAATAGAGAGAAGTGGTGGAAAAAAAATGAAGATTATTTGAAGAATAAATATGATTTTCCAAGAATATCTTATAATGGCTCTTATACTGTTGTTGTTATTGTTATTGTTATTGTTATTGTTATTGTTATTGTTATTGATATTGATATTGGTAATGGCTATGAGGAAGAAATTCCTGAAAGAGATTGGTTGTTGCCCGGTGGAAGTACAGACCACTTATTATGTTTTAATGATATGAATGTAAAGGAACAATGTATTAGGAAAAAAAATATCATTATATTTATATATAAAGATAGTGAGGGGAAAATAACTTTTAGATATTAATAAATTAAATTTTTAGATAATTATAAACACTTCCACTAACAAATAATTATAATTAGTGGAAGTGTTTAGACATAACTGGAAGATATGAATGTAACCATGACCATTGAGGGCGATTACTAATGAAAACTACGATAAAATGGTTATTTTTTATCGCAATTGTTATTGGTTGTATCTATATCGGATTTCGATGGTGGTTACCTACAAAAATTATTGCTATACATGAGAATCGTTATCTTATTGTTGAAAATTTTCCTGTTCTTAAAGCAAATAGAGAGAAATGGTGGAGAAAAAATGAGTCTTATTTAAAAAGTGAATATAATTTTTCGTCAGCATATAGTGATGGTTCTTATACTGTAACAATATTTGATATTGGTCATGGCTATGAGGAAGAGATTCCTGATAGAGATTGGCTATTGCCAGGAGGAAGCACAGATCATTTATTATGTTTTGATAAAATAATATCAAAACATAAGTGTATTAGAAAAGATAATATTCTTATGCTAATAAATAAGAATGGTGAGGGGGAAGTGACGTTTGATTCTTATTAAGTATAGTTAATTATAAACACTTTCACTAATAAATAGTGGAAGTGTTTAAACATAACTGGAAGATATTACAGATATGAATGTAGTCATGACTGTTAAAATAATATATTAATGAAGCTAAGCTAAACGGTTTTTTATTATTTATATATAGTGATAATTATCTTATTATAGCCGCTTAGACCTGATTAAATAATCAATGAGTCAAACTCAACCACCAATCCCCCAACGTTTCATACCATGCCCGTTCGCTGTGTGACAGATAGAGCGCTGACGGGAGTATTTTTTCCCAGGGATTAAGAGCTCCCAGTGTTGCTTGTTGGTTCGCGGGGGCAGGAATAGGATTTAATCCCGCAGCTTGAAATATTCGCATTGCGCGTGGTAAATGATTGGCAGATGTTACTAACAGCATGGTTTTTTGATTATTCTCTTTGATGATCGCGGCGACAGCTTGGGCTTCCTCTATTGTGTCTTTGGGTTGTGACAGAATGATGATGTCTTGCTGCGGTACGCCTAAACTTTCTGCTACCATTGATGCGACTTTGGCATTAGACAGCGGATTAGAGATTGCTTCCGCGCCGGTAAAAATCATTTTAGCATTCGGGTGTTCACGATATAAACGCACACCTTCGGTTACGCGCGGCAAACTATTCGGGAACAGATTAGAACTTGGTGTCCAGTCAGGGTTGTAAGTATATCCGCCGCCGAGCACCACAATGTAATCAACCGGAGTTTTCTCCCGATACGTCGGATAGCGATTTTCCAGCGGCATTAATAATCGATCAGCAACAGGTTGGAGACTAAGCAGCAGCAAGCACAGCCAGCTTGCGGTAAGCAACACTTTAGCGCTTTTTTGCCAGCGAGTAAGCCAAAGCAGGAGCAGCGCAATTGCCATAAGTAACAGCAGAAAAGGTAAAGGCAGTAACAACCCGCTGATCATCTTTTTTAAGAAAAATAACATTGTTTTTCCAGTATGTTATGTCGATTTTTTGTATGAAACTGCACTCGTTGGCGCAATATCGTCATAAATGCAATTTATTCTATATCAGGATAATAAAAATATCAGATCGGTGAATCCCATCTGATCCAGTATAATAAGTGACTGTATCGTAAGTCATTGGAGAAATTGAGTGTGAGTGCCAGAAAAGATCGTAATTTTGATGATATTGCCGAGAAGTTTTCCCGCAATATTTATGGCACGACTAAAGGCGAAATTCGTCAGGCGGTACTTTGGCAGGATCTCGAACCGCTCTTTACTATGCTGCCTCAGCGTCCGTTGCGGATTCTTGATGCAGGCGGCGGTGAGGGCGTAATGGCGTGTGAAATGGCGGCACGCGGTCATCACGTTATTTTTTGTGACATTTCCTCTGAAATGTTAAAAAGAGCAGAGCAGGCGGCAATAGAAAAAGGTGTCGGCGATAATATACAATTCCTGCATTGTTCCGTTCAGGACGTATCAGCTCATTTAGAACAGCCGGTAGATCTGATATTGTTCCACGCGGTTTTGGAGTGGATTCAGGATCAACGCGCAGCTCTGGAAGCATTGACGCAATGTTTACGTCCTGCTGGCGTATTGTCCCTGATGTTTTATAATTATAACGCTTTGTTATTTAGAAATATTACGTTAGGTAATTTCGGTTATATTGAAGCCGGAATGCAAAAAAAGAAAAAGCGTACGCTTTCGCCGGACAGACCGTTAAAACCTGAACAGGTTTATGATTGGTTGCAGGATATGAAATTGTCGATAATCAGCAAAAGTGGTGTTCGGGTATTCCATGATTACGCACAGAATAAACAGCAACAGCAGCAAGATTTTGTCGCGCTGCTGGCACTAGAATTGCGTTATTGCCAGCAAGAGCCGTTTGTGAGTTTGGGGCGTTATATCCATGTGATAGCTCAGAAACAATGCCCAATAGCGATACCTGAAACAGCGATACCCAATAAACCAGAGATAGCGGGTATAAATGAGTCAAACGGAAAGGATCAACTATGAGTGAGTTCTCCCAGACTGTACCTGAATTGGTCGCCTGGGCACGTAAAAATGATTTCTCATTGTCATTACCTACCGAACGTCTGGCATTTTTGCTGGCTATCGCGACACTCAACAGTGATCGCCTCGACGGTGAAATGAATGAGGGCGAATTGATCGATGCTTTCAGACACGTCAGTAAAGGTTTTGAACAAACCAATGAGACTGTAGCAGTACGTGCAAACAATGCCATTAATGATATGGTTAAACAGCGGTTATTAAATCGATTTGTCAGTGAATTAGCCGATGGCAACGCGATTTATCGTTTAACTCCGCTTGGTATTGGCATCACCGATTACTATATTCGCCAGCGTGAATTTTCTACGCTGCGTCTTTCCATGCAGCTTTCGATTGTGGCGCAAGAGCTGAAAATTGCTGCTGAAGCCGCAGAAGAGGGCGGTGATGATTTCCATTGGCATCGAAATGTGTTTGCACCGCTGAAATACTCAGTGGCAGAAATTTTCGACAGCATCGACTTAACTCAGCGCATCATGGACGAGCAGCAACAGAACGTAAAAAATGATATTGCTGCTCTGTTAGGTAAAGACTGGCGCGCGGCGATCTCTAGCTGTGAATTATTGTTGATGGAAACCTCCGGCACGCTGCGCGAATTGCAAGACACGCTGGAAGCCGCGGGCGATAAATTACAGGCGAATTTATTGCGTATTCAAGATGCTACGATGAACAGCCCTGAATTGCAGTTTGTCGATAAACTGGTTTTGGATCTCCAGTCTAAGCTGGATCGCATTATCAGTTGGGGGCAGCAAGCCATTGATTTATGGATCGGCTACGATCGCCATGTTCATAAATTTATCCGTACCGCGATTGATATGGATAAAAATCGTGTGTTCTCCCAACGTTTACGCCAAACGCTGCAAACTTATTTTGATCAGCCGTGGGCATTAACGTATGCCAACGCCGAACGCTTGTATGATATGCGTGATGAAGAATTGACGCTGCGTAGCGAAGAAGTGACCGGTGAACTGCCGCCAGATCTGGAATTTGAAGAATTTACTGAAATGCGTGAGCAGATTGCTGCACATATTACCGCAGTCCTTGAGGTCTATCAGCGCGACGCGATGCCGCTTGATCTCGGTGCGGTTATGCGTAGTTATTTGACTCAATTCCCACGCTCCCGCCACTTTGATGTCGCCCGATTATTAGTTGATCAGGCGGTCAGATTAGGCGTAGCAAATGCTGATTTCTCTGGCTTGCCAGCCGAATGGCAGCCGATTAATGATTACGGAGCTAAGGTGCAGGCCCATGTCATCGACAAATATTGAAACCATGACCGAACAAACCATGCCAGCTAAACTGGCTCAAGCGATTGCCAATTCACTGTTTCCGGCGCTAGACAGCCAGTTACGTGCCGGTCGTCATATTGGTATTGACGAGTTAGATAATCACGCTTTCCTGATGGATTATCAGGACGAATTAGAGATGTTTTATCAGCGCTATAATGTTGAGTTGATTCGCGCGCCGGAAGGCTTTTTCTATTTGCGCCCGCGTTCAACCACGCTGATCGCTCGTTCGGTATTATCTGAACTGGATATGATGGTCGGGAAAATCCTTTGTTATCTTTATCTTAGCCCTGAACGACTGGCACAAGAGGGGATTTTTAACAGTCAGGAACTATATGAAGAACTCATTACTCTTTCTGATGAAAGTAAATTGCTGAAATATGTTAATCAGCGCTCAACCGGTTCTGATGTTGATCGCCAGAAATTACAGGAAAAAGTCCGCACGTCCCTCAATCGCTTACGCCGTTTGGGAATGCTGACGTTTATCGGCAACGATAGTGCTAAGTTTCGCATTAATGAGTCGGTTTTTCGTTTTGGTGCCGATGTACGCAGCAGTGATGATCCGCGCGAAGCACAATTACGCATGATTCGTGATGGTGAAGCGATGCCGTTAGAAAACAAACTCTCGCTGTCAGATGATGATCAAAATAACGAAAACGCAGCGGATACAGTGGATAGCGCAGAGGAAGAACAGGAATGATTGAACGCGGTAAGTTTCGCTCGTTAACGTTGGTTAACTGGAACGGCTTTTTTGCCCGAACTTTTGACCTCGATGATTTGGTCACCACGCTTTCCGGCGGGAATGGTGCGGGTAAATCCACCACAATGGCGGCGTTCGTTACCGCCTTGATTCCCGATCTCACCTTGCTGCATTTTCGTAACACAACGGAAGCCGGAGCAACCAGCGGTTCCAGAGATAAAGGGTTGTACGGTAAGCTAAAAGCCGGTGTGTGTTATGCCGCATTAGATGTCGTGAACTCTCGTCATCAACGTGTGTTGTGCGGTGTGCGTTTACAGCAAGTGGCTGGTCGCGATAAGAAAGTTGATATAAAACCGTTTATGATCTCCGGCTTACCTGCGGCGATTCAGCCAACGCAAATTCTGACAGAATCCGTAGGCGAACGTCAGGCAAGAGTGCTGCCGTTGCCGGAATTGAAAGAGCGCGTTGAAGCCATCGAAGGTGTTCAGTTTAAGCAATTCAACTCTATTTCTGATTATCATGCGTTGATGTTTGATCTGGGCGTGATCCCAAAACGCCTGCGTTCTTCATCGGATCGCAGCAAGTTCTATCGCTTGATTGAAGCCTCGCTATACGGCGGGATTTCCAGCGCGATTACCCGTTCTCTGCGTGATTATTTATTACCGGAAAACAGCGGCGTGCGTAAAGCGTTTCAGGATATGGAATCAGCGCTGCGTGAAAACCGCATGACCCTTGAAGCCATTCGCGTTACGCAATCTGATCGCGATTTATTTAAGCATCTCATCACCGAAGCGACTTCGTATGTGGCAGCCGATTATATGCGCCACGCCAACGAGCGCCGCGTGCATCTTGACGGCGCATTAGTACAGCGCCGTGACTTACTGACCAGCCGCACACAATTGATCTCTGAACAGTATCGCCACGTTGAAATGGCGCGCGAATTAGCCGAGCAATCCGGCGCGCAGGCTGATTTAGAAATGGATTATCAGGCAGCCAGCGATCACTTGAATCTGGTGCAAACGGCAATGCGCCAGCAGGAAAAAATCGAACGCTATCAAAACGATCTGGACGAATTAACCTATCGTCTGGAAGAGCAAAATGAGGTCGTCGCTGAATCTACCGAACAACTGGCAGAATATCAGGCGCGCTCCGAAGCCACAGAGCTGGAAGTTGATGAGCTAAAAAGTCAGTTAGCAGATTACCAGCAAGCGCTGGACGTTCAGCAAACCCGCGCCATTCAGTATCAACAAGCACTGCAAGCCTTAGAGCGCGCTCGTGAAGTGTGCCAGTTGGCGGAACTGAACGCCGATAACGCCGATGAATGGTTGGAATCGTTTGCAGCGCGTGAGCAGGAAGCGACAGAATCATTGTTGGAGCTGGAGCAAAAACTGAGTGTTGCTGATGCCGCGCACAGCCAGTTTGAAGAGGCTTATCAGCTTGTCTGCAAAATGGCAGGCGATGTTAGCCGTGCTGATGCGTGGAAAACTGCGCGTGAATTATTACGTGACGGCACATCGCAGCAACATCAAGCCGAGCGCGTTAATGCGCTGCGAATTCAGCTTTCTGAGTTGGAGCAACGTTTGCGTGAACAGCAAGATGCTGAACGTTTATTACAAGAATTCTGCAAGAAAGCCGGTCAGGATTATCAGCTTGAAGAGCTGGACGAAGTTCGCAGCGAACTGGAAATGCGTCTGGAAGAGTTATCTCAAGGCGCAGCAGAGTTTGGCGAACAACGCATGGTGCTGCGTCAGGAATTAGAGCAAGCTAACAGCAAAATTAAATTATTGTCTGCCCGTGCGCCAGCCTGGATTGCCGCCCAAGAGGCTTTATCTCAACTCAGCGAACAGTGCGGTGAAAATCTGGAAGATAGCGCACAGATCACCGAACAGATGCAATATTTGCTGGAGCGTGAACGCGAAACAACCGTTGAACGTGATCAAATCGCCCAACAGAAACGCACAGTTGAACAGCAAATCGAACGTCTAAGCCAGCCAAGCGGTGCTGAAGATGGTCGTTTATTAGCGTTAGCAGAACGATTTGGCGGCGTGCTGCTGTCAGAAATTTATGATGATGTGGTGCTGGACGATGCACCGTATTTCTCCGCATTATATGGTCCTGCGCGTCACGGTATCGTGGTGCCGGATCTTTCTTTGATCCGTGAACATCTTGAATCTCTGGACGATTGCCCGGAAGATCTCTATTTGATTGAGGGTGATCCGCAATCTTTTGATGACAGCGTCTTTGAAGCAGAAGAAGTTAGCGGCGCAGTTGTTGTTAAAGTGTCTGATCGCCAGTGGCGCTATTCTCGTTTCCCTGAAGTGCCGTTATTCGGGCGCGCAGCGCGCGAAAACCGGCTGGAAATTTTAAATGCACAGCGTGAAGAACTGGCAGAACGTTATGCCACTATTTCGTTTGATGTGCAGAAAATCCAGCGTTTGCATCAGAGTTTTAGCCGCTTTGTCGGAAATCATCTTTCGGTGGTGTTTGAAAGCGATCCCGAAGCAGAAATTCGCCAGCTTACTTCCCGCCGTGGTGAAATTGAGCGCGAGTTAAATGGTCACGAAGGTCAGGAACGCCAGCATAAACAGCAAATTGATCAAGTCAGAGAGAGTATTAGTCAGCTAAATCGCGTACTGCCGCAGTTGCATCTGATGGCAGATGATACGTTAATCGAACGTGTAGAAGAGATCCGCGAAGATTTAGCGCAAGCACAAGACGCGGCGCGTTATGTGCAGCAGCACAGCGTAACGCTGGCGAAGCTGGAGCCGATGACTGCTGCGCTGCAAAGTGATCCAACGCAGCATGAGAATTTGCAAGCCCACTATGCACAGGCACAAAATGCCCAGCGTCAGGCGAAACAACAAACTTTTGCTTTAACCGAAGTGGTTCAGCGCCGCGTGCATTTTAGCTATAGCGATTCTGCCGGAATGCTGACGGAAAACTCCGATCTGAATGATAAATTGCGTCAGCGTTTAGAACACGCCGAAGCGGAACGCAGCCGTGCCAGAGAGCAATTACGCAGTTATCAAGCGCAATACACTCAGTTCAGTCAAGTGCTGGCTTCGCTGAAAAGTTCGTATGAAGCCAAACGCGACATGCTGAAAGAATTAGGTCAGGAGTTGCAGGATATTGGTGTTCAGGCTGATCCGAATGCGGAGGAACGCGCGAAACAGCGCCGCGACGAGCTGTATAACGGCTTGAGCCAAAACCGTCAGCGTTGTAATCAATTAGAGAAACAGATGACATTCTGTGAGGCTGAGATGGAAAGCCTACAGAAGAAATTACGTAAAGTTGAGCGTGATTATCACCAAGTGCGCGAGCAGGTTGTTACCGCGAAAGCGGGTTGGTGTCTGGTGATGCGTCTGGTGAAAGATAATGATGTTGAACGCCGTTTACATCGCCGCGAACTGGCATATATGGACGCGGAAGATCTGCGTTCTATGTCGGATAAAGCGTTAGGTGCGTTGCGTCTGGCGGTTGCCGATAATGAACATCTGCGCGATGTTCTGCGGGCATCAGAAGATCCGAAACATCAAGAGAAGAAGATCCAGTTCTATATCGCGGTGTATCAACATCTGCGCGAACGTATTCGTCAGGATATTATCCGCACAGATGATCCGGTGGAAGCCATCGAACAGATGGAAATTGAGCTGGCGCGATTGACCGAAGAGCTAACTGCGCGTGAACAAAAACTGGCGATCAGCTCGAAGAGCGTAGCGAATATTATCCACAAGACCATTCAGCGTGAACAGAATCGTATCCGAATGCTGAATCAAGGCTTGCAAGCGGTGGCATTCGGGCAGGTTAAGAGTGTGCGTCTGAATGTGAATGTGCGCGAAGCTCACGCGACGTTGCTGCAAGTGTTATCTGAGCAGCAAGAACAGCATCAGGATCTTTTCAGCAGCAACCGGCTGACTTTCTCCGAAGCCTTAGCGAAGTTGTATCAGCGTTTAAATCCGCATATCGATATGGGGCAGCGCACACCGCAAACTATCGGTGAAGAGTTGCTGGATTACCGCAATTATCTCGAACTGGAAGTGGAAGTATTCCGTGGTTCTGACGGTTGGTTACGGGCAGAAAGCGGCGCGCTATCAACCGGTGAAGCGATCGGTACTGGTATGTCGATTCTGGTGATGGTAGTGCAGAGCTGGGAAGAAGAATCCAAACGGCTGCGCGGTAAAGATATTCTGCCGTGCCGCTTGTTGTTCCTTGATGAAGCAGCGCGTCTTGATGCTAACTCTATCGCCACCTTGTTTGAGTTGTGCGAGCGTTTAGATATGCAGCTTGTTATCGCCGCACCGGAAAACATCAGCCCGGAAAAAGGCACGACTTATAAACTGGTGCGTAAAGTGTTCCAAAATCATGAACATGTCCATGTTGTGGGTCTGCGCGGATTTGGTATTGATAAAGATAAGCCATCAAGTAAGAGTGTAGAAGTCTCTGAATCAGTAGAAAATATTGCTGATGTAACTGAAAACGATGAATGAGATGTTTATACACACTTATTACAATAAAAAATGTTAAGAGAGTTGTTTATTTCTATGTCATTGCGATAATCTGTAGCCGTATACAAAGCCGCCGTTTGGCGGCTTTGTTTTTCGGGCACTGATTTTTTTATAGCAATATTTGGGTTCAGAAACGGTATATCAAATAATCTGAATTAAACAAAATAAGAATAAACAGGCATTGTCAGTCATGGTTATAAGTATGTTGGTAGACTAGGGGATACAGGATGTTGTGGGTAACAGAAAAAATGCAGCAAAGCGTCACGATGAAATATGCGCTGGTAACATTAGCGATATTTCCAACCCTAGCATATTCCGCTGATCTTGTTGGTGTGGCGAATACCAGCGAGGGAAGTACGCCGATTGAAGCTATTTCAGCGCAGAGCAAACCGATTGAAACCAAATCGGTTGAAACTAAATCAATTGAAACTAAATCAATTACAAACAAGCCAGTAATAGAACAGATTGTGCCGAGAGAGCAAGCTAAAATACAGCCTCAATCTCATTCACAGGAAAAGTCTCAGCCTTTATCACAAACGCAATCCCAGTCAGAATCTCAAGGCTCTGTTACGGTCAATACTGCTCGTGAAGAGCTGCTAAAGGCTTTACCGAGTGGCGTGCAACTGGTTTTTTTGTCCGAATTGAGTGTGATCTATTCTGCGTCCAATATGCAGAAACAGTGGGTTGATAAAGTTGCTCAACAACAATTTCAGCAACAACTGGCGGAAATTGCTTTAGCAGGGATTAATCCTCAGTTTGGTCAATGGGCAAAACTATTATCAGAACCGCAAGTCACCGATCTTGCTCGTGATGCTATTTTGTCAGATGCGTTATTAGGCTATCTGAATTTTGTTAATGGTGTTGATGCAAATGGTACTCGATGGTTGTATCAGGCGGATACTTATAAAATTTCCGCGCCGACAGCGGTGAGTATTCGTCAATGGCAGCAGGCTGTTCATAGTGATGACATTGCCGCCTTTGTTCATACTCTGGCACCGCAAAATCCGCAATATGCAAAAATGCACACCGCATTGAAATCACTGGTAAAAGATAGCGAACTTGAGAAATCATGGCCGCAGATTCAGGCAACAAAACGGAGTTTGCGCGCTGGTGATATTAGTGAAAATATTCCTGTATTAAGAGAGATCCTTATCCGCAGCGGTGTATTAGATGCCAACGCGAAAGCAGCAGATGTAACTAAAACAGATGCAGCTAAAACAGATACAACGAATAATACAGACGCAGTTAACACCGAAGCTAAAGCAGAAGTTAAAACGGAAGTTAAAACAGACGCCAACACGCCAGTAGCAACCACTTCTGAATCAACCGTTCCAACAGTTGTTGCTACCGATGCAACAAATCCAGCAGCAGCGACAGAAGTAGTTGTTCTACCAGAATGGATTTATTCAGACAATTTGGCTGAAGCTGTAGAACGTTTTCAACAGTTGTATGGCTTGGAAGCGGACGGCGTAATTGGCAGTAATACTCGCGAAGCATTAAATATGGCTCCGTCGCTGCGCGCGGCTGTGCTGGCGCTGAATATTCAGCGTTTACGTTTACTGCCAGCAACGCTGGATCATGGTATTTTTGTTAATATCCCTGATTATTCGCTGGCTTATTATGTCGATGGCGAACTGATTCTGGAATCTAAAGTGATTGTCGGATCGGTGAAACGTAAAACGCCGTTGATGAATAGCGATCTGAATAATGTGGTTGTTAATCCGCCGTGGAATGTACCGGTTAAACTGATTCGTGAAGATTTAGTACCAAAAGCCAAAATGGACGCTAATTACCTTAAAAAACAGGGATACACTGTTTATTCAGGTTGGGGAAAAGATGCTGAAGTGGTTGATCCTGGCTCCATTGATTGGTCAGAAGGTGAAAATTATCGTTTACAGCAAGCACCGGGTCGTGGCAATGCGTTAGGTCGTTTTAAGTTTAATATGCCAAATAACGATGCTATTTATCTGCATGATACCTCCAATCATGGTTTATTTAACCGAACGATGAGAGCATTAAGTTCTGGCTGTATTCGGATTAACAAAGCCGCGCAACTGGCAAATATGTTGTTAAACGAATCTGGCTGGAGTAATAGCAAAATTGAGGAAACGCTTAAACGAGGAAACACCTCTTATGCGCCTATCCGCAAAAAGATACCAGTACAACTATATTATATGACGTCGTGGGTCGGTGCTGATGGCAACCCTAAATTCCGTAGTGATATTTATGGTTATGACAATTCAGCGCGTAAAGGTATTAAGGAATTACCGCAGGTAGAAAAATTATTGCATTAATTATTGAGTAAAGAATGCAGTAATCCCGCCTTTTTTGTTGTCAAACCCGATATGCGTTTATGGCTGCTGAAATTTCAGGCAGTCATAAACGCTCATTTTGAAAGATAACGAAATGATATGACATGGTAACAAATAGTGACAATTCACTATGTAAAATTAACCATATAAATAGTTTTAAGTAGTTTTAATTAAGTAGAAATATATTATGGATAAAATTAATCATCACCGCAGGAAGTGGCTGGCAATTGGCGGCGCGGCTTTAGGTTTATCGTTGATTCCAGGCATAGTCACTGCTGCTTCAACGAAATCAACAAGTAAAACAGCTTCATCAAACAAAACAACAAATAAAAGCCAGACCAAAACCCGTACTTTATTGATTAAAAATATTAATACCAATGAAACTATCCAATCGACTTATTTTAACGGTAAAAGTTATAACAAAGCTGAACTGGCGCGTTTAGATCATCTTTTCCGTGATCGTCGCACTAATCAAGTGAAAGCTATCGATCCAAAGCTATTTGATAAACTTTATCAGTTACAAAAGCAGTTCGGTAATCGGCAAATTGAAGTTATTTGCGGTTATCGGACTACAGGCAGTAATAGCGCAATGCACTCAAAGAATAAAAATGTCGCAAAAAATAGCTATCATACATTGGGTAAAGCGGTGGATATTCGCATCGTCGGTGTGCCATTAAAATCGCTGCGTGATGCGGCATTAAAGCTGAAATCAGGCGGAGTTGGTTATTATCCATCGAATAATTTTGTTCATGTCGATACAGGACCAGAAAGATCCTGGAGTAGCTGAAATAATCTCAGGTTTGGATAAGAAAAATGATAAAAATAATAGATTAATAATAAAGAATCATTCGTAGGAGCGGCAATCTGCCGCCCGTTAATATCACAGTGGTTTGGCGGGCGACAGATTGCCGCCCCTACGAAAACAGCATAACAATTTGAAATTTATAGCAATCATGTAATTTCTTATCCAAAGTTCAGATTAATCAGGTTGGAGATCCTCTTGTGAAATACCAAATTATTCCCGTTACGCCTTTTCAGCAAAATTGCACATTACTATGGTGTGAAGAGACAAAACACGCCGCGATTGTTGATCCAGGCGGTGAATCTGCATTACTTATTCACGCCATCACAACATTAGGATTAACGTTAGAGAAAGTGTTACTCACGCATGGTCATCTCGATCATGTCGGAGCTGCCAAAGCGATCGCCGATCATTACGATGTACCGATTATTGGACCGCATAAAGATGATGCTTTTTTGCTGGAGAGCCTGAGTGAACAGAGCGCGCGTTTTGGTTTAGAACATTGTGAACCATTTACACCGGATCGCTGGTTAGAAGAGGGCAATAATGTCACATTCGGTCATGAAACTTTATTAGTGCGCCATACACCGGGTCATACACCGGGTCATGTGATTTTCTTTTCCGATGCAGCGCGTTTAGCTTCAGTGGGTGATGTGCTATTTGCTGGCGGTATTGGTCGTACTGATTTCCCGCGCGGTAATTATGCGGACATTATCCGCTCTATTCGCGAAAAATTATGGCCCTTAGGCAATGATGTGCAATTCATTTCGGGTCATGGAGCAATGTCCACATTTGGCGCGGAACGCATCAGTAATCCGTTTGTCGCGGATAAAGCATAATCTGTTGGTACGATTTAGCGCCAAAACAGCGATTTCCTGTAATTGATCATTTCTTTTAGATCTCGATTACTGAATAATGCGCCCTCGGTTGATCGCCGAATCTAAGGAGAATGTGAATGTTCTATCCCTTCATCAGGAAAGCGCTGTTCCAGCTCGATCCTGAACGCGCGCATGAGTTTACCTTTCAGTTACTTCATCGCATTAACGGTACTCCGCTTCAATTTCTTATGCGCCAGTCTGTTCCTGATAAGCCGGTTGACTGTATGGGGCTTACGTTTAAAAATCCGCTGGGGCTTGCTGCTGGTCTGGATAAAGACGGTGAGTGCATTGATGCGTTAGGCGCAATGGGATTTGGTTCTATTGAAGTCGGTACAGTAACGCCAAAACCACAATCGGGAAATGACAAACCAAGACTATTTCGGATCGTTCCTGCCGAAGGATTGATCAACCGAATGGGGTTTAATAATCTTGGTGTTGATAATCTGGTTGAGAATATAAAGAAAGCCCATTACAACGGGATTATCGGCGTTAATATTGGTAAAAATAAAGTCACGCCGTTGGAACAGGGTAAAGATGACTATTTGATTTGTATGGATAAAGTCTATCCTTACGCCGGTTATATCGCGGTAAATATCTCTTCGCCGAATACACCGGGATTAAGAACACTGCAATATGGTGAAGCGCTTGATGATCTATTATCCGCCATTAAAAATAAGCAGGCGAAATTAGAAAAACGTCATGCTAAATATGTTCCTGTGGCAGTAAAGATCGCGCCGGATCTTTCTGAAGATGAATTGATCCAGGTTGCCGATAGTTTAATTCGCCATAATATCGACGGCGTTATTGCGACCAATACCACATTAGATCGAACCTTAGTCAATGGATTAATTAATAGTGAACAATCTGGTGGTCTGAGCGGGCGGCCATTACAGTTAAAAAGCACTGAGTTTATCCGTCGATTATCGGCAGAATTAAACGGGCGCTTACCGATTATCGGCGTTGGCGGTATTGATTCCCTGATCTCCGCCAAAGAGAAGTTGGACGCAGGATCATCATTAATTCAGATCTATTCCGGCTTTATTTTTAAAGGTCCGAGTTTAGTAAAAGAAATTATTACACATATTTAATTTTCTTTTTGTATTAATTAACCGCCAGGGGTTTATTTTTTCCTCTGGCTGTTCTATATTTTAAATATTCGCGGTCATATAATCGTCAAAAGCAAATATCTTAATGAGGTTGAACTCATTAGTAACGGAATAAAACAGTATTTAAATATCATTCAGCAGCACTAATAAATTAAGTTTGTTGTCCGTTTTTTCATTTTTATGGTTTGATATAGTTTCATGAGGTAAGGAAAGAATAATGAGGATTAAGCCAGATGATAACTGGCGCTGGTATTTTGATGAAGAACACGATCGATTAATGTTAGATTTATCTAATGATATGATCTTTCGCTCACGTCTCTCCGCCAAAATGTTAACGCCTGATGCGTTTACCGAATCCGTATTTTGCGTCGATGATGCTGCGCTATTTTTTGATTTAGAAGAACGCTGCCGTTGTCTGCCTTTAACGAATAGCCAACGTTCAGAGTTAACGCTGAACGCATTATCAGCCCATCGTTTTTTAAAACCATTGATGCCGAAAAGCTGGTACTTTATCCAGCAACACACTGAATTACAGCCTAAATGCGGCGATCTTGTCTCTGTCACCTTAATTGATAATAACGAAACTGCGATCTTGCTGGTGGTTGATGCCGGAGAAAACGCCAGCTTGTGCTTAGTGGCACAACCGCAGATAACACTTTCCGGTAAATGCCTGCAATTAGGCGATACCATCAAAATAATGCACGACAGAATGAATGCCGTTGTAGTGGAAGTAAAAAACGATCCAGAGAGTTATTCATACGCACAAGCGGTGTGAAACCTACAATTTATCGGATGATTATAAAAGTTGATGGTATCATTTTTAGCGGAATCCATAGGTACAGAATTATGAACTCTTTCCTTACTTCTGATCACCTGATTTCTTTAACGAATTTCCTAATCGGAAACATCGGTGTTTGTAAGGGATTTCGCGGGTAACTAAACTTCCCGTAGCTGTTCCAGCGGTCAACGAAATTCCGCACTAAATCCGCGACAGGATTTTGGCATTCAAACACTGCTTATCACCGGAGACCTGCCAGTGCTGATGGTCTAACACATTGGCAATAATACGCTGTACCACTTTTGTATTGATGTTGTATTGATTGAATTCCGCGCGATTCACAAAATAATCCCTAACGCCGTTTTACTGACTTAGCAATACGTTCTGCTATTTTTAATAACTCTTTTTTATCCATTGGCGGGTGACCTTTAGCTCGTCGGCTATTACTCATGACATACAGTAATAAATCAGGCTCAATATTTTGAGCATCTGGATTACCTTTAA
>JAISKF010000049.1 GCA_031261005.1 Enterobacteriaceae bacterium | reverse complement strand
TTGGATTTTAGTATACCAACCAGCATGCAAGTTGATTATGATCTATTTGAAAAGGTAAAAAGGATTACGTTTCTCCCAACTTCAGAGGTTCGTTGGTAAATTATAATTTATAGGGAATTAAGTTATCGATAGCTATCAATATTGATGCTCTGGTTAATTGCTTGGGTAAACGTATCAGGAAATTTTCGATATGGAATTAATTCCTTATAAAACTAAACCTACAGGCTTTTCTGGTGATTCTGAGATCTCTTTAAATATGGTTAAAGAAGGGATATTTTTATCTTTTTACAGAAATAATAGAACATTAAATTCAATGACATTGAGGATTTTAGATGAAAAAATCCTGATTTTAAATTCCAAAATGAACTTCCTTCCTCTCAGTTGTTAATTATCCACGGTTCTTTTTGATTGTTTTTAATCCTGAATAGATAATCATCAACTAATGTTTTTGTATGTCGATCTATATTATAGAATTCCTGAACAGTACAAATTAATGTAGCACTTGAATCTAATATTTTAGATAAGTATTCGGGGATGAGGTAAATGCGACGACCTGTTAAACATTTAAATACAATTTTATTTCCAATCAAAATGTCTTTCTTTGATATATTAATACCGATTTCAAGTGAGTGTTCTAAAGGTGAATACAGAACATACCACTGGTGTTTATTATGTTCTGCAATTAAATTCTCTACCAAATTAAAATATGGCTCATATTTTAGTTGTGTAATGATTCGTCTGATGTATCTTGCTATTAAATAATTTTTGATTATAGCTAGTAAGAAGAAGAACAAAAATGAAATTGTATATGCAAGTGTTATTACTAACACAATCCATATAGCTGGAGATAACGATGAAAAAGAAGATGTAATGATGCAACTTATAATGACTGAAACAATAAAGGTTATGCTTTGCCACTTGTATTTGTCCTTGGCAATTTTGATACCATAATAAATTATGATAATGCCAGATATACAATAAAAAAATACTAAAGACCTTTCCATATCCACCCTCAAAATATTTTAGGTCAAACTTTGTTTTCTCGGCACGAGTAATTTCTGAATCAAAGAAACACTAACTGGGCAGGAGATAATAGCACCAAGTCCCTGTAGTGAACAATATTGATATGTGATAAAGATCACGCTCGCAAACTGACAGTCATGCGATGTGGCATTAAGAGGACCGCGTTAGGGATAATATAAATGACAATAGATATTGAAGCCTTAGTCTACGTTGTACGAAAACAACATAACTATTTTTACTCATCTGAAAATCACAACTCACCTGTTTTAAACGCCGCTCTGATATTGCCGCGCGATACCGCATCGGCGCGGATCTGTAATGGCGGGAATGGTAGCGTCAGGTTGTGTTCACTGTAAGCCTGTAGAATCAGGCGGTGCATTTCATGGCGCAGCGGCATTCGCACACCCATTTCCGCCGCGAACACTCGCAATTCAAACATTTGAATCCCTTGATGAATATCTACCAAAAAGGCTTCCGGCTGCGGTGTTTCCAGTACGTATTGGCATTTGTGAGCGGCATCTTCCAACAGATTTTTTACCAAATCGGGATCAGTTTCGGCGGTAGCCGGAACGGTCAGAACAATACGGGTGACAGAATCAGACAGCGACCAGTTAACGAATTGCTCAGTGATAAATGCCTTGTTAGGAACGATGATTTCCTTGCGATCCCAATCAAGAATGGTGGTAGCACGGGTATTAATTTTGGTGATGGAACCGGTCAGATCGCGGATTGTCACGGTATCGCCGATACGAATCGGTTTCTCAAACAGAATAATCAAACCAGAAATAAAGTTGGCGAAAATTTCCTGTAAACCAAAACCGAGACCAACACCAAGAGCTGCCACCAGCCATTGCAGTTTCGACCAGTCCACACCAATCAGTGAGAATGCCACCATACCGCCAACCAGCATCAGAATATATTTGGTGATGGTAGTAATGGCGTAGCCTGTTCCTGGTGTGAGATCTAAATGCTGCAAAATCGCCAGTTCCAGCAATGCCGGTAAATTACGCACCAGTTGTGCGGTGACAATAAAAACCAGTGCGGAGATCAGCACCGAACCCAGCGTGATGCTTTGAATTCCGCCATCACCTTGCGTTGAAGAGCTGACGTCCCATAGATGGATATTCTCTAAAAAGGCAAAAGCAGAATGGATCTCAGACCAGAGAATAATCAGTGAAACCAGTGCAATCATGGTCAAAATAGAACGCACCAGTTGCAGTGATTGCGCGCTGATGGCATCAAGATCGACGACGACAGATTCATCGGCATCAGAGCTATCGGAACTGGACGAGGTATTGTCTTCCTCGCCTTTTGCCCGTTGCGCCCGCCGCTCTGCACGGCGCTGTTTTGCCCGATCAAACTCAATTCTGCGCCGCTGAATCAGCATCCAACGGCGGATAATATGGTAAATCACCAACAACCCGAACCAGATTGCGACTGAGGCTTCCAGCCGTAACAGCAGGGCTTGTGCGGTAGCTAAATAGCCAAAGCAGACAGAGATCGCCGCAGCGATGGGCGCACAAATGAGAAACGTCCAAAGTGCCTGATTGATGACGTTTTCCCCTGAACCTTTACGATCAAGATACAGCGGAACACCGGCGCGTTTGAGGTTAGTGGTCATCAGTACCAGCGCACCGCATAACAGAATAAAGCACAAGCGACCCAGTGAGCCGGAAAATTCCCGATCATTAAAATAATCGAAGCTGATAGAAGCAATAATCAGTGGGATCACCAGCCACAGCGACAAGCGATAGTAACGCATCGCTCTGGCAACGCGCGATTGCGACCAGCGGAAATGGGCAATAAATAGCCCTTGCGGGTGAGCGAAACTGGCGCTGATCATAAATATCCACATCAGCGGAACGGTAGCATTCACCCCTTCGCCAATCGCTACCGCAATCGGATATTGCCACGCATGTTGCAGCCCATAGGCTAACGCCCACCACAGCAGCGGTAGCGGTAAAGCGACAAGGATCGACCAAAAAATGGTGCGGATTGTGGAAGAGAATTTATCCTTAGTGACTTTACCGATGCTTGACGCGACGCGTTCCAGAAATGTTTGATAGTGATGTCGGGAACTGACATTAAAACCAACTAACATGATTGCCGCCAGAATCAAGCCAATCGACTCTTTGCTGGTGAGCATATTGCCGAATGCACCGCTAAGTTCGGTCAGGGTATCCAGTGACAGCAGTTGATTGAGATCCTGCAATACCTGAATCGGATAACTCAACGTCAGCGGATTAACATCAGCCACCCAAAACAGATAACGATGTGACGTGTCGTTGATTTCTGCCAGCGCATCAATCAGTTGATTATTGGCAACTTTAAGTTTGGTGAGATTTAAAATCAGTGTGTCATAACCAGCCAGTAGCGATGACATCAGCTCTTGTTGCATTTTAACTTGTTGTTTAACCAGCTCTTGCTGCTGAGATGTGAGCGGATCACCGTTATCTTGCGTTAATGGTTTCATCTGCGAGAGTTTATCGAGCTGCTCATTCAGACTCAGGCTTTGCACGCGGACATCAGCCATTTCGCTGTCTAGCGGCTGCGGTTTTGGCATTTCCGGCAGTCGGGAGAGCTGCGCTCGAATGGTTTCGCCTAACGCGGTGGAAACACCTAGCCATTGTGACTGCTCATTCAGCGACGTCATTGCCTGACGTACTTGCAAAATTTTAGTAATTGCAGCGCGTTGATCGGTGGATATTTCGTCCATACGCACCACTTGCTCGCTAAGGCGCTCTGACAGCTCTTGGTTTTCCTGCAATAGTTTGCGTACTGATGCTGGCAGGTCATCATGCTGTTCAGCCAGTTGAGTGGTGTGTTCCAGTGTTTGTCGGGTTTCGTCCTGACGCTTAGTATTGAGTTGATTATTAATCAGTTGCAGTAGGCTATCCGTTCTGGTTTGTTGATTTTTTAGCACTTCTATTTGCAGACGCGAGATTTCTTGTCGGTTGCTGGCGGACAACTGCTCCAGATCCAGCTCGTCAACTTTAGCTTTATAGAAAGCCAGCTCCGCCAGTAATTGCGTATTTTTTGCCTGATTTAGCGGCGTTGCTTGATTGTTTTGCTCCGGTTGTCGGCGCTCAAGATCATTTAATGATTTGCGGGCAGAGGCAAGTTCTAATGGTACTTGCGTGAGAGAGTTACTGATTTCTCTGGCGCGATCTTGTTCTTGCTGTAATTGACGGCTCAGGGCGATTAACTGGCTGTTAGTTTGCAGCGATTGCTGTTCCAGTTCGCTAATAGTTAAAGCGTCTGCTGGTTCGGGAAGTGTCGTTTTGGCGGCGTCTATCTGGCTACGCAACGCTTTGGTTAATTTAGGAAATTCATCAATCGACTTGCGATATTGCTGACTGCGGGAAAGGGCATCAGCTCGGTCATTTAGCCAGTTCAATGCACTTTGGTAGGTTTCTAAAATCTCTTTCTGATTGGGCGTATCTTTATTGACTTCAACCAGCGCGATTTCTTGTTTAATTTGTTCGGCATCAGGCAGCGGCGCTGCCTGCAAAGGGAAAAGAAACAGCAGATTAAGGAATAGCGTCAAAAATAAATAAATCAGTTTCATCTTAACCTACCCCTTATACCTGTCATCTTTCCAGATGCAGGGTTGTTGGCTGCGCTTGTTCGTCCTAATCACTTACTTATGTAACCTGAATTCTGGATAAGAAATTATATTTTTATGATAAATTTCAAATAATTATATTTTTTCGCGTAGGGGCGACAATCTGTCGCCCGTGAATCCACTGCGTTGTGAATGCGGGCGGCAGGTTGCCGCCTCTACAAATTATTTTTTATTCTCAATAAATTACCATTTTCTTATTCAAATCTGAGGTTATGCAAGCTCTTAGGTATGCCGGATAATGCTATTGGCGGATTTCAGCAAATAGCTCACCCATACGTGTTGGTGTTTTACATTGCAGCGCTGGCGAGAATGTCACGCTGTTTTCCGGGAAAAGATTAATCACGGTTGAACCCAGTTTAAAGCAGCCCATTTCTTCCCCTTTTTTCAGACGGATAGCGTCTTCCCCCTCTGCCGGATAAGCCCAGCGTTGCAGTACGCCCTGACGTGGCGGGGTGATTGAACCCGCCCAAACTGTTTCGATACTGCCGACGATCGTCGCGCCCACCAAAATTTGCACCATTGCGCCGAATGCGGTATCAAACAGGCAAATTACGCGCTCATTACGGGCAAATAAATTCGGTACATTTTCTGCGGTTAAGGGATTAACAGAGAACAGATCGCCAGGAACATATAGCATTTCGCGCAGCGTGCCATCACATGGCATGTGAACACGGTGGTAATCACGCGGTGAAAGATAAGTGGTTGCAAACATGCCATTACGGAATTTTTCTACCATCGGCATATTACATGCCAACAGCGCTTCAAGCGTGAAATCATGACCTTTAGCTTGCAGTAGCTTGCCGTCAGTAATTTGACCTAACTGGCTGATCGCGCCATCGGCTGGCAGGGCGATTTGATGTTCACCATCAATAACAGGACGCGCGCCGTCACGCAGCGGACGAATAAAGAAATCATTAAATGTCTTATAAGTCTCAAGGTCAGGCTGTTCGGCTTCCTGCATATTGACGCGGTAATATTTGGCAAATCCTTTGACCACCAAACGCGTTAACCAACCGGCTTGTTTATTGGCGAACCAGCCAGCGAGTTGAGTTAGCCCTTGCTTAGGGAGTAAATATTGTAATTGTACTTTTAGACGATCCAGCACGAATAACCTCTTAATATTATTGTTTGATCTAAATTTACCTGAACTTCGGATAAGAAATCATATTTTTACGATAAATTTCAACTGATTATATGAACTCTGTAGCGACGGCAATCTGTCGCCCGTGAACTTACCGTGTTGTTAACGCGGGCGGCAGATTGCCGCCCCTACAAATGATTATTAATCTACTGTCTTTCTTTGCCATTTTCTTAATCTAATCTGAGGCTAAACCTCTAACATCATAAATTGTAACAGGGCAAAGATATAACGCCTCGTTCATTATAGACAGCGCGGATTAGCTTTTGGCATCACCAGTATTTTTCCGAGCTTTGACTTCCGCCATGCTATCTAAAATTTTCAGATAGTTATCATAACGTTCTTCGGCGATTTTGCCCTGTTCTACCGCGGCACGAATGGCGCAGCCAGGATCATCAATATGTTTACAGTCGCGGAATTTGCAGTGACCGAGATAATCGCGGAATTCAATATAGCCCTCTGTCACTTGCTCCGGTTCCAGATGCCATAACCCGAATTCACGCACGCCTGGTGAGTCAATAATATCGCCGCCATCAGGCAGATGATATAAACGTGACGCCGTTGTTGTATGCTGACCAAGACCGGAGTTATCCGACACTTCACCCACATCAATTTTAACCGCATTTTCTGGCAGCAACGCATTGAGCAAGCTGGATTTTCCTACACCGGATTGACCAGCAAAGATGCTGATATGATTATCCAGATGATTTTTTAATTCCGCCATACCTTCACCGCTGTAACTGGACACTTGCAGTACGGTATAGCCAATGTTTTGGTAGATCTGCATGGTTTGGTTAATGAATTCACGACCGTCTTCGTCCAGTAGATCCACTTTATTCAAGGCGATAATCGGCGGAACGGATAGCGTTTCACAAGCCACTAAATAGCGATCGATAATATTAAGCGAAAGTTCGGGTAAAATCGCCGAAACGATAATAATCTGGTCGATATTGGCAGCAATTGGTTTAATTCCATCGTAAAAATCAGGGCGAGTTAACACGCTTTTCCGCTCATGAACGGCTTCAATAATTCCTTTGGTGTGATCATTGACTGGTGCGCGCCATACTACATGATCGCCAGTCACCAGTGACGTGATGGTGCGGCGAATATTACAGCGCTGCTGGCTGCCGTCCGCCGCTTCCACATCGGCATGTTTACCGAAACGGCTAATCACCACACCTTCCTGCGCTTCACCAAACAGGGAATCGTCCGGTTCAGGTTTCTGATTGGTGGTTTGTAAACGCCGCTGATGGTTTGCTGCGACGCGTCGTTGTTGACCTTTCGACAGTTTATTTTTACTCACAAAAACACCTTTCAAGTTCGGACAGCCGCCGAAGAATATAGCAAATGACTATGATACACTGATGTGTACTCAATATACCCGTCATACTTCAAGCTGCATCTTTGTTGGCTGCGTTCGCTCACCCGAATCACTTAGTTTACTAAGCTCATCGGGATTAATGAGAGACATCGTGTCTCTCACCAGAGGCAGCCTGTGGCTGTTCAAATTCGTTCCAGACGAATTTGTCACTCACTTGCCGCCTTGATGCAACTTGAATTATTTTGGGTATATATAGTTATGATGTCGTTAACACGCGAGAAATGTCGCGTATCAAGCAGGAAATATCATGTCTGAGAATGAGAATAACCTGATTTGGATCGATCTGGAAATGACGGGATTAGATCCGCAAATCAATCGCATCATTGAAATCGCCACCATTGTGACGGATGCCAATCTGAATATTTTGGCGGAAGGTCCGGTTCTTGCGGTGCATCAACCCGATGAGCATCTGGCATTAATGGACGAGTGGTGTACTACTACGCACACTGCGAATGGTTTAGTGAAACGCGTGAAAGAAAGTACGTTTGATGAGCGTGCTGCCGAGTTGCAAACCATTGAATTTTTACGCCAGTGGGTGCCAGAGGGCTGTTCACCGATTTGCGGTAACAGTATCGGGCAGGATCGCCGTTTCTTGTATCGTTATATGCCAGAGCTGGAACGCTATTTCCATTATCGTTATTTAGATGTCAGCACGCTGAAAGAGCTGGCTCGTCGCTGGAAACCCGAAATTCTGGCTGGAATTAAAAAGCAGAACAGCCATCAGGCGTTAGATGATATACGCGATTCCATTGCGGAGCTGGCGTATTATCGTGAGAATTTTATTAAGTTAACCTGATGTTTGGATAAGGGAATAGTAAAAATATAGGTTAATATATTGATAATAATAAAGAATAATTTGTAGGGGCGGTTGTTAACCGCCCGTTGATTTCACGGTGGTTTGTGCGGGCGGCAGATTGCCGATCCTACGAAAAACAACGTAATTATTTGAAATTTATAGTAATAATATAGCTTCTTGTCCGAAATTATGTCAGCTCATCAGGTTTACTCACTTGCCGCCTCGATGCAACTCGAAGTATTTAGGGTATATCCCATCATTTTTCAAGATAAGAGCAAGATGAGAGACAGTACGCTAAGAGCTATAAAGTGCCGTTTAAATAGGCAGACAGATAGAAAGTTACGGTTTTTTTCGAGCTGGGGGCTTGCGGCTTAGGCTAATTTTCGTATAATGCGCCCCCTGTAACGTAATAATTGTTCAGAGTTTGGCACGCGGGAATAGCTCAGTTGGTAGAGCACGACCTTGCCAAGGTCGGGGTCGCGAGTTCGAGTCTCGTTTCCCGCTCCAAAATTTATGCAATAATTAAGTTATCATGATTAGTAATATCAGAAAGATGGCATCGCGTAATGCGGGAATAGCTCAGTTGGTAGAGCACGACCTTGCCAAGGTCGGGGTCGCGAGTTCGAGTCTCGTTTCCCGCTCCAAACTTTCTGATAGTTGTTAACAGAGTAAAAAAGATCACTTCTTAACGCGGGAATAGCTCAGTTGGTAGAGCACGACCTTGCCAAGGTCGGGGTCGCGAGTTCGAGTCTCGTTTCCCGCTCCAAATTTTTCACCTTATCTTATTTATCACGTTCCATTTTCATTGCTGATTTGTCAAATTGTTCGACGATCTGTAGCCTGAATGTTGCCGATTTTTTCTATTTTTTAGCATTACTGTCAACAGAGTTATCCACAAATTTGTTCAGCTTGTGGATAGTTTGATTATTTTACGGTATAAAAAATATTAAATTGTTATAAGTTGATATTAAACATATTTTTAATTCCGACTATGTGGTTTCAGCCTATTTGATGTTTCTTTTTTGGTTGATTATTAAGGTGTTTTAAATTTTTTTATACACAATCAAATTTAATTGAATAATGTACCTTGAATTGTATATTTAATGTGCTACGCGTCTCTGGGCAATCCTTTCTCTACTGAACGAATCAACCGTTGTAATTTTGGTTGCTGAACGTTAATACTTTGTTGCTCTCGTTGTTCCCGGCGTGCGGTCTGGCGCGCAATTGCCCAGTCGATATGTTCATCTAATATAGCGTTGATGCCTTTACGCTGTGTCAGTGCCGCGAGAATTTCTGGTTGATAAGGCGCATTGCCTAATGCCACGGTAATATTTCTCAACCAACGAAAATACCCAATTCTGCGGATCGGCGAACCTTCGGTTTTTGCTAAAAATGTTGCTTCGTCCCAAGCGTACAACGCCAGAAGTTGCGGCTGATAGAGATCATCACGCGGAGTAAAATCAGTTTCTTCGCTCAACGGTGCGAAACGATTCCACGGGCAGCACATTTGGCAATCATCGCAGCCGTATATGCGATTGCCTATTAGCGGGCGCAATGCTTCGGGGATCGCACCCTCCAGCTCGATGGTGAGATAAGAGATACAGCGGCGAGCATCAACAATATAAGGTTCGACGATGGCGTTGGTTGGGCAGGTTGTCATACAAGCGACACAGCGCCCGCAATTTTCTTCTGCTGGTGCGTCTGGCGGCAGCGGAATATCCACTAATAATTCGCCAAGAAAGAACCAGGAACCTGTTTCGCGGTTTATTGTGAGTGAGTGCTTACCTGTCCAGCCGATACCGGCTTTGGCTGCCAGCGGACGTTCCATAATTGGCGCGGAATCAACGAATGGACGGAAGCTGAAATCACTGCAATGAGACTGGATTTTATCCCCTAGCTTTTTTAAACGCTGGCGTAATACTTTATGGTAGTCGCGCCCCAGCGCATAACGGCTAATATAGCCCAGTTGCGGATTTTTCAGCGTTTTCGCCAATGCGGCATTGGGCGGTAAATAGTTCATGCGAACGCTGATCACGCGCAATGTTCCCGGCTGGAGTTCGTGCGGTCTGGCACGCAACATGCCATAGCGCGCCAGCCACGCCATATCGCCGTGGTATTGGTGATCAAGCCACGTCTGTAATTTAGGCTCTTCGGCTGTCAGGTCAGTATCACAGATACCGACTTGCTGAAAACCTAGTTCCTGACCCCATTGCTTGATATGTTGGGCTAATTGATCGAAATCGAGAGGAAGTGACATGACAAACCATCAGCAAAACCAGAACGGTATAAGTTTACCACACTCTGTCTTTAGCGCCGATTGGGTTCGGAAGAATGAGCAAATTGGTGCGCGTCAGGTCGGCATGTCTCTCTATCAATTGATGGAGCGCGCAGGTGAAGCCGCGTTTCTGCTGTGCCGGAAATGTTATCCTGATGCGCGCCATTGGCTGATTTTATGCGGTCACGGCAATAACGGCGGTGATGGTTATGTGACAGCGCGTTACGCACGGCAACAAGGGATTGAAGTCACGCTGATAAGCTGCGGCGATGTACAAACATTACCCGCTGAAGCGCGTCAGGCAAGAGATCACTGGATTAATAGCGGCGGCGCGATTTTGCCCGATAATGCTATTTGGTCAAAACAGTATGATCTGATCATTGATGGTTTATTAGGAACGGGCATTCAGTCTGCGCCGAAAGCGCCGTATGCCGCGTTAATTCAAGCAGCCAATAATTATGGTGCGCCTATCGTTGCGTTAGATATTCCCTCTGGTTTAAATGCGAATACTGGTGCAGCGTCGGGTGATGTAATCCATGCTGATCAAACAATGACTTTTGTGGCACTGAAATCAGGTTTGCTTACAGGGATTGCACGCAATGTTGTTGGTACGCTGCATTATCATTCGTTGGGCTTATCGCACTGGCTGGCGGAACAACCCGCGCAAATTCAACGAATGACGGCAGCGGATCTCAGTCAATGGATCAAACCGCGCCGACCTTGTTCGCACAAAGGTGATCAAGGCAAATTGCTGGTGGTTGGCGGCGAAATTGGCACAGGCGGCGCGATCCGTATGGCGGGAGAAGCCGCGCTGCGTACCGGTTCCGGCTTAGTGCGAGTGCTTACTCGCATCGAGCATATCGCGCCGATTCTGGCAGCCCGACCTGAGTTAATGGTGAAGCCGCTGAATCAAGAAAGTTTAGCCAGCGGCATCGATTGGGCTGATGTGATTGCAATTGGACCGGGATTAGGTCAATCCGAATGGGCGCAGCAAGCGCTGCAACAAGTTATGCAAAGCGATAAACCGATGCTCTGGGACGCCGATGCGCTTAACTTGCTGGCAATAAGCCCTGATAAACGGCAAAATCGTATTATTACGCCGCACTCCGGCGAAGCGGCGCGTTTGCTGCAATGTGACATACAACAAATTGAGAGTGACCGCTTACATTCTGTGCAACAACTGGCGCAGCGCTATGGCGGCGTTGTGGTATTGAAAGGTGCGGGAACAATTATTGCCGCTGAAGATCGCCGAATGGCGATTGCTGATGTTGGCAATGCAGGTATGGCATCTGGCGGCATGGGCGATGTCCTCTCTGGTATTATTGCCAGTTTAGCCGGACAGGGATTATCACTGTTTGATGCTGCAACTGCTGGTTGTGTTGTTCACGGTGCAGCCGCCGATATTGTTGCGGCGCGTCAAGGTGAGCGGGGAATGATCGCGACAGATTTACTGCCGGAAATTCCTAAACTGGTTAACCCTTAGTTAATGATATTCAGGAAAAGATGAAACAATTGGTTTTAACATTGGCTGATGAAGCGGCAACCGTTGCATTCGGCGCGGCGCTGGCGGAAACCTGCGATAAGGCTTGTGTGCTTTATCTATTGGGGGATCTTGGTGCAGGAAAAACAACATTTAGCCGTGGATTTTTGCGCGCTTTAGGTCATCAGGGAAATGTCAAAAGTCCAACTTATACGTTGGTCGAACCCTATTCGCTGGAAAAATTCACCGTTTATCATTTTGATTTGTACCGTCTGGCAGATCCAGAAGAGCTGGAATTTATGGGGATTCGTGACTATTTCCAGCCGGATAGCTTATGTTTGGTGGAATGGCCGCAACGCGGTGCCGGAATGTTCCCGACTGCGGATCTTGAATTGCAGTTTAGCTATGACGGTGATGGTCGGCGAGTGGTGTTGTCCGCAGGTACAGTTCAGGGTGAACTGATGTTAACGCGTCTGGAACAGCGTCATCATGCTTAGTTTTATGTCTGGATTTCGTTTTATGGCAGGGAGCATCAGGCGTGTTGGGTTTTGGTGCTTATCTGTGGCGTGGCTGGTGATCGCAGGCAGCGCCAGTGCTGCATCACTGATGGATATTCAGGTTAAAAATAGTGTTGCCGAAGCTAAAGTGACATTAGTTTTTGATAGCCAGCCCGCTTATGCCTATGCGAGTGAGAAAAATCCGGCGCGCGTTGTGATTGATGTTCACCAAAGCGGGCAAACAATACAAGGATTGCCGCTGAAATTTAGCGGGAAAAATCTTGTTAATCGTGTTACGTCAGGTACAGCAAAAGATAACAACAGTGTCCAACTGATTTTTGAGTTACAGCAAAGTGCGGCGGTGAAAGCAAATTCCAGCCAGCAGGGGAATCAGTACCGCGTAGTGTTTACGATCAAAGCAGAAAAAGCAGTTACAACAACGGCAGCAGCCCGTACTAATCAAACAAAAAACACGGCGGCATCTGCGGTGAATAAAACCGCCAATAGCGCGGTGTCATCGAATGATGTTGCGGTGAAAAGCGATAAACGTCCGGTGATCAGTAAAAACAGCAGCGGGGAGAAGATCGTTATTGCCATTGATGCCGGTCACGGTGGTAAAGATTCCGGTGCGGTAGGGCTGAATGGCTTACAGGAAAAAACAGTAACACTTGCCATTGCCCGTAAATTAAAAGCCCTGTTTGATAGCGATCCTGATTTTCAAGCGGCGCTGACTCGTAACGGCGACTATTTTATTTCCGTGATGGGGCGTTCCGATGTGGCACGTAATAAAAACGCGCATCTGCTGGTATCTATTCATGCTGATGCAGCACCAAACCGCAGCGCGACGGGTGCTTCAGTTTGGGTGTTGTCAAATCGACGCGCCAATACTGAATTAGGCAGTTGGTTAGAACAACATGAAAAGCAATCAGAACTATTGGGCGGCGCGGGTGATGTGCTGGCAAACAGCGAATCTAATCCTTATTTGAGTCAGGCGGTTTTAGACTTACAGTTTGGTCATTCACAGCGCGTGGGTTATGACGTTGCGGTTAAAACGCTGTCGGAGCTAAAGCGTATTGGTTCATTGCATAAACGTCAGCCGGAACATGCCAGTTTGGGTGTGCTGCGTTCACCGGATATTCCGTCGCTGTTAGTCGAAACAGGATTTATCTCCAATACCGATGAAGAGCGTCTGTTAGGCAGTGCTGAATTTCAGAATAAATTAGCCGACGCGATTTACCGCGGTATTCGCAGCTATTTTGTCGCACACCCATTGGATACAGCAGCACCATCGAAGAAAACAAGTTCGGCTTCTACATCTCAGTCACAGAAAATACCAAGTCATTCTGCTGTCGTGTCTGCCGCTAAGGGTAAAACGCAGATTCATATTGTTGAGCGCGGAGAGACATTATCGCAGCTTGCGGAGCATTATGGCGTATCGACAAAAGCGTTAGTTGAACTAAACGCATTGAAAAAAGAGGGAGTTTGGGTCGGTCAGCGCTTGAAAGTACCGGCAATATCCCCCATAACTAAATCATAAAAACATCATAAAAAACGGGTTTCAGGAGTTTTCATGCCAATTCAGGTATTGCCGCCACAGTTAGCTAATCAAATCGCCGCCGGAGAAGTAGTTGAACGTCCTGCATCTGTGGTTAAAGAGTTGGTGGAAAACAGCCTTGATGCCGGTGCGACCCGTATCGATATTGATATTGAAAAAGGCGGCGCTAAACTGATTCGTATCCGTGATAACGGTTGCGGTATCAATAAAGATGAACTCGCTCTGGCGTTAGCCCGTCATGCCACCAGTAAAATCGCTACTCTCGATGATTTAGAAGCCATTATTAGTCTCGGATTTCGCGGTGAAGCATTGGCGAGTATCAGTTCCGTTTCCCGCCTGACATTAACTTCCCGAACTGAACAACAAAATGAAGCATGGCAAGCCTATGCGGAAGGTCGGGATATGGCGGTCAGCCTGAAACCATCAGCACACCCTGTTGGTACGACGATTGAAGTGCTTGATCTGTTTTACAACACGCCAGCGCGCCGTAAGTTTTTACGTACTGAAAAAACAGAGTTTGGTCATATTGATGAAATTATTCGCCGTATTGCGCTGGCGCGTTTTGATGTCAGCATTAATTTGCAGCATAACGGTAAACTGGTGCGTCAGTATCGGGCGATTAAAGAGAACGAGCCGCGCGAACGTCGATTAGGCAGTATTTGCGGTACGCAATTTTTGCAGCATGCGCTGGCGATCTCATGGCAGCACGGCGATTTGAAAATTGACGGTTGGGTCGCCGATCCGATTGGTGCCAAGACGCTGACAGAAATGCAATATTGTTACGTTAATGGCCGCATGATGCGCGATCGCTTGCTGAATCACGCCATTCGTCAGGCTTATCAGACGCAGTTGGCAGAAGATCAAGCGCCAGCTTATGTGCTGTATCTGGACGTTGATCCTCATCAGGTTGATGTCAATGTTCACCCCGCAAAGCATGAAGTGAGATTCCATCAATCGCGGCTGGTGCATGATTTTATCTATCAGGCAGTCGTTACTGTCTTGCAGCAGGCGGGAGCGCCGACCTTGCCGCTTACAGCTCATGCAGATGCAGGGCAGCCGAAAGCCACTGAGATCGGCTGGCAGCCGGAAAATCGTCAGGCTGCGGGCGAGAATCGCTATAACCGTCCGGCTGAACCGAATACCGAATCAAAAAGTACAGCGGAACGCACGAATCCGGTGTCCTACGCTCCTCCTCCAGCTCGTTCACCTGCTCTTATTGCGCGGGAAAATGATGTTTATCGCCGCTTGTTGGATACCGATTTATCGGCAGAGAAACCAGAAAACGCAGCGCCGTCAGCGAAGCCGACGCTGTTTCCCGAAAAAAGATCGCTATTACCTGAACATATTGCCGCAGCGAAAACACCGCAACCGGCATCATTGCTGGATAAATTCGCTGCTCATGGCTTTGGTCGGGTATTAGCGATTTGGCAGTCCAGCTACGCCATTATGGAGTGCGGTTCTTCGTTGATGTTGCTGGCTTTGCCTGTGGCGGAGCACTATTTGCGTCAGATGCAAATTTTACCGCTTGGCGAGGCGCTAAAACCGCAGCCATTGCTGATTCCGCTGGCACTAACGCTGGGAGAAAAAGAGAAAAAAGGCATCGCTGATCATCAAGATTTGCTCACTTATTTTGGTATCAATATCTCTGTTGATCGCCACCGAATTCAGGTACACGGCGTGCCGTTGCCGCTGCGTCAGCAAAATTTGCAACAACTGTTGCCTGCTTTGCTGACATATTTGGCTGAACATGATGATATTGATAATAAAATGATGGCAAGCTGGCTCGCTGGTAAATTAGCCAATGAAAATACGCAATGGACACAGGCTCAGGCGATCCAACTACTGGCTGATGTGGAACGTTTATGCCCGAATTTAATTGCCAGTCCACCGGCAGATTTATTGCAATCGATTGATTTACAGCCCGCTTTGGCAGCATTGACTCATGAATAAACAACCAACGGCGATTTTCTTAATGGGACCAACCGCGTCCGGTAAAACAGCACTGGCAGCAGAGCTGTATAAACATTTACCTGTCGAAGTTGTGAGTGTGGATTCAGCGTTGATTTATCGCGGTATGGATATTGGTACTGCCAAGCCAACGGCGGAGGAGTTGTTAGCCACACCGCACCGGCTGATTGATATTCGTGATCCTGCGGAAGCCTATTCTGCTGCTGATTTTCGTACCGATGCTCTTAAAGAGATGGCAGAAATTGTTGCTGCCGGAAAAATTCCGCTGCTGGTCGGCGGCACGATGCTCTATTTCAAAGCGTTATTGGACGGATTATCTCCGCTGCCATCTGCCGATGCTGCGGTGCGTGAGCGTATTGAACAAGAAGCGGCGCAGTCAGGCTGGGGCGCTTTACATCAGCGTTTACAGCAGATTGATCCTGTCGCGGCTGGCAGAATTCATCAAAATGATCCGCAAAGATTAAGTCGGGCGTTGGAAGTTTTTTACATTTCTGGTAAAACTTTAACAGAACTAACACAAGTCGCGGGTGAAACGTTACCCTATAATGTATATCAGTTTGCTATTGCGCCCTCTTCTCGTGAATTGTTACATCAACGAATTGAGGCGCGTTTTCATCAGATGATCGACGCCGGTTTTGAAGATGAAGTAAAAGCGCTGATGGCGCGCGGCGATTTACATTTAGATTTGCCGTCAATGCGTTGTGTTGGTTATCGGCAAATGTGGATGTACTTAAAGGGAGAGATAGACCATGTGGATATGGTTTATCGGGGTATTTGCGCAACTCGTCAGCTTTCCAAACGTCAGATGACATGGTTACGCGGTTGGTCAGCCGTAAACTGGTTAGATAGTGAACAACCAGAGCAAGCGCAGGAAAGAGTTACACATGCTATTAGTTTATAGGCTTGTGATTGTGTACAATTAACAGAATTATATCCAAGAGCTTTCAAGTTGCGGTCAGGCGGCAACTGAGTAAGTTCTGATGAGCTTAGTAAACTAAGTGATTCAGGTGCGCGAAAGCAGCCGACACTGCTGCAACTTGAAAAATGACGGGTATAGACTTTAATGTACATGATGGCTTTGTATGTAACGAATCTGCATTGATTTTGTGCAGTTAATTTTAGAGCCGCTGGCTCTTAGTAATAGACAACAATATATAAATATAAGGATAAGAGAAATGGCTAAGGGGCAATCTTTACAAGACCCATTCTTAAACGCACTACGCCGTGAACGAGTTCCAGTCTCTATTTATCTAGTGAATGGTATTAAGTTACAAGGTCAAATTGAATCTTTCGATCAGTTTGTGATTTTGCTGAAAAATACGGTTAGCCAAATGGTGTACAAACACGCTATTTCTACCGTCGTTCCGTCTCGTCCGGTTTCCCATCACAGTAATACACCTGCTGGAAATGTAGGTAACTATCAAGGTGGTATCCCGTCACAACAGGAAGAAGATGTATCTGAATAACTTATTGAGTTATTGCCTTTTGAGGAGTCGTGCACTTGTTTGACCGATACGATGCGGGAGAGCAGGCGGTACTTGTTCATGTTTACTTCTCTCAAGAAAAAGACACAGAAGATCTCAGAGAGTTTGAATCTCTGGTTTCTTCTGCGGGCGTGGAATCGCTGGTTGTTGTAACCGGCAGCCGTAAAGCACCGCACGCGAAATACTTTGTTGGTGAAGGTAAAGCTCAGGAAATTGCTGACGCAGTACACACTACAGGGGCGAATGTGGTGCTGTTTAACCATTCCCTTTCACCGGCTCAGGAACGCAATCTTGAGCAGCTTTGTGAGTGTCGGGTGGTTGATCGTACCGGATTAATTCTCGATATTTTCGCCCAGCGCGCAAGAACTCACGAAGGTAAGCTGCAAGTTGAGCTGGCGCAGTTGCGCCATTTAGCGACTCGTCTGGTACGCGGCTGGACGCATCTTGAACGTCAAAAAGGCGGGATAGGTTTACGCGGTCCGGGCGAAACTCAGCTAGAAACTGACCGTCGATTACTGCGGGATCGGATTCGTCTGATTCTCAGTCGTCTGGAAAAAGTAGAAAAACAGCGAGAACAAGGAAGACGAGCCAGAACGCGCGCCGATATTCCGACTGTTTCGCTGGTGGGTTACACCAACGCCGGAAAATCAACGCTGTTTAACAGCATCACGACTGCCGGTGTTTATGCTGCGGACCAACTATTTGCCACCCTTGATCCAACATTACGCCGTATTGATGTCGAAGATGTTGGTGTCACGATTCTGGCGGATACGGTGGGTTTTATCCGACACTTACCCCACGATTTAGTTGCAGCGTTTAAAGCAACATTACAGGAAACGCGGCAGGCATCATTGTTACTGCACGTTATTGACGCAGCAGATAGCCGCATTGATGAAAATATTACGGCAGTAAATGATGTTTTAGCCGAAATTGATGCCGATGAAATTCCTGTGCTGTTGATTATGAATAAGATTGATATGCTGGAGGATTTCCCGCCGCGTATTGATCGTGATGAAAATAATATGCCGATTCGGGTTTGGCTGTCCGCTGAATCTGGTATCGGTATTGATTTATTATTCCGTGCATTAACGGAACGTCTTTCCGGTGAGATTGCACAGTATCAATTAAGGCTTCCGGCAGCGGAAGGCAGATTACGCAGTCGGTTTTATCAACTTCAATCCATTGTTAAAGAGTGGATCGAAGAAGATGGAAGCATCGGTTTAATGATTAGGATGCCAATTGTTGATTGGCGTCGCCTCTGTAAACAAGAGCAGGCTTTAGTAAACTTTATTGTTTAATATTGAACCTGTTAGATTGTGCCCGATAAAACGATCGTAAATTATAAGTGGAGCTAAAACATGGCGTGGAATCAGCCCGGTAATAATGGCCAAGACCGCGATCCGTGGGGGAGCGGTAACAATAGCAACCCTGATGGTAATAATAGCGGCGGACCGAAGAAAAATCGCGGCCAGCAATCGCTGAATCTGGATAATATCTTTAGTAAATTAATTGGGCTGCTGGGTAAAGCCGGTAACGGCGGAAACAGCGGTAATAATGGCGGCAATAGCGGCAGCAACATGCCTGCTTTGGGAGGCCGCTTATTTAGTCTGATTGCTATTGCGCTGGCGGTTATCTGGGCGGCGAGCGGTTTTTACACCATCAAAGAAGGCGAATTGGGTGTGATTACCCGTTTCGGTCAGGTTCAGCCTGAACTGGTTAATCCGGGTTTGAACTGGAAACCGACCTTTATTGATTCTGTCAGACCAGTAAATACCAAAGCTGTGCGCGGATTAGCAGCATCAGGCATCATGCTGACTTCTGATGAAAATGTGGTACGCGCTGAAATGAACGTGCAGTATCAGGTTTCTGATCCCATCAAATATTTATATCGCGTTACCAATGCTGATGACAGTTTAAGTCAGGCAACGGATAGCGCCCTGCGTTCTGTGATTGGTAAATACACGATGGATCGAATCCTGACGCAGGGTCGTACCATTGTGCGTGATGACACCAAACAAGAGCTGGAAAAAACCATTCAGATTTATGACATGGGGCTGAAAGTTCTCGATGTTAACTTCCAGGCTGCGCGTCCGCCGGAAGAAGTCAAAGCAGCGTTTGATGATGTGATTAACGCGCGCGAAGATGAACAGCGTTATATCCGTGAGGCGGAAGCCTATGCCAACGCAGCCCAGCCAATCGCTAACGGTAAAGCGCAACGTCTGATTGAAGATGCTAAAGCGTATGAAGCCCGCACCGTATTAGAAGCGGAAGGTGAGGTTTCTCGTTTTGCTAAGTTATTACCTGAATATAAAGCTGCGCCGGATATTACCCGTCAACGTCTTTATATTGAAACGATGGAAAAAGTATTGGGCAGAACCAACAAAGTTCTGGTCGATGATAAGAGCAACAATCTGATGGTGTTGCCACTGGATCAACTGATTCGCGGTAAATCAGGCGCAGCATTGCCCGCTGCACCGCAGGCAAGTAATAGCGGCGCGGCACCGGCTCAATCGGCTGCATCAGTATTACCACCGGTTGTGACTAACAGTAAACCAGATACAACAAAACGCTCCACCGCATCAACAAGTAGCAATAAAGTTACCCAAGAACGTGATGATGCTTACAACGAACGCCTGAATTCTATCGGCTTAGGAAGAGGATAATCACCGATGCGTAAATTACTTATTCCTATTATCGTTATTGTCGTCGTCGGTATTTTCACTTCCCTGTTTGTGGTGGAAGAGGGAAATCGCGGCATCGTATTGCGTTTCGGCAAAGTGATGCGTGACACGCAGAATAATCCGATCGTCTATAAACCGGGTTTGCATTTCAAAATGCCGGTTATCGATTCAGTAAAACTGCTCGATGCACGTATTCAGACCATGAATAATCAGGCAGATCGCTTTGTAACGAAAGAGACCAAAGACCTGATTGTTGACTCCTACGTGAAGTGGAAAATCACCGATTTCAGCCGCTATTATCTGGCAACCGGTGACGGTAATCGTGCTAATGCTGAACGTATTCTGAACAGCAAATTAAGTGACCGTTTACGTTCTGAAATTGGTCAGCGCGATATTAAAGATCTGGTAACAGACTCGCGCGGTCAGTTGATGCAAGATGTTCTTAACGCATTAAATAACGGTTATCAGGACAAGCCGGAAGAAGCGCCAGCGGCGAAGCCAATTGAAAATGCGGCTGATGATCAACTGTCAGTCAACAGCAAACTGCCGTTAGTTAACGCGAACAGTATGGCGGAGCTGGGCATTCAAGTTATCGACGTGCGAATCAAGCAAATCAACCTGCCAACGGAAGTGTCTGATGCTATCTACCAGCGTATGCGTGCAGAACGTGAAGCGGTAGCGCGCCGTCACCGTTCGCAAGGTCAGGAAGAAGCGGAAAAGATCCGCGCACTGGCTGATTATGGCGTAACCAAAACGATTGCAGAAGCCGAACGTGAAGCGCGTATGACGCGCGGTGCCGGTGATGCAACTGCGGCTAAGTTATTTGCTGATGCTTTTAGCCAGAATCCTGACTTCTACGCTTTCATTCGCAGCCTGCGTGCTTATGAAACCAGTTTCAGCGATGGCAATGATGTTATGGTGCTGCGTCCTGATAGTGAATTCTTCCGTTATATGAAATCACCATCAATCGGGCAGAAATAAGTCATCATCATCATGCTGATTGGATTCAGTCAACACATGAAATAAAAGATAAAAAAACGGTTTCCAATTTTGGAAACCGTTTTTTATATGTGAATTTCACCTTGTGCGTTAATCATCGTTATATAGTGTTATTAATAAGTAAATAACAGGAAATACAGTATAATATGTTGATGATAAATTTCGGTATTTTCAATGTGAGTGATTATTCAATTTCACTACATTATCGTTATTATTGCTAATATGTTACGCTAAATTAGTTTAATCAACTTATTGATTTAAGTTACATATTGATTTATGTTTATTTTTATTGGTTTTTAAATCTAAAAAACACGCTTTTATAATAGATAACATTTTCATTATCGGAAAGCATATCAAACGATTGCTAATCTGATTATCTATACTGATGATGTTGGAAACGTTATGAAGCGCAAGGTAGAAAATCCACTGATTTGTCATCATTGCCAGCAGGCAGGAAGAGTGATTAAACATGGATTAGGTCGTTCTGGATTACAGCGTTATTTTTGTCATTCATGCAAAAAAACGTTTCAGGTCGATTATTATTATTCAGGGCATGAGATGCGCTTGTTGCAACAGGTTAAAGATCTTTTGGAACAAAACAAAAATCTTAAAAATATTAGTGAGATGCTGGGTATTGAGTTAGAAAAGGTTGAACGGTATATGCTGAAATTGATGTCAGCCGAATGACCGCATCGCACATTATGGATTGACTGTGTTTATTGATGGAATTGAGGGAATAATGATTAAAAGTATGAAACTACCCCGCACGCCGGGAGCGATAAATACAGGTGGTTTATCATTACTGACTGTAGGTGATGAGATCACTTTAGGGTGTCGGGGCGAATGATGAAATTAAAAAAACTAGCTACCCTCACGTTATCGCTTTCTGTTTCATTACCTGCATTAATTACACCGATCAGTGCAGTAGGTGATAGCTTATTAGATAGTATTCAGCCTGGCAGACGTGTTGATGCGCCAACGCATTTACCGGAATCCGCACCTGAACCTATATCTAAACCTATATCTAAACCGATCAATACAATTTCACAAAATACTGTCTCGCAGAATACAAATTCAAAAGATATTATTCCGCAAAATACGGTTTCACAAAATAATAGTGTTCGCGATAATAAAGAAAGTAAAAATGAGGCTGCGGCTAATAATCATCTTCAAACAGATAATGTTACGCAAGAGATTTCTAAATTAGCGGAGAAACCGCCAGCGCAACAACCGCTAGTGAAAATGAATCCGCCAGAGCCGATTCCGGTGACAACAGGGCTGGATAATAAAACGCCGAAAATGAGCAGTGAAGTTGTTAGTCATACTACTGCTGCGAATCCTGTTTCTGCGGCTTCCACTAACGCAGCGCCAAATAAATCGGGATCTACCGGAACGCTCTTTGGTAACCGATCTTCTGTTAATTCTGCCTCTTCATCTAATAATACGTCTTCTTCTAATCCTTCTTCTTCATGGCAACCGGCATCTCAGGCAACAGCCCAAACTACGCCGCCAGAGGTTTTACCACCGCCGACACCGGTTAAGTCATCGACTGGATTATTAGCACAAGAGCCAGAACCCAAACGCAGTGCCAACAATCCTGCGCCAATTAGCACATTAGCAAGCAGTGCAACAACGGTTAAGGCGAAAGAGATCCCGCCGTCGCCAAGTCAGTCGCAGTCATTAGTGAAAACAGCCGATAAGACCAAAGCGACGGAGCTGAAACCAGTAACTCAGCTTACTTCTGCTACACCTACTACAAGCGTTGCGGCGACAACGATTGCTGCTGCACCGGACGCGGCGAAATCCGGCAGCACTTCATTGTTGAATTCAGGCACTTCTGGTATTAGCGCGTTTGACAGCACAACAGCCAGCAACTCAACGGCGAGGACGAGTTACCCGACGAAATCATCGCCGAAATTGTTAGTGGAAGAACCTGAACCTAAACGTAATGCCAGCAATCCGGCACCGATTAGCGAGTTAGCCAGTAGTTCAGCGACGGTCGAGCCAGCACAAGAAACGTTATCATCAAGTCAGGCTCAGGCTGATACAACAACGCCTGCCGATAATAGCATTGAAACCGAACTGCCGATTGTCCCGATTGTGGTGGAAAAAATAGTTGAGAAACCACCGGAAAAACCGTTTGAAGGTGCGATTGAGCCATTAGATACCGATAAAAGCTGGGTGGTGGTTGATACCTCCGCGCCGTCATTTAATACCAGCGAAGATATGATGGTTGTAGCTGCATCGGCAGAGGGTTCTAAATCGGCGGGCGGTAGAGGTATCGACGGAAAAGCCTTTATTAAAGGCATCGTTACTCAGGCGTTGAATTACAGCCCTGAAATTAAAAATGCTCAGGCGTCATCAACGGCGGCTAAATACGATATTGACCAGATTAAAGGTCAGCGTTGGCCACAAGTGAAAGTCGGGGCGAACTCTCCTATTTCCAATTTTGGCGGCGGTACGCGCAACGATAATTCGTCAGGAATTAACGACACCAGCGGCTCGGTATCGATGAGTACCACGGTTTTCGATTTCGGTAAAACCAGTAACAGCATTCAGAGCGCGGAAGAAACCTCAAACGCTTCGCTGCAAACGATCAAACTGACCCATAACCAGATTGCTTATGAAACCATTAACAGCTTGCTGGAACTGGATCGCTATCAGCAGGATATTCAAATCGCTAAAGCCTATGAAAAGCGTATGAATGATCTGGTTCACATGCTGTCACAAATCACCGAAACCGATAAAGGTCGCGGCAGTGAATTAGTGCAGGCGCGTTCTAAGTTGCTACAAGCGCAGACTAATGTGCAGCAGTTAGAAAGCAAATGGCGTGATATACAAATTAAACTGACCCGTTTGGTCGGTCATGACGTTAAATTACCGGGCAAATTGCAATGGAATGATACGTCAGTCACACCAAGCAAAGTATTATCTGCGCTGGATAATCACCCGCAAATTTTACGGGCGAAAGCCGAAGTACAAGCCAGCTTACATAAAGCCGATGCCATTAAATCATCAGCATATCCGAACATTAACTGGATTGTTTCAAAAAGCACCGCGAAAGACAGCTACGGCGATGAATCATCCTGGTATACCGGCGTAAATGTTGAATGGGATCTGTTTACTGGCGGCTCAAACACCGCGTCGCAAAGTGCAGCGGTACAACGCGCCAGAGCAACGCAAATGCAGTTTGAAACGTCCGTATTGGAGCTGAAATACAAAATCCGCAGCATGATCCAAACGCGCGATTCCGCATTTACCCGCGCTAAAGATTATCGTGAATTATCAGCAGAAACCGACCGCGTAAGAACCATGTTCTATGAGCAGTGGTATTATCTTGGTAAGCGTTCACTATTGGACGTATTAACCGCAGAAAATGATCACTTCAATAATCAGGTTTCAGCGATCAACAACCAGTATGACGCCTATAGCGCCAACGTCGGCATTATGGCTGAATCTGCGATATTGTTACCGTGGTTGGGAATGGCATCGTATTAGTTTATTTAAATTTCAAGGTATTGTTTTTTGTAGGGGCGGTTGTTAACCGCCCGTTAATTTCACCGTAGTTTAGCGGGCGACAGATTGTCGCCCCTACGAAAAGATTACATAATAATTTGAAATATATAGTAATTAATATAAATTCTTATCCGAAATTCAGATTAAATACTATCGCCATGCAAAATGGTAAAACCCAAATCCAGCATCTTTGGCGTGACGGTTTCGCCGCGTAAACGCGCCAGTAATCTTTCTGCGGCAACCTGCCCGATTTTTTCACGCGGTGTCAACACACTGCTTAGTTTTGGTGTCATGGACTGACTAATATCATGTCCGTGGAAACCAGCGATGGCAATATCTTCAGGAATGCGTAATCCCTGACGCTGGCACTCAAATGCCGCACCGATGGCAATATCATCATTAGTACAAAAAATACTGTCAGTATCAGGATAAAGCCGCCGCGCCTCTTCCATCAATTCACAGCCCAAACTATAAGATGATGAGCGATCAGTCGTTACGCTATGCGGCTCTAAACCCGACTCACGCATTGCCTGCTCATAACCCTGCATTTTGATAATGGTACGTTCGTCCTGCCGTGCGCCGAGATAAACGGTATGTGTATGCCCGTTACGCAAAATTTCTTTGGTCATTTGATAAGCAGCATCGTGATTATCAAAACCCACCGCCAAATCGATACAAGGTGATGTGCTGTCCATGATCTCAATAACCGGAATACCGGCGATCTCAATCATTTTGCGCGTGCGTTCGGTATGTGAACGTTCGGAAAGAATCAGCCCGTCGATATTGTAAGAGAGCAGCGACGTTAAACGCATCTCTTCACGCTCCGGTAAATAACCGTAGTGAGCTAACATGGTTTGATAACCATGAGAATCAGTGACGCTTTCAATACCGCGTAAGACTTCGGCAAAAACCTGATTGGTTAATGACGGCAGTAAAACACCAATCGCTTTGCTGGTAGCATTGGAGAGAATCTCAGGTGCGCGATTAGGAATATAGCCCTGCTCATCTAAAGCCACAGCGATTTTGCTGCGTAATGCCGCAGAGACTTGAGACGGATCACGCAGATAGCGGCTGATCGTCATCTTCGTTACGCCAACTTGATTCGCGATGTCTTGTAGTCCGGGTCTTTTTTTCTTCATTTTCAATTAATTAAATAGCCAATATTGCATGAAATAAAATGTCAAATAGGTATATCTGTTTACATCATTTATACCCGCTACCTTTCAAGTTGCAGGTATTTGTATTTTAAGATTTCTAAGTTCTATAAAATAAATGATATATCACGCAAGAGATGAATGATATAGCACCCGATTAATAGATTTTTATTTTAATGAAAAACAGGTTTATTGAAAATATTATCCACCTGTTTTTATATGTTACATAAATGTATTTTTTAGTAGCAATAAATTTATTTGCTGCTGATTTATTCTATCCGTTCAAATATTCGTTCAAACTGAATTACATGACGTTAATCTGCTGAAAAATTCGCGCCGCCGTATAACTGTGATGTCGGTCACATAAAGTACCGCTCTACGAGCTGAATCGAGTAAAGTTAAGCATGAAAAGCTATTGTTACCGGTATCATTTGAGTATATAGTAACGAAATCGCCGCATGGCATTACTTTTGATCGCTGTTTTTCTCAGGAGAGTAACGAAGAAGTCACACAAAATTCATATAAAGATAGTATAGCAATAGGCAAACAACGCATCTGTTTAGGTTTTAAATAAGCAGCAATATTTTATTTTTACTTATTTATGTTTATTTAAAACTTAAAGCAAAAATAACGTTATTACGTCATAGTAATTAAATGAACAGCAATAAAATGATCAGAATATTAATTCGCATTTTATTATTTGTTTCCAGCAAAGTTTCACCATCAAGTAATCACGTTATTTACATATTCTACTTGCCATACCCATAACTTTTGAGGCGCAGCCAACCGCGCGCATCACCAAAAGATAACGGGTATCGCATTTAAACACTGCCAAAGTGGAGCATAATATGAATCCTATCGTTGAGCGCGTTACCCAGAAAATCATTGCTCGTTCCCAAACTTCCCGCGCGCAATATTTGGCGAAAATCGATGCAGCGAAGAGTAAAACAGTACATCGTTCCCAGCTTTCCTGCGGCAATCTGGCACATGGCTTTGCTGTCTGCTCTGCCGATGATAAATCTGCACTAAAAAGCATGGTGAAGAGTGATATTGGCATTATCACTGCGTTTAACGACATGCTTTCCGCTCACCAGCCGTATGAACACTATCCTGAACGAATTAAAGCAGCGTTACATTCTGTCGGCGCAGTCGGTCAGGTGGCGGGCGCAGTTCCGGCGATGTGTGATGGCGTGACGCAGGGGCAAGACGGTATGGAGCTTTCGCTGTTGAGCCGCGATTTAATCGCCATGTCAGCGGCTATCGGACTGTCTCATAATATGTTTGATGGCGCATTGTTTCTTGGCGTATGTGACAAAATCGTTCCGGGATTGCTGATTGCCGCGCTGTCTTTTGGTCATCTGCCAACCGTGTTTGTACCAGCCGGTCCAATGCGAACCGGTTTGCCGAATAAAGAGAAAGTGCGTATCCGTCAGCTTTATGCTGAAGGCAAAGTCGGGCGCGATGAATTACTGGAATCCGAAGCCAAATCTTATCATTCACCGGGTACTTGCACGTTTTACGGCACAGCCAACTCAAATCAAATGGTGATGGAAGTGATGGGATTACATCTTCCCGGCTCTTCTTTTGTTTATCCTGATATTCCATTGCGCGGTGAGTTAACCGATGCGGCTGCGCGTCAGGTGACACGCATGACAGAAACTTCCGGTAATTATCTGCCGATTGGCCGCCTTGTTGATGAGAAAGTCATCGTCAACGGAATCGTCGCCCTGCTAGCTACCGGCGGCTCGACCAATCACACCATGCACTTGGTGGCAATGGCAAAAGCGGCAGGGATTAATATTACTTGGGACGATTTCTCCGAATTATCCGAAGTTGTACCGCTGTTATGCCGAATCTATCCGAACGGTTCCGGTGATATTAACTATTTTCAGGCGGCTGGCGGCGTTGCGCTGCTGGTACGCGAATTGCTGAAAGGCGGCTTGCTGCATGAAGATGTGCATACCGTTGCTGGCTTTGGTCTGCATCGTTATACCCAAGAACCTTTTCTTGAAGACGGCAAACTGGTTTATCGCGATGGTCCGCATGTGTCTTTAGATGCAGAAATTATCTCGACGCTGGAAGCGCCGTTTGTAAAACATGGCGGTACTAAAGTGTTAGCGGGAAATTTGGGGCGCGCAGTGATGAAAACCTCTGCCGTACCGTTAGAACGTCAGATTATCAAAGCTCCGGCAGTAGTATTTGAAAGCCAGTATGATATTGATGCTGCATTTAAAGCCGGAAAACTGGATCGCGACTGTATCGTGGTGGTGCGTTTTCAAGGACCGAAAGCCATCGGAATGCCAGAACTGCACAAATTAATGCCGCCATTAGGCGTATTGATGGATCGCGGTTTCAATGTGGCACTGGTCACAGACGGGCGATTGTCCGGTGCGTCCGGTAAAGTACCGGCGGCGATCCACGTCACACCGGAAGCCTACAGCGGCGGTTTACTGGCAAAAGTACAAGACGGCGATATGATTCAGGTTGACGGTACAACCGGTGAAATTAACTTGCTGGTTGATGACGCAGAATTAGCGCGCCGCAGCGCAGTACAACCAGATTTATCGGCATCGCATATTGGCATGGGGCGAGAACTATTCTCGGTATTAAGAGAAAACATCTCCGGTGCAGAGCAGGGCGCAACGTGCTTTAATTTGTGATGATTTAGCCTAATCTTCGGATAAAATTACGATAAATTTCAAATGATTATATGGTTTTCACGTAGGGGCGACAACCTGTCGCCCGCTAAACCACCGCGTTGTTAATTCGGGCGGCAGGTTGCCGCCCCTACGCCAATCATCTGGTTATAGGATTAATAATAAAACCAATAACAAGACAAAACCGTAGGGGCGACAACCTGTCGCCCGCGAACCCACTGTGTTATTAATTCGGGCGGCAGATTGCCGCCCCTACGCCAATCATTTGGTTATAGGATTAATAATAAAACCAATAACAAGACAAAACCGTAGGGGCGACAACCTGTCGCCCGCTAAATCAACGGGCGGAAATTTCTACCGCATAAACACTTCTTCAATCATACTAAACAGTAGAAAAACGGACTCTTACTGATGGTAAAGACATAACCTCTTTTACCTTGTTTATAGACCAAATAATTGGTGGTTTTGTCGCCGTACAGAAAAAAAGCAGGTAAATTTAATTTTAATAACTCCGTATCCGCCGTATCATCAGGTCGTACAAATGTACTTGTTGATTTTAAAAAATAATTATTATCTACCTTGTCATAAGTAAATTGGGTTTGTCTGTCAACGATAGTGGTTGTTTTATTTTTATCATCAATAAGTTTGCCTTCCATCAGTAACATGCCGTTTCCTTTATGTTTATTAAAGGAAACATTGAGCAGTAATTTTACGGTTAATGCTTCTTTTGTTGCGGCATATCTGCCAACACAGGAATTTAAATGATCACCATTGTTGGTATAGGCGAGATAGAAACACCCCGCGCTAAGCAGTAAAAGAATAGAAATAACCAATTTATAAATCTTTGTCATGAATTATCTGCTCCCTTATAAATATATGACACACATTTTGCATCAGATTCTATCGGGCGGTCGCAGCGAATAATCGATACAGTAGAAGAAAAATTATAAGCGGAGATATAAGTGTATGGAAATGATTTACAGGAAAGCGGAGAGTGTTCCTGTAATGAGTCATAACTTAATGTTTTAGGATACTCTGGATTAATATAAATTAAACACTCTTTTTTATTTTTTGAAAAACTATAATCTTGATAAAAAGCGGGTGTGCCATGTAAGTTGGTTAAAGCAAAAAACAACGAAATAATAAATATTATTATTGATAATAGTAACATTACATTATTATTTATTTTTTTATTCTTTATTGTTTGTATACCTTCCTCATTAACAACAGGAGATAAAGTTGTATCATCAATATCATTGGCATATGTCATCGTTTTAATAGAAACATGGGAGTCTAATTTAAAACCATAACGAGGTATCGTCATGATAATCTCTTGATCTTCCCCTAATAATGTTTTAAAACCGCGCCGAATAAGCGAAATATTTTGATAAAGTGTATTTGCAGGTACTTGCCCATGACGATCTTGCCAAACGATATTATAGAAATCATCATGTTTTACTGAATTAGGATATTGTTCGATAAGCAGCATAAGACAGCGTGCGGCTGGTGATGCGAGAATAATGAATTTATTTTCTTCCTGATACAAAGATAATCGCTGCTCATCTGGGTGGAATTCAACCAATTCATTGATTAAATAGAATTTTCCCATTTTGCCGAATTCCATAAGTTAGGACGATAAAAAATAGTATTTACCTGTTTACTGATTTTATGATTATAGATGATAAATCTTAGATCATAACTATTGGTGTAATAGGCAAAACCTCTTAAAAATATAACTTATTGATTTATAATCATTTAATAAATTACATAACATTATATAAATCTTATATTTATTAATAATATTATTTCACTTTATGTCGGTTTTGTTAAGTTATATCTTTTACACATATTTATTGGATAAGAGAACTCACCGAATCAGAATTAAATATGTTAATTTTGTATAAATATTGTTACTTTCCGTGCCGGTAATCGATTTAAGCCAATTCAGAACTTAATTGCCACTAATATGGTATTAATGATAATCGAAACAATAATGTGGTATTAAAAATAGTTTTGACATCTTGTCTTGATTTAGATAACTATTTTAACACATATATCCAGGGAATCGATAAGAAATAGTAATATTGTCCGCTTATTCTAAGGTTCAAGTTTGCATTTGTAATGACAGATCGAGATCTAGCTTAGGTATGACTTTATCATAGGGAATATTATGAAGAAGATAACAAGGAAAAATAACAAATTTGGTTATTATGTTAACTCTGACGATGTATGTCTTAGTGTTGATTTGATCAATAGTGTTATCGTTAATATAAATACTAACGAGATCATTCAGCTTCGCGAAACGATGATGAGACTATTTGTCTATCTGCTCGAAAATGCTAACGGCTTGATCGTAAGTAACAAAACTATTATGTCAAATGTTTGGGACGTCTACGAGTTGAAGTCATCAAACCAGCGGTTATGGCAAGTTATGCAGTTGTTGTTAAATAAATTAAGTTCTATCCATGTGCCTTATGATTTCATTGAGCACGTTGATACTAAAGGTTATCGCATCAAACAAACGAATATTGTGCATTTATTTTATGATGAAGAAAATATGTCACAAGAGATGTTGTTAGAAGCAGTCTGATTTACTCTCAGGGTTGATAATAAAGAATAATTTGTAGGGGCAACAATTTGTTGCCCTTTAATTTTTGCTTTGACGGGCGGCTGTTTGCCGCTTTTACGCATCAACCTGTCAATCTATGATACTCGCCCGTTCCTTAGCCAAAGCCAAGCTGTCTAAAAAATTAACTACTCATAATAATGGACAAAATTCAGCTCAATGTAAGGATATGTTATATAATTTATAAGAATATTTCCTAAACATAGGATCAGCATCATGTCAGATGAAGTAGAAATAGTGACTAATGAATGGAAAACATTTATCAGAAACACCGACGAAGCAACGCGGAATTTGACCAGAACGATAGTCATCGAGAGTTCTGCCGATATTGCTAATGAATTTTACCGCGTTCTGATGACTGATCCGCAAGCCTCTAATTTTTTATCCAATACTCAGGTAGAAACACATTTAAAAGGTTCTCTTGCTCAATGGCTGATCTCAGTGTTATCGCCGACAGAAGAGAGCGTTACCAGCTTATTGGAAACACAAAAAAGAGTCAGCATTATACATTCGAGAATTGGCATTCCCTCGCAATTAGTATTAAGAGGATCGCGTGTATTAAAAAGAAAACTCTATGAACTAATCGGAGAGAAAACGCCGGATCTTCGCTTGCAATGCACGATGATGAAATTCATCACTTACAGTATTGATATTGCAATGGAGATTATGAATGCGTTTTATTCCAATAATGATTTTGATGCGGCGAAAGAAGATGAGAATTATCGCGTCTTTTCATTATTAGAGAATGCGGAATTAGAAAAAGAGAAACAACTCGCCAATATTTTAGATTGGGACGTAGAATTTATCTATCAAGTGGTTTTAAATCGCAGCGTTTATGGATTAAAACTATTAAGCCGTTCTGATTTCGGTTTATGGTTTACCCATAAAGGAAAACATTATTTTAGCGGTATTGCTGATATTGGTTATATCTCAAAATTAATTGATCAAACTGATGAAGCGATTATAGCGGCTAAAGATGCCAATGCTGATAATTTAAATAATCTGCTGATTAGTGTCCGCGATAATATCTTACAAATAACGTCATTACTTAAAAATCTATTTGATGAAGTATCCAAACAAGATGTTGGCAGAGATGTTTTAACCAAATTACTCAACCGGCGTTTCCTACCGACGATTTTTAAACGCGAGATCTTAATTGCCTCAAAATCATCAACGAACTTAGCTGTTGTTATTGTTGATATTGATTATTTTAAAAGTATCAACGATAAATATGGTCATAATATCGGTGATGAAGTTCTCTATCAGGTCTCTTCCATTCTTTATGATTCCGTTCGCGCCAATGATTTTGTTTTCCGCTATGGCGGTGATGAATTTTTATTATTACTCACTGAAATAGAAGAGAAAGAAGCGATTACCGTGACAGAACGGATTAGAAAAAAAGTCATGTCCCTCACCATCGAAACCGATAAGAAAGAAAAGGTTTCCGTTACCATTACCGCCGGTGGTGCAATGTTTACCGGACACCCTGATTATGAACGCTTGATCAAGCAAGCTGATGACGCGCTTTATCAGGCAAAAAATACCGGCAGAAATCGGGTTAATTTTAACGCTGCAAATCAATAAATTCGGATAAAATCACCACCCACCGCATTGTTAATTCGGGCGACAGATTGTCGCCCCTACAAATTAGTGTAAATTAATCTATAAATTTCAAATAATTATGTTATTTTCACGTAGGGCGGCAACCTGCCGCCCGTGAACTAATTACCCACCGCATTGTTAATTCGGGCGACAGATTGTCACCCCTACAAATTAGTATAAATTGATCTATAAATTTCAAATAATTATGCGATTTTCACGTAGGGCGGCAACCTGCCGCCCGTGAACTAATTACCCACCGCATTGTTAATTCGGGCGACAGATTGTCGCCCCTACAAATTAGTATAAATTGATCTATAAATTTCAAATAATTATGCGATTTTCACGTAGGGGCGGCAACCTGCCGCCCGTGAACTAATTACCCACCGCATTGTTAATTCGGGCGATAGATTGTCGCCCCTACAAATTAGTATTAATTCATTAACCAATTAAATTCCTGTACCCCTTATTTAAACCTGAAATTAAGTACATCTTATGTATTAAACCAGAATAAAATTTTGCTAATCTCATGTAATTTAATTATTTTCTATTAAATTTGTTGTTTTAGATTATTATTCTATATATTTACACTAGTTTGGTTTAAAAAGTTGAGCTTTATATTTGTGGTTGCCCGCGCATTTGGTATAGAGGTGAAATGCAAATAATGAGTGATTACTTCAATTAATAAAATAAAGCCAGATGTTAATGCTATTAATTTTCAATAATTAGAATTATCTATTGATGATTGCGCTGTTTTTTTACATTTATTGTTTATGGTAATTTATAATAAATGTGGCAGAACAGGACGTAGCCTCGTTTTCTGTCTGTACCATTTGTTTGCGCTATATAAATATATTCTTATAAGGCATTGTTAATTATATAAAGACATTTATTTAAGGATGAATTAATTATGGAACTTTATCGACAACCCCCAGAGTGTAAATTTTGTGCGAAACGAGTTGGTGTTCGCAAGCATGGTAAAAGCCGCACTAATCTCCAGCGTTACTTATGTACTTCATGTGGTAAAACATTCCAGATCGATTATATCTATCAAGCCTATCAAATTGAGATGAAACAAAAAATTAAACAACTCTATTTGAAAGGTGAAAGCATCACAAACATCTGTAACGATCTTGGTGTGCGCCAGTTAACAGTAAGACGCAGCGTAGCAGAATTAGAAGCCGTCGCGTAATTCTACTCTTCTCCCTGTTTTCTACTGTTGTGTTTCGGGCGGTTAACAGCCGCCCATGCGAAAAGATAATTTGTTATATTTAAAAAATATTGTTAAAAACCACGCTTAAAACGTCACGGTCGTTGATGTCATCACATATTTATTATCTGTCATTCCCTGCGATTTCAATGTATCGCTGACCTGAAAATAGGCAAATGTCATTTTAATTTCCAGCCATGATGCAGCTTGCCATGCCGCTTTTAATTCTGTTTGATTACCGATATAACGCCCGCCCGATGTGGTATTTTTAATCGGGCGTTCTGGTCCCAGATAAAAACCATCGCTCTTACTCTCACGCCAAAAGTGTGACCAACTTGCTTCCAGTGTGATGTCATCGGTCGGGTGTAATTTCACCACGGGTTGCACATTCATTAAATTGCGCGGAGCGATCAAACCGCTGTCAGAATAATAAGGCAATAATGCGTACAGGCTATTAAAGGTATTAAGCTGATGATCTTTAGTATTTTTATCACCGCTAAGGGCATTCATTTTTCCGCCTAAACGCGGTTGCCATGTAATATCTTTTAGCGAGTAACCGCCATCAAAGAAAACTGCCCAGGCGCGAATCTCTTTTTTGCCGAAATGCCCCGTTTGATAAGCGGCTTCGCTATCCCAGTCAAATGAATTGGCTTGACCAAATAAACGGCTGCCCAATGTATAACGCCGATCATGATCCGTGCCTTGTGTGTAAGCGGCTTTTTTATTTTCATAGCCGAGTGCATAAACATCAATTTTTGAACTCAAGGCAGTTAGCGGTAACGTGCTGTACAGACCCCAGACTTTCTGATCATGGTTGGTAGGATCATGCCAGCTATTTTCTTTATTTTCATAAAGTTGTGCGAAGAAAAGATCGGCGCTGTACGTTGCGTCCGACCACGTTGAACGAATGGCATCATAACTGCGCCGCAGATTAGGACCATCGCGATAAGCAAACAGGCGCGATGAACCGAATTTCATCTCTTGACGCCCGACGCGCAGGCGATTTTTGCTGTCATCACCAAACAGCGCACCTGTCGGCACGGTAATATCAAGATAGCCTTGTGCAATATACTTTTTGTCGATGTCCGTTGGCTTTCTGCCATATTCGCGCGTGGACGCGGGAGCTGATGCGAGCTGCAAATATCCGGCAAAATAGTCGCCGTAATTTATCTGGCTGCCGAATAAAAAACGCCCTAAATAAGCATCGGAACGCCCCGCGCCGTTTAAGCCCAGATTGCGGGTATTTGTCCATTCATAACGCCCGCGCAGTGAGCCATCAAAAGATAACGTCAGTTGATCGGTGAGTTTAATATTTTTCCATGCGACATCGGCGGCTGGTGGCGGTTTTGCTGATACAGCAGCGGAGAATAAATAAAGGAGTAAATTGATACATAGTATTTTTTTGTTCATAGACATGAGATTGACAGTTTCGCGTTGTTGCTTATCGGAGTATCCACATAGGGTTGCGGGACGATGCGGGCATCGTCCCCTACATGAACAGATTTAACGTGTTGTATTTCTGGTGATGAGCAGGGGCGGTTGTTAACCGCCCGTGTTGATAAGGGCAGCAAATTGCCGCCCTTGCGGATTAATTTCCTTTGTATTCAAAGACCAGAATAGAACCCGGATTGCTGACTTTTTGGGTTGGATTGCCATTTTCGTCCAGCACGTTACCGGCAGTATCGGTGGCGATATAGATCTTGCTGGTATCCGGATCAACAACGGAGACGCGATAGCGGTTCGCACTGTGGAAGTATTTGCTTTCGTCGCCTTGTACGCCTTTCATATCTGCATCAAGCGGTACGCGGTATAAAGCCCCATTTTTCAGCGAAGTAATTAACAGTGAATTACTCCATGCCTTGATTTTGCCGTCTTTTGGATAATAAGTGATGCTAGACGGCGCGATGGTTGCCCAGCACAGATAGGACAAATCGCCGCATTTCTTATCCGCAAAGTTATAGCCGCTGCGAACGGTATAGAATGTTTTGATTGGCGGCTGGAAGTTGGCTGGCGTTTTCCAATCGCTTTCTTTCTGAATCGGCACGCCTTTTGGAATGTAGTTCGCATCAAATTTCAATGACGGGCAGTTTTTCGCCGCTGAATAGTTGGCATAAACATAGCCTTGATCATCTTGGAAGCCAGCGACATGCGGCCAGCCATAGTTACCGCCTGCAACCAAAATATTGATTTCGTCATCAGAAGACGGACCTTGTTCACTGGAGAACGGAACACCGTTAATAAACACTAAACCTTGCGGATTACGATGCCCGTAAGTGAAGACATGGCTCTTCACACCGTTGATCACTGGATTATCTGCTGGCACTGTACCATCGGTATTCAAACGCAGAGATTTACCGGCATAAGAAACGTAATCATGTTTAGCCAGCTCAGCAGCCGTTGGCAGGCGTTGTGCCTCAATGTGTTTACAGAAGTTCACACCCTGATTGTGACCTTGCTCACCGATGGTGTAATACAGTTTGTCATCAGGACCAAAACGCAAGCGTCCGGCATTGTGATCATCACCCGCTGGCAAGCCCTCAATCAGCGTGGTTTCCGAGCCGTCTTTCACGGTTTGCGTTTGCGGATCATATTGCAAACGAACAATGCGCGTATGCTCGTCCTTGCCGTCCATATAGGTATAGCTGGTATAAAGGTAGTTGCTGCTGCCATCTTTCAGAAAATCAGGAGCAAGCGCCAAACCCAAAACCCCTTCATGCTGCGGACCGACATGTACTTTATCTAATGTGGCGACAACTTGTTTTTCGCCGGTTGTCGGATTGACGCGGGTAATACGTTTACCTTGTCTTTCTGTAACCCATAAATAGTTATCAGGACCCCAAACCATATCCCAGGGGAAAGCGAGGTCTGTTGTCAAAATGGTAGACTCAAATGGCTCTGCCGTTGGAACGGGCGTCGGTTGCTGCGTATCGGCTGCGAAAGCAGAGAAACTGCATACACCCATAGCAATAGCCAGACAGGATAGAGAAAACGGACGCTTCATGTGGTGCTCCTTAGACAATCGTTATTCTTACGGTAGCTTTAATTTGAAGTTAAAAGTTAAAAAAAAGATAAAACCTCACATATGATTTTTTACCTTTCTAAAAGGTATAGATGTTTTTATTCAAAAAGCAAATGTAGGACAGGAACAGAGAAATAGAGCGCTTAAAACACAGTTTTATTTCATGATGAGCGGTTGATATTGATATGTTAAAACAGCTAAAGACAGCAAAAACCGACGGGGAAATAATATAATCATTATCATTTATAAGGGTATTGCTAACTCTTTATGATTATTCGCGTTCAGATTATTTATCTTACAATTAAAATAATAATTGTGATAATACTGTTACTATTTTAGAACGGTTTTACTATTGAATAATTTCATCGGTAAATAGTTTAACGTTTATTTAATCATTAAATTATGATTAAGCCATTTTTAGTGAAAACATAATAACTTTTATGTTTAAAATCACCGATTTTTTTACAGATTATAGAATAAATATAACGTTTTTTATAATCTTAAAGAATTAGCAAGCCGAGTTGTATATAATAAATTAGTATATCGTAACCTCTTGTCTTTACTTGACTTTATAGCAAGGCGATAGAATCTATACATTTGTTTGATTAATATTATATTTATAACTGACAATCAGGAAATTTCAGGATAAATAAACTTATTTATAATAAAAGATAAATAGGCGCATTAAATTTTATTGATTTTATTTTATTGTTTATTCATAGTAGTTCTATATAATCCGAAAGATTAAAGACTTATTACCAAAAATTATATTGTTTTATTCCGTTTACACGGAAGATTTGCTTTTTTTGATACATCTCAGGATAAAATGCTGCTATCAGAAACTATTATTCAAACGCAGATACGATCACCCAATATGGGCTAATATAAAAATGTTAAAGAACCAAATTATTTGCCATCACTGCAATAACATGGGAAGCGTGCGTAAGCATGGGATAGCACCATCAGGGTTGCAGCGCTATTTCTGTATTTCCTGTAAAAGAACGTTTCAGGTGAGTTATATTTATCCGCAACATGAAACTCATATTATCCAACAAGTTAAGTCATTGCTTGATGACGCCAAAAGTCGTGATGATATTAGTAAAATACTGGGGATCGAGCCAAAAGCGATTGATCGCTATATTTTGATGATGTCATTATCAGAAATATAATTGTATAAATGGGTATTGTACATAGCCGCTATTATTAGCGTGCTATTTATTTATGTGTAAATTAAACAACCATTTTATTTATATTTTTATGTTTTTTACACACGTTTTTAATTTTAGGTATGTATTAATAAATTCCATATATTTCTTATTTTCTATATGGCAGCAGATTGCCGCTTATCAAGCCACCGCGTTATGAATGTGATTGGTGGAATGTCGTAATGCTATTTGCTATTGTTTTCGTAGGGGCGGCAACCTGCCGCCCGTTAATTTCACGGTTGTTAATGCGGGCGACAGGTTGTCGCCCCTACGGTTTATTCTTGTTACCTGTTTTTATAACCAAATGATTTTATTGGTTTTCGTAGGGGCGGCAATCTGCCGCCCGTTAATTTCACGGTTGTTAATGCGGGCGACAGGTTGTCGTCCCTACAGTTTTTCGGATCATGCCTGTTAATTCGGGAGACAGATTGCCGTCCATACCAAATTATTATTTATCATCATGTCGTGTTGTTCTTCGCAACAAACGCAGCGAATTCGCTGTTACCAGTGCAGTAGCGCCGGAGTCGGCTAATACAGCCAGCCATAATCCGGTTAGCCCTAATAAGCTGGTGACGAGGAAGATGGCTTTTAGCCCCAGCGCGATGCTGATGTTCTGGCGGATAATTTTACGTGCAGCTCTGGAAAGCGTGATCATATCGAACAGACCGATTAAGCGATTATGGGTTAACGCCGCGTCAGCGGTTTCCAGCGCAACATCGGTTCCGCCGCCCATTGCGATACCAATGGCGGCGGATTTCATCGCCGGAGCATCATTAATACCGTCGCCGACCATTGCCGTTGGTTGCACTTTATTTAAAGCGAGAACCGCGCGCACTTTGTCTTCCGGCAGCAGGCTGGCTTCATATTCAATATTCAGTTCATGAGCGATCGCCGCCGCTGCTCTTGGATTATCACCAGTAAGCATCACGCTATTAACACCGATATTTCTCAACGCGGTCAGCGCTTGTCTGGCATCAGCACGCAAAGTATCGCGCAGCGCCAGCAGCCCAATCACCTGATCATTTTTCAGGGTGATCACCACCGTTTTTCCTTGCTCTTCCTGCGCGATAACCTGTTTTTGCTGATCGGCGGAAAGCTGTCCGGCGTTCAGTCTGGCAGGTGAGCTGATAAGAATGGTTTGCCCGTCAACGTTACCGGCAATGCCCGCACCCGCGATAGCGCGGCGCTCGTCCGCTTGGGAATAGGGGATCTGCTGCGCTTCGGTGCGGCGAATAATCGCTTCTGCTAACGGGTGATGCGAGCCGGATTCAACGGCGGCGGACAGCGATAACAGTTGAGCTTCGGTGATTTTCCCGATGGGGAGAATATCGGTCAGCATCGGCTTGCCCTCGGTCAGCGTGCCGGTTTTATCCAGCGCGACCTGACGAATTGTGCCAAGTTGTTCCAGCGCCGCACCGCCTTTAATTAATGCGCCGCGTCGTGTTGCCGCCGCGAGTGCTGAGGTAATTGCGGCAGGCGTGGAGATCACCAATGCACACGGGCAACCGATTAACAGCATGGTTAAACCGCGATAGATCCACGTTTCCCAGGATTGAGCGAACAGCAGCGGCGGAACGATCACCACAAACAGCGCGAATAACATAATCGCAGGCGTGTAATAACGGCTGAATTGATCGATAAAACGTTCAATCGGCGCGCGGCGCTCCTCCGCTTCTTCAATTAATGCCAGAATGCGATCAATCGCGTTATTGCCCTGTTCGGACAGCACTTTTAGCTCAATGACGCTATCAATTACCAGACTACCGGCAGCGATTTTTTCGCCGTTAATATGTTCTACCGGAATTGATTCGCCGGTCAGCGCACTTTCATCAAAACTGGCACAGGCACTAATAAGCTGCGCGTCTACAGGCAGGCGCGTACCTGCTGCGATCTCAATAATATCGTTCGGGCGAAGTGTGCCAGCCGCTACTATTTTCCGTTCTCCGTTGCGGATTAATACCGCTTCATCGGGCAACAGCGCCATTAATGAACTCACGCCCTGACGCGCGCGATTAGCGGCGTAGGATTCCAGCAATTCACCGATCATAAATAGCATCAGCACCATTGCCGCTTCTTCGGTTGCGCCGATAAACAGTGCGCCAATGGCGGAAACGCTCATTAATGTTTCGATGGCAAACGGCGTACCGGAGCGCGTCAGGCGGATCGCCTGCCAGCCAATAGGGATCAGCCCGACAACCGTTGTCAGGATAAAGGCGATTTTGCCCGCCGCAGGAGAAAACAATCCAAGCAACCAACTCAGCGCAATGAACAGCGCCATCATAACCGGCGGTGCATACTCTTTTATGCGCGGCGGCTGGTCGGCGGCTTTGACGGTGCTATTAGTTGCTTGCGTGAGCGAGTAACCTGCTTTTATTACCGCTTGCTCAATGCGCGTGGCAATATCGTTGTTAATATCGTTGTTGCTAATATTGTTGTTGCGCGGATCAGCGGTTTCCGGCGTTTGGGTATCAACAATCAGTTTTTCCGTCGCAAACACAATTTTGGCATGTTCAACACCTGCGACCTGACTCACCGCCGTTTCGACTTTTTTCGCGCAGCTTGGGCAATCCATACCTGAAACTTGCCACGTTAAACGACGGCTTCCGGCAGCCAGCGGAGATAAAGATTCATCAACCGCCGCATTTTCTTCGCTCGTACAGCAAGCGCTATGGCAATGATGTTGTTCATGCTGTTCATGCTGTTCATGCTGTTCATGTTGATCTGCGGTCATACTCTTGAATTTTTTTTGATTATCCATTGTGCAGCGCCTTTCGCCAGAGTTCATCATTGCTACTCTACACTCTGGAGTAGACTCCAGAGTCAATGGCTGCGCTGCACAAAAAGTGTGATGGGTTTGAGATGTGTTTACCTCGATAACCTGACGATTTTCCTTTCTGCGCCTGCGGTTTTTTACGTTATTCCGCGCTATTTTTTACCTGTGGTGTCAAACCATTCGGCACAACCCACCATTTATGTACCAGCAAGGACGCGGCGATAATTCCGCCGCCGATGGAAAGCCTCAGCCAGTCAACATCATGCTGCCAGATAGCAAAATTAACCAGTAATCCTGCGGGGATCAGCGCATTATTCATGATCGCCAGCGTTCCAGCATCAACCTGCGTTGCGCCGTAGTTCCACATAAAATAGCCCAGACCGGAAGCGCCGATCCCCAGCCAGATAAGAATTCCCCACTGTAAACCGGTGGTTGGCATTTTGCTGTTATCACCAAATATCAGCCATGCTACGCCAGCGACACATAGCGCACCTAGATAGAACCATGAAAACGCATTGCGCTGCGGCATGGGATACATCTCCATCAGGCGTTTATATCCTACCTGACCGATGGCAAAACAGATATTTGCGCCCTGAACCAGACACAATCCGAGCCAGAATTGGGCGCTAAGCTGGTTGTAGCGGATCACCAGCGCACCAACAACAGCCAGCAGCGCACTGAATAAATAGCCCGCTCGCAGGCGGTTGCCAACCAGCAGATCGTAGATCAGCGTGACATAAATCGGCGTCATAATAGTAAACAACAGAATTTCCGGCACGCTGAGATAAAGGAAAGATTGGTAATAAAACAGATACATAATACCGAGTTGAAATGCGCCGACCAGCATAAACAGAAGCGCCTGTTTCAGACTAACCGCGCGAATACGTAAAAACGGCAGAAACACCACAAAAGCCAGCGCAATACGGATAAAAACGGCGAACCATGTATCAACCTGCCCCGATAAATACACACCGATTAGACTAAACGAAAACGCCCAAAGCACCGTAGTCGCAATTAATAACGACATAATTCATTTCACCTTTTTATGTGGGTTTATCTTATATGGGTTTATCCGCGCGATTAGCGCTGATCGAAACGCGCAGTATAAGGCAATGCAGTTATTGATTCTAATATTATTTAGTTTACGAATGAGTGAATAATGAGCTGTTTTGTGTTGGGGATTTCTGTTCTTATCCGAATTTGAGGTTGATTATTAAATAAGTCGGGCTATTCTGGTTAAAAATTCAGCTAAAAGATGAGGAAAAGTTGTGACACGAAAATTATCGCCAATTGTTTCAGAATTTGAGACACAAGAACAGGCAGAAAGTTATGACCGCTGGTTTCGTACTAAAGTTGAAGCATCAATAAATAGCACTAAACCTAAAATCCCTCACGATGAAGTGATGGCGGGTGCTCGTAAAATTATCGTCTCTTGGCGGCGCTCGCGGACTTCTTCTGCTTCATAGGCTTCACGATATTCAGGATCAAGCATTACGCTTTGTCTGATGGTTAAAACAGGTCTGCGTGTGTTCCTGTTCTCTCAAAGCGTAATAGATCATCTGTGATTTTGTAGATAAGCAACCAGTCAGGTTCTATATGGGCATCTCTGTAGCCTTTGTAATTGCCTTGTAACGGGTGATCTTTGTATATAGCCGGAAGCGGTAAAGCATTATTCATCAGAAGCGTCATAAGCGTTTTGAGTTTAGCTATATCTTGATGGCGCTTCTGGGCTTTCTTCACATCTTTTTGAAACTGAATTGAATACTCTATTTCCCTTAGTCTGGTCATGAGTCATTAAATACCGAGTTGATTAAAGAGATCGTCAGCATCTTTCGCTTTGCGAACATCAATCCCTTGTTCACTGGCAGTAATGGTTTTTGCCGTCAGTTCATTCGGAATACGCATATCAAAAGGTAACGCTTTCTCTCTGGCAACTTTGGTTAACGTCATACGAACAAGGTCAGATATGGTTAAACCCATGCCCGCCAGAACATCTGCTGCTTCATTTTTTAACGTTTCGTCTATCCGCGCGCGGACAACCGCATTTATAGCCATGATTAAAATCTCCGTTAAATTGATTATAAAATATGCTTAAATTGTAGCTCAATTGTGCCACGCAATAAAGCGGCATTTGATATTATTCTGTGTTTTTCGCAGATGTATTTAGTTTGGAATTTAGATGTAAACACCATTAATTCCCCTCTATGGAGAAGTGGTTGCCGCCGTCTAACGGGGAATTAAAAATGTTTGTTCGGTATTAAAATGTCGGCAGCTCCGACACATCTCTCCCTGCGGGGAATGTTTGTTGTCTCGTATTATTCCCCCATATTTCTCCTTTCAAAAAAACCACAAATCCCCACCCCAATAAAACATTTATATACCTTTACGAAAAAACAAAAAACGCGGATAAATATATACGGTTTATCGGATATGATCGAACTGCGTTGATGTGAATCTTATTGTTTAAAATTTATGATGATGTGAATTGCGCTATGCAAAGAATATGATCATTAAAATTTAGAATATGATTTCACTTGTGCTTAATCTTTTTTAGTTATTGTTTCCGGTATTGTCCGGTGGTGTTTTTATATGTCATTTTTTGTAAAAACACTGGCTAATGACGGTATCTCGCTCTTCTCGTTTTATTTATATATTCGTGTAAATAATTTCGTGTGTTTTTATTTTTATGCTTACTATTCGTCGGATATGGAGTGTCTGAAATGACTGTTATAAAAATATTATAGCCTTATTTAAAATGTTTAAGGTAATCGGTTGCTTATCTTAGATTATTTAATGTTTTGTTATAAGTTATTGTTTTTATTTACTGTTCACATGGTATTAACAACATGAAGTGAAATGATCTTGTGATGAATTGTGTTTTTTCTAAAGTTCACTTTTTAGCTCGCTTTTTATGTGAATAATTCACTGAATGAAAAAGTTTAGTTAGTACCTTTATGGAGTCAGAGTTATGTCGAAAATATATGAATTTGATTTGAACGCTAATTTGGTTCTAAAAGATGCGATTCTAAAAGATGAAGTACCAAAAATATGTCGCTATTGTAACAAGCAAGGTACGGTGAACAAGCATGGATATGCTCAGTCCGGCAAGCGTCGTTATTATTGCGTGTCATGTAAAAGAAGTTTTCAAGGTGCTTATATTTACTCTTCATACAAAGAACAGGAATATAAATTGATTGATTCATTGCGTGATGAAGGTTTGAGCGATGATAAAATCCGTCAAAATTATTCCGTTAATGCGCTCGCATTAAAATATAGCCGTTCTCGTTTAACTAACTAATCCTTACTTTTATTTATTTAATTTTACCGTTGTATTTCGGGCGACGGAATGTCGCTCTTTAGTTTTCTGTATCAAGGGAGTGTGTTTATGCCGGTATTTTTTCGTTATTTGTTGTTTTTCTTTTTCTCCGCTTTAACGGTATTTGTTCAGCCTGCTACGGCTGCTGTATCGCAAGATGAGCAGGCGGCTTTTCAGCAGGCGATTGCGTTTGATTTAGCGGGCAAACCGCGTGAAGCCCGCGGCATATATGACTCGCTGCTGAATTCATATATGCCAATGCCAGACGCGGCTGTTCCGTCGGCGATTAATCTTTATGCGCTGGGGCGATTTGCTGAATCAATGAGCGCCTTTAAGGCTATTCAGGGCAGCGCGAATCGGCGTGATGCGGAATATGCGTCGTTATGGGTGCTGCTGCTAACCGCAAGAAACGGCGGTGCGGATCTTGAGCGCAAGCTCGCTTATATGGCTGAGGCGATGCACTTCTCTGACGCCGCCAATAAACATATTGCAGATATGTTCGCCAAAAAAATCTCAGCCGTTCAATTATTGAAAAATATTGTATTGCAAAACGATGTCTCTTTTGATCCCAAAAAACAAGACGTTGTGACGCAAACAGTGTTTTTTGCCAGTTCTTACCTGACTTGGGTATTAAACGATAAAGCGCTGGCAAAACAAATGGTTGATAAAACCAGACACTTCTTTTTATTCGAGTCTCTCGAACGACCTTTAATGGAATAAGGGGGGAAAAATAATTAAGTAAAATAAATTGATGTTTTCTTTTTTTTTCATATGGTTACGATGAATCATGAATAATATATACAGATTAAAATGGGACAGCGAAAAAGGTATGCTGATCCCCGTCAGTGAGCTGACACCGACTAAAGGCAAACGTGCTTCCTTATGCGGCTGTGTCGCGGAGCTTTGTCATTGCGGTACACATGAATTTCGATTAAGTGCCATTGCTATGGCATTTGCTGTTATTGGCGGTATCAGTTTTGTACCGCAAGCTCGCGCGTATACGGCAGGAATCGCCGATACGAGCACCTCAACTGCGGTTGGTTTGCAAGCGAGCAATACAACTGAGGTTGGTTCGCTTGCGAACAACTCAACTGAGTCAACTGAGTCAACTGAGTCAACTGAGCAAGCGAAAGCTAACGCTAGCAGGAGTACAAGAGTTACAGATGCTACCGGTGTTACTCTCGGTAACAACGCAGAAGCAGCTGGCATAAATAGTATGGCTATCGGTAACAACACATACGTAACTCAAGGATCTGGTGGCAAGGGTTCTATTGCTATCGGTGACGGTGCAAAGGTATTGTCGTATGCGACTGGCACAAAAAATAACGGAGGCTCAGTTGCTCTCGGTGCAGGGTCGATAGTAAATCAGACTCCGATTGCTACCGCAAAAACTATATTGTCCGGGAGGGGAACGAAGGAATATACCTATAAATATTCTGAAGAGGGGTCTACCCCTATTGGCTCTGTGAGTTTTGGCGGCGCTGAAATCGACTATTCTGCGCGTGATGCGTTAATGGCGAATCCTCAATGGGGTGACTCTGCCTGGACTAAGGCAATAGGGGAGGCAAACGCTGACATTAAAGCCCAAGAGGAAGCGGCGAAATATCAAACCCGTACTCTTCTGAATGTTGCGAATGGCAGAATGGCGATAGATAGCACTGATGCTGTTAATGGTTCGCAGCTTTATGCTGTGACATGGTCTGTGACTGAAGCGGTTAATTCTGTTATATTTTCTAATCAATACAAGTATCTGGATGGCACCGCCACCAGCGTCTCAGAAGGGATTCCTGTAAGTGGGCGGGGTGTTATTGCGTTAAATGACACAGAAAATCTTACAGTCCGTTTCGGTTCGGGCACTCACGGGCCTGAAGGCGACAGTATCTCGGATAGCGATAGCTTCGGTGGGAATTCGGGCGAAGTATATTATGATATAAAGCTAAAAAATGATATTAACCTGACTGATGCGGGCAGTGTGAAAATAGGTAACAGCCTGCTGAATAACGACGGTTTGACTATTACCAACGGACCAAAAGTGGTTGCGGCGGGTATTGATGCAGGTGATAAGAAAATCACCAATGTGGCAGCCGGTACAGCACCGACTGATGGCGTGAATGTCAGCCAGTTGACTGGTTTAGGCAATGATCTGACCATTAGAGGTCTGAATCTGGCGGGTAATACCGGTCTTGTTGGTCACTTAAATCTGGGTGATACCTTAACCATTCAGGGTAAGGGTACAACCGCAGGCGCTTACAGCGGTGCCAACCTGAAAACAGAAGTCGGTGCTGACGGTAAGCTGAATATTGTGATGGCAGATTCACCGCAGTTCGGCGACATCATCATTAACGATGACGGTAAAATTTCCGGCGTTAAAGATGGTACAAACGGCAAAGATGCGGTGAACAAGGATCAGCTGGACGAGGTACTTGAAATTGCCAATACAGGCTGGCATGTTGCTGATAAAAATGGCAACAAGACCAACGTGAAACCAGACGACACAGTGACCTTTGCATCAGCCGATAGCAATCTGACTGTGACGGAAGATAACGGAACAGTAACCACTGAGCTGGCGAAGAATCTGGATCTGGGTAATACCGGCGACATCACAATCGGCGACAGCGTACTGAACAATGACGGACTGACCATTGCTAACGGACCAAGTATTACCGTTGACGGTGTTGATGCCGGTGATATGAAAATCACCAATGTGGCTGACGGTGCGATCGCGCCAAACAGTAAAGACGCCATCAACGGCGGTCAGTTGTTTGATTCACTGGGTGATTTAGGCGATGACTT
>JAISKF010000019.1 GCA_031261005.1 Enterobacteriaceae bacterium | reverse complement strand
CGAACGCCACTCCGTGACGCAGTTAACATGCTCGTCGGTAAAAAAGGATTGATGTATCCTGAAGCGTACAGTTTTATCCACCAGCGGTTTAATGTTTCCAGTATTGACGATTTAGCGTTGGAGCAATTGCCGGAAGCGATCGAATATATTCACCGTTTAGCAATCGATGGAGAATTCATTCCGTCAGAATCAGGTAAGCAAAGACAAGAAATGTGGGACTTGTATTATATGAGCGGGATTCATGATTACTTCAATTTCATTTATGAAGTTTATAAAACTCAGATAAGACCCGCATTAAACGCGGTTGATTCGCCAATTTCCTTTAGACTAAACGATCGTTTCTCTGACGGCAGTATCTTGATAGGAAAGCTGAAAGCAAGTTTAGAAAAGCGTGCAGGGTGTGACATGTCACAAGTAAGAGAGTTGTTAATGTAAAACGTTGGATCATGTATCCGGTAAATTTCCTACCGGATACATGATGCTTAAAATAACAATTTGTGGTGTTGATAATATTGTTAGCTATGGGCTAAACTACGAATCAGCAGTAGATCCATGCGTTATTCTGCTATAAATAGGAGGGGTTTAAGTATGAGAAACAGTGTTTATAAGCGTAGAGCTTTTGCCGCTAAAACTCTCGAACCAAGAAAAGAATTGATTGTTAATGCTGATAAATATTTGGGTTTAGTTGATGATATTGGCATGGATAGTATCGAGAGAGTGGAGTTTAAGAACCCTAAAATAGGTAAGCCTGACTTTGGTTCTTTTAGAGTGGTATTTAAAACGCCTCAATTAATGGAATCGTAAGGAGCTAACAGATTGTCTAATCAATCTAAAGATGATGCTGGAAAAAGGCATCACCAAGTAAGTACCACAGTCGAAACAGAGAAAACGTTAGATGCTTTAGGCAAGTTTGTTGAAGTTCAGACCAAAGAGATAGCTTTAAAAGAGCGAGAGGTCGAATTTAAACGTCAGGAACTTGAGGTTAGGAAGCAAGAAATTGATAGCAATAGAGAGATTGCTTTACAATCTATTTTAGCTCAGAAAGACGATAGAAAAGAGCAAGCTATCTTTTTTAGTGGAGTTGACCAAAGAAAGTTTTATTTTAAATTTTTGGTAGTAGTCGCTTTATTGGCTACTGCGGCGATGTTTATTTTTACCGATAACGCACAATATGTTATTGAATTAGCAAAGATTGGCGGTGGTGTTTTTGCAGGGTATATAGCTGGTTTGTATAAAGGCAAATCTGATCAACAGGATAGAAATAACTCCAATCAAAGTGATGATGACTAATCATTACACTTTATCTTGCACTAGAATCCGACCCAGCCGTCTTGTAAAAAGTTCACGTTATCTTCCTATTGTTTATGTAGATGGCTTAAATCAACAAGATCTTTAGCTTCATACAGACTGTAGTTTGCCTGAATTTTTAACCAAGTTTCGGGTGTGCTGCCAATAACTACCGCTAGTTTCATTGCCATTTCATGCGTTATTACCGTATGACCGGATACAATTCTACTTGCTGTAGATGGAGTAATGTCCATTGCTTTTGCGAATTGACGCAAACTCACATTCATATCTTCCAGTGTTTCCGCGATAATTTCGTCGGGACGTGCAGGGTTTGCCATTTTCATTAGTGGTGATCCTCTATATATGCAAGTCATATGACAGTTGATTATCAATAATCAAGTGTTATAGTTATCTCGTCAGTCTGAACAACTGACACCTACCGCAAAAAAAAATGCTGTGCCGTCTAACTAAAAGGTGAGACGGTGCAATTACAACTTATAAAACACTCAACTGGAGTCCTGATCCCGGCAACGCCTGAGACCAGCGATTATCTGCATTCAAAAATCAAACTTGGCGCAGTGCTTGAAGCTGACTTTAAGCAAGTGCGTAATCCTAAATTTCACCGCAAATTCTTTGCGTTGCTCAATCTCGGATTTGATTACTGGGAGCCAACCGGCGGCGCTATCTCGTCTAACGAAAGAAAGCTAGTGAATGGGTATGCTAAATATCTCGCATCGTTCTGTGATAATTCCAGTATTTTTTTTAATACAGCAGAAGAATATCTGGAAAAAATAGCAGAGAAACGCGCGGGAAGTATAAGCATTTGCAAATCATTCGACGCATTCCGTGCGTGGGTGACGATAGAAGCGGGTTATTTTGACGCTATTCAACTGCCGGACGGCACTCTTCGTAAACACCCTAAATCAATCTCGTTCGCAAAAATGGACGAGACAGAATTTCAAGGGCTATATGCTGCTGCGCTAAATTTGCTGTGGCACTGGATTCTACGTAAGCATTTCAATTCACCACAAGAAGCCGCTAATACAGCCGCGCAATTACTCAGTTTTGCGGGGTAACTCATGAAGAAATCATGGTTTCACTATTCCGATTGTACAACAGAAGAAGCTGAAATGCTCATGCGCGAGTATCGATCACGTGGTGTACAAGTTGAGCGCAATCTCAATAAAAATTTTAAAACGTGGACAGTAAGCGCGTTACTTCCCGAATTATCACGCACGCCACGCACTGATCGGCGTTATCAGAATCGTTTCTGGAGATAACAAAATGAACAAACAGCGAAAAGAATACGATTGCCCGATTTGCGGCGTGAAGTTCGTAAAAATGAGAATTGGTCAAAAAACGTGTTTTAACGGAAAGTGCGCTTTAGCGTTTGCTCGGCAAGAAAAAAAGAAAAAGGAAGAAAAAGCGGAACGGCGGTTATTACGTGAAAAACGTAGAGAACTACGACCACGCGCGGAATATCTCAAAGACGCACAACGTGCAGTAAACGCTTATGTGAGAGAGCGCGATAAAAACAAGCCGTGCGTAAGTTGCGGAACGACAGAAGCAAAGTGGGACGCAGGGCATTACCGCACGACCGCAGCAGCGCCACAGCTACGCTTTGATCCGCGACAGATTCACAAACAATGCTCAGTGTGCAATCAGCACAAGAGCGGGAACATCGTCTCTTATCGTGCCGAGCTGATCCGCCGCATAGGTGTTGAGGCAGTAGAAGAGATTGAAAACAGCAACGAGATAAAGCGCTGGAGTATTGAAGAGTTAAAGGCGGTTAGAGAGCAGTTTAAATTTCAGTTAACGCAGCTTAAAAAGGGGACTATATGAACTTAGAAAATGCAGTAAAATTCTTTGCTCCTAAGTCGCCATCTTTGAGCGACTCATCACGAGCAACTGCGACAGAATCGTTAAGCTGTACTGATGTAATGGCATCATTCGGAATGTGTCAATCACAAGCTGAATTCGGTATGTCTGCGTATTTGGGGAAGATTGGAATCAGTAGACTGGATAAGCAAAAAGCACTTGATCTACTAACACAATACGGCATGAAACATTATGATAAATATCCATCTATCAGACGGTTATCACCGGTGGTTAAAGTAAAAATAATGAAAATATTAGCAACTTTTGCATATGCTGATTATTGTCGCAGTGCCGCAGGTGTTGAGGAATGCCGCTGCTGTGCGGGGAAAGGGTTATTAAACGTTTCAAGAATAGTGATTAAATCACACAATAAGAATAAGCGGGAAGTATTAGAAAGAGATAAAAAACTATGTGTTAAATGTAACGGAAAAGGCGTTATCTCGGTTGCGTGTACTGATTGTCGTGGTCGCGGATTAGCGGTTGATAAAGTGGAAAGTGAAAAACAAGGCGTACCGGTGATCAGAAATTGTAATCGCTGTAACGGTGTTGGATATATCAGATTGCCATCAACTAATGCTTTTAGGGCATGTAAAGCGCTATCGTCAGAAATTACGATAGACATTTGGAAGCGTTCTATAAAACGACTTTATGAGCAAATGATAAGGGAATGTGAGCTACAAGAGAGTTTTGCAGATGATATTTTGAAAAAAGTCACTAAGTGATAGTTGCAAAATACACTTTTTAGGGGTACATTGCTACTAACGATGCGATACTTCGCTTTAAAGATATTTAACCCGCCACCGAGCGGGTTTTTTATGTCAAAGATTCACTCTCTAAAGATGGGCGACCGCCAGCGGTCACTAATACCTATTCTCAGTCATGAGTACCAGCCCCAACGTAATGCTGGGGCTGGCAGGTAAGTTAAGGGATCAGTTGTTCTGGTTTACAGTCATAGAGTTCAGCAAGTTTTTCGCGTGTGCGTTTTTGTGGTCTTGCTGCGACTTCCCACTGAGAAACAGTTGATTGAGTTGTTCCGAGTTTTTCGGCTACATCTTGCTGAGAGAAACCGCGATAAATACGCCATGCAGCAAGAAGTGAAACATTTTGCTTGATGCTGATATTCACAATCGCATTTGGGATTGTCTCATCATCGTTCTCTGATGTTTCGTAAGTGATTTCTTCCCAGCCGAAATTTTCACTATCGTTTAATAGCTTTTCGTATTGATCATAAGGAACTACGGCATATTGTGGTTTGCCGTGTTCGTTATGAATGATTTGTATAGCCATTTGATGCTCCCTGGCGGGTTGCCCCACCATTACTTAATAAGTTGTTGATGTTCTTCTATCAACTGAGTTGATAGAGCAGATAACCGGTTCGCCGTCCAAGATTTCAAAGATTACTCTGTAGTTCCCAACTCTAAGTCGGTATTCATTATCTCGACCTTTGAGTTTTTTTATGTCTAGCTTTACTGCTGGGAACGCTTCGAGCTGATTAATCTTTTCGTTTATGGCATTTTGGTATCTTGTATCGATTGAAAGCAACTGCTTATATGCTTTCATCTTCCACTTGACCTCTACCATTTCTTGCCTCGTTTGTTAAAGAGCTATCCTCATCGGATAACTAAATAATAGTATTTATATCGCATTATGTCAATATTAAATACGATAAAATATTAGATAATTATTTAAGTAATCTCTGGTGATCTTACTACCAGAAAATCAATTATTAATCACGGACACTCCGCAGTTTCTAAGCCGCCATCACGGCGGTTTAGTATCTGCACAATATTGTGGGTTGCTAATAGTTAAACAGCTTTCTTTAACTCGTTTCGGGCAGCGCTTGCAAGAAATGCGCTACGACTGCCGTAGTCTTTATGCTGATTAACTAATGAGTCAATGCGAGTTAATAAGCGATGCGGCAGAGTGATGTTGATTCTCTCTGCGTGACCATCAAACTGATCCATATCGACATCAACATAAATCCACTGACCGCCGATATACTCATCACTATTTTTGGCTAAATGCTCATCAATAGCATGAGATAGTGGAATATCGGCGTTTTTTTCACTTAACAACTCAAAGTGAGCATTAATTGCTGATTTGGCATCAGTAAAGGCATCTTCGATGGTGTCACCGGCGAAGATGCAGCCAGCTACATCAGGAAACCAGCCGCTTGCCGTACCGTCTGTATCTGTTTCAATAAACGCGGGATATAACATATTTGCTCCTATAAAATTTCTAAGCCGCCTAAACGGCGGTTCAGTTATCAAAATACCTCCTCGTTAACTGATGGTGTAACCATACACACTATACACACTTAATACAGATAATTTATGTGTATAGTGTGTATAAATTTAATTTATTTTTAATACGGACACTCCGGCGGGGTGCTTATGCGAATGGAAAAATATACAACAAGTTCAGCGTATGGCTGGGGAGCGTTCTGTACGATGTTAGGGGCGTTATCTTTAAACGATTGGGCGCTTGTAGTCGGTATTCTCTGCTCACTGGGGACGTTTGCAGTTAACTGGCATTACAAGCGTAAAGAGTTTCACGCGAAGTTTGAGGTAATCAATGAACGCGACGCTGAGAAATAAAATACTGACTGCATCGGCTGGTGGCGCAATTGCTATTGCAAGCGTGCTAATCGTTAACTTTGAGGGTTACGAGTCAAAACCGTATCGCGATCTCGCGGGGATTATTACAGTCTGCTACGGTCACACGGGTGATGACATCGATCTGACTCACAAATACTCAAGAGAAGAGTGTGAGCGATTACTACATCAAGATCTTGCCGTTGTACAACACTCTGTTGATCCTCTCGTTACTGTTCCGCTTTCTGATGCCACCCGCGCAGCGTTGTATTCATTCAATTATAACGTAGGTGTGAGCGCGTTCAGTCGTTCTACTTTGCTTGTTAAACTCAATCGCGGTGATAAGCAAGGGGCTTGTGATGAGCTTCGGCGCTGGAAGTATGCTGCGGGAAAGGCGTGGAAAGGATTAGTTACTCGTAGAGAAGTGGAGCGAGAAGTATGTCTAGGACAATAATCATCGCGCTGGCACTGGTAGCAACGCTATCAGCAGCTTTTGCTTATCACTTATTAGGTAAAACCGAACAACTCAAAGCGGATAACTCAGCTCTGATTAAAGAGCGGGACAGCGCGGAAAAGGTTACTAATAACGTTCTGCGGACTGTCGCAATCATCAATGACATAGCAAGGGAGAATCAAGATGCTAAACAGCAAATCGCATTGGAAGCACAGAGAACCGAGAGCGACATCAAAAATTCTGTTGCAAGTGACGATTGCGCTAATCGTCTTATTCCCGATGCTGGCGTTAACCGGCTGCGGGAATACGCGAACAGTTTACGTACAAGTTCCGTTGGTACAGATTCCAACTAATTTGACAACGGAAACGGTACAACCCGAAATCCCTCAAAATTTAACTTGGGGTAATAGTTTATTACTAAACGAGAAGTTACTAACGGCGCTGGCAGTTTGTAATCTTGATAAATCTGCTATCCGCAAAATAGAGGAAACACGGCATGAAAATGAAAGTAAAGCAGCACAATGAAATTGAGGGCGAAATAACGGGGCGCGTCATTCAGTTTGACGGTGCGGGTGATGAATTGATTCGCATCACTAACGATAATTTTGAGGGCTGGTTTCACACGTATGATATAGAGCCAGTGAAAAACTCTGAATAGGATTAAAAATGGCACTGACAATTAAACAAGAGGCGTTTTGTCAGGCATACATTGAAACAGGTAATGCTTCGGAGGCATACCGGATCGCGTATGTTGCTGACAAAATGAAGCTGGAATCAATACATAGAAAAGCGTCAGCTTTGTTAAATCACGGCAAGATTACGGCAAGGGTAAACGAGCTACAGTCCGAAATTAAAAAACGTCATAACGTCACTGTAGATTCACTTTTATCTGAACTCGAAGAAGCGCGAAAAGCTGCGTTAACTGCCGAAACACCTCAATCATCTGCTGCTGTTGCGGCAACGATGGGAAAAGCAAAGCTGGTTGGATTAGATAAACAGATTATTGATCATCAGTCATCTGATGGCAGCATGGCAACGAAACCGGTTGAAATAAGGCTCGTTGGAGTCGAGCCGAAAAAATGACGGCGTGCGCCGATCTAAAAATCCCCGCAAAACTAGTCCCTGTTTTTCTCGCTGATAATGTTCGCTATCGCGGGGCATTTGGCGGCAGAGGTAGCGCAAAAACAAGAACGTTCGCATTAATGACCGCAGTTAGAGCATATCAAGCCGCAGAAGCAGGCAAGAGCGGCGTAATTCTGTGTGGTCGAGAGTACATGAACTCGCTTGAAGATTCATCGATGGAAGAAGTGAAGCAAGCAATCCGCGCGACGCCATTTCTTAATGATTACTTTGAGATCGGCGAGAAATTCATACGCACAAAAAATAGACTTGTCAGTTATGTTTTTTGCGGGCTGCGTCAAAATCTGGATAGCATCAAATCAAAAGCCAGAATATTAATTGCATGGGTTGATGAAGCTGAATCTGTTTCTGAAATAGCGTGGCGTAAATTGCGCCCAACCGTCCGTGAGCATGGTTCTGAGATATGGGTAACGTGGAATCCGGAAAAAGACGGAAGCGCTACTGATAAACGATTCAGAAAAACACCGCCGAAAAAATCAATTATCGTTGAGATGAATTACAACGATAACGCATGGTTTCCTGATGTTCTTGAAGAAGAACGGCTGGAGGACTTAGCAACGCTGGATTACGCAGACTATGCGTGGATTTGGGAGGGTGCATATCTTGAGAATTCAGATAAGCAAGTTCTTGCCGGAAGATATGAAGTTAAGAACTTTTCCGATGACTTATGGAAAAAAGCAGAACGGCTATTATTTGGTGCGGATTTTGGGTTTGCAAAAGATCCTAATACGCTTATCCGTGAATTTATTCTTGATAACTGCCTCTACATTGAATACGAAGCCTACGGTAATGCCGTTGAGCTTGATGAAATGTGGAAGTTCTATGCAGGAAAAGACGGAGCAACTGAAAAGCAGCTTAAAGAGTGGGCGCACGGGGATAATATAAAATATCCCGGCATTCCAGAGGCTCGAAAATGGGCTATCAAGGCTGACTCCGCAAGACCAGAGACAATCAGCAAGTTGAAAAAAGAGGGCTTCAATATTTCCGCTGCTAAAAAATGGGCAGGGAGCGTTGAGGACGGAATAACTCATCTTCGCGGATTCAAGAAAATCATCATTCACCCACGCTGCAAAGAAACGGCAAAAGAAGCCCGTTTGTACTCATATAAAACAGACCGAATTACTGGCGAAGTATTACCGGTGATTGTTGATGCTAACAATCACTGTTGGGACGCCGTCAGATACGGACTTGACGGGTATATCAAATCGCGCGGCGGGTTCTTCACAACAAAGAGGTAAACATGGGCTGGTTTCAACGTAAGAAAAAAACACAGCCAGCGCCGCAGGTATCGGCTTTTTCGACGGAAATTTATAAAACACTGGCAGCTAATAACGGCGGTTTTGAGGGAATATATCTTGAACAGCCGACAATTAGCGGTGTAGCGATGGACTCCATTGATGGCTCAATACCAATTTTTAAGGGCGGCGATATGTACGGCGTACCGGAGGCGCAAGCGTGCTGGTATGCGAGCCAATCGTTCATCGGCTACAACATGTGTGCGCTTATCTCCAAGAATTGGCTGGTGGATAAAGCCTGCAACATGCCAGCGCGTGATGCTATCCGACAGGGATATAACATCAATTGCGATGATCAAGCGATTATTAATATTCTTAAAAAATCAGCTAAACGCTATCACGTTAATCGCGCTGCGCGAGAGTTTATTCACTTGGGGCGCGTCTTCGGCGGAAGAATAGCGTTGTTTGTTGTTGAGTCAACAGATCCGGATTACTACGAGAAGCCGTTTAATTTAGACGGCGTAGCTAAAGGTTCGTACAAAGGGATTAGCCAGATTGATCCACAGTGGATAACGCCGGATTTAATTGCTGACAATATTCAAGATCCTGCGTCACTTGGATTCTATGAACCGACATATTACATGATTGGCAGCAGGCGTTATCACAAAACGCATCTTATTAAGTTCATTCCGTATCCCGTTCCAGATGTCCTGAAACCACAGTACAACTATTTCGGCGTGTCTGTGCCAGAACGTATTTATGAACGCGTATATGCAGCGGAAAGGACAGCTAACGAAGCACCGCAATTAGCAATGACAAAACGCATGCTCACGATGGGAATTCCAGATATTGCCAGCGCGGATAAAAATACCGTTGCTGAAAATATGCAGTATTTCTTATCCATGCGTGATAACTACGGCGTTAACGTTTCTGATGCTGACACCGTTTTTAATCAATTTGATACATCACTCGCTGATCTTGATGCGACGATCATGACGCAATATCAACTTGTTGCTGCGGCTTCCGGCGTTCCTGCAACGAAGTTGCTCGGTACAACACCGAAAGGTTTTAACGCAACGGGTGAGTATGACGAAGCAAGCTATCACGAAGACTTGGAAAGCATTCAATCAAATGACTTAGAAGAGTTTTTGCAACGGCATTATCAAATCGCATTACGCAATGCCGGGCTGTCAGTGATTGACATTGATATTTCCTGGCAGCCTCTTGATAGTCCGACCGCTGGCGAATATGCAGATATTGAATTGAAGAAAGCGCAGACAGATCAGATTTACGTGAACATCGGCGCGATCGACGGTGAAGATATTTTCCAAAAAATATCGACAGATAAAGAATCGAGCTATTTCGGTTTAGAGCGCCCCGACGGATTTGATGAATCAGATGATCTAGGTGATGAAGATGGCGAAACAGATCCGCTTCAAAGCGAAACGAGAGCGTTGGGCAACGCAACGTAAGGCGTTGATGAAAGGCGAACCGTTACATTACCCATCGGCGGTAAAAGCAAAGTATCAAGCCAGTCTGCAAAAATTAATCTCGGCGATGATAAAGGATTATCAGAAAGAGTTAACGATGTTAAATAAGGATTTCGGCATTACAACAGATGCCAGCATCGCGAGCCAAACTCGTATTGCAATGAGCAAGTTAAGAAAGAAATGGCTTTCTGTTTTTAGCAAGCGATCAGCAAGTTTAGCGGATAAATTCGTTTCTCAAGTTGATGCGGTATCAAAACGAAGTCTTAACGAATCGCTTAAATCCCTATCCGGTGGATTAACAATTCAAACGCCAGAAATGCCGGAAGCGATGAAAGATAAAATCATCGCGGCAACCGCTGAAAATGTCTCTCTTATCAAATCAATTCCAGAAAAATTTCATTATCGCGTCGAAAGTGCCGCATTGCGCTCAATCGCTAGTGGCGGCGAGGGAGCGAAAACTATCTATCAAGAAATTATGGAAATTGGCGAGGTGACAGAAAAACGGGCGAAGTTTATCGCCGAAGACCAGACAAGGAAGCTCACGACAGCGGCAAATCAGGAGCGCGCGAAATCGGCGGGGATAAAAAAAGGGATTTGGCATCACTCTAGCGGAAGCGCAGAACCGCGCAGATTGCACGTTGAATTAGACGGAACGGAATTTGACTTGGATAACCCGCCAGTGATCGACTTAAAAACAGGACAACGCGGATTGCCAGGTGTGCTTCCAAACTGTAAGTGCTTCTGGACTCCGGTTGTCGATTTTGGTGATTGACATGACAAAACGAAAATATGATGGCAATGGCTGGCTTGAGGTTAAAGATAACCCGATAACGAAAGTCGGGGTTTTCCCCTATCTGGGCAGCGAAATAGGCGCTCCAGAACGGGATAAAATCTACATGGTTTACCGACCTGCTGAGGAATTGGAAAAGCCAGAAACTATTAACTCATTCAAATTACTGCCATTTACTGATGAGCATGAAATGCTCGGTAAAGACGGCACACCGGCAGAGAAAAAAGGCATTCAGGGTGTTATCGGCGAACAAGTTTATTTCGATGCGCCGTATCTGCGCGGAAATATCAAAGTCCTGTCTAACTCTGCGTTGAGTCTCATCGACAGCGGAAAGATAGAACTATCACCCGGCTATACCAGCCGTTACGAATTCACTTCCGGCAGTTTCGATGGCAAGCATTATGACGCTATCCAGCGGGACTTAAGGGGTAATCACCTTGCTTTAGTCGATGAGGGGCGAACTGGTCCCGATGTCGCCGTGCAAGATCACATCATCACTATTGATACGTTGGAGCTATTAAAAATGGCAGAAGAAGATAAAGACAAAGAGAAGAAAACACAGGACGAGGGAGGTTTTACGTCGGAACAGGCGGAACAGCTTAACGCCATGATCACTGCGGCGATTGCCAAAGCCAAAGAAACGCAGGACGAAGATCCAGAAAATGTGGATCAACCCAACAAGGAAACTTCCGACGATTCAGAGGACGTGGAAGAAACGGTAGAGGCTGCCGTTGAAGCTGCCGAAGTTGCTGTAGAAGCGGCTGAGAGTGGTGAACCCGCTGCCGTTGAAGAGGCTGAAACTGCTATTGAAGCAGCAGAAACCGCCGTTGAAGAAGCGAAAGAAGAACTGGAACAGGCAACAACTGACAGCATGAATCGCCGTTTAAAACGATTGCGTAAATCTGTTAACACGGCTGACTCGATGGCTGCGTTAAAACGAAAAGTATCGCGTCTGGAAAAAAACAAACCGACTCTTGATACCGGTGAGCTGCTTAAACAAATCGCAGGACGAGATGAGTTAGCTAATCGCTTAAGTGGTTTTGTCGGCACGTTTGATAGCGCAGCAATGACGCATCAGCAAGTGGCTGAATACGGCGTTGAAAAACTCGGTATCAAATGTCCTAAAGGAAGTGAAGCTGTAGCGGTAGATGTCTGGCTACAAGGGCGTAAACCTGATGCTGAAAAAACAAGCGTAACGATGGATTCAGTTCCGGCACAGAGCATCAAAGATAAATGGAGTAAAAAATAATGGCAATTCCAAAAACTGTAGCAAACGGGCTGATTAGCGGCGTAGTGGGCGAAATATCCCATTATGGACCTACCCGCGTTGTTACTGCCGTCCTTAACTCAAGTGACGAAACTGGCAACTTATTTGGTCGGGCATATACCTATGTTGATGACGCAAATGAGACCGTTGCCGCTGGTGGTACTGGTTCTTTTGCCGGGATTTTAATTAATCCGAAAGCCTACGCTATCGAAGTTCCATACGCACGAAACGGAACTGTTGGCGAATTTATTACGATGGGTGAGGTATATGTCCAGTTGACCGCCGGTGTAGCAGCAATCAACTCGCCGGTTGTTTATACCTCAAAAGGCGATCTTACGGCAAAAGCAGCGCCGGAAGCCGGTGATAACGTTATCGGTTTTGTTACCCGTCATATTGAGTCAGTAGAAACGCCTTTATTGTGCGCTATTCGTCTGACTGAAATCCCATACCCAGTAGCGCCATCAGGAGATGCTTAATCATGGCTGTGAGTAAAGAGAAGTTTTATATGTCCGGTCGTGAAATTCGTCAGCGCGGTGCGTTGAACATTTCACCAGACCAGAAATGGACTTATGGAGAATTAGATCAAATCGGTTTTGGCGGTTTGAGCGCGATGGACTCGGCATTAACTGGTCCTGCAATGTCTGGCGGTGTAGTTCGCCGTGAAATGCTACAGCATGTTTTACCCGGATTAATCAGGACGGCTACCCGCATTCGCGTTCTTGATGAAATCACCGGTGTGATGAATGCTGGCGAATGGCATGATGAGGAAATCATTCTGAATGTTGCTACGCCTGTGGGTAAAGCTGAGTTGTACGGTGATTACAGCAATATTCCATTGGCTTCATACGCGCAGGACTTAGAAGCGCGTGGCATTGTCCGCTTTGAGCAAGGGTTTCAGGTCGGCAAACTGGAAGAAGCGCGACAAAATGCCGCAGGTTTTCAGGCGCAGGCGGAGAAACGTAATTCTGCCGCAGAATCCCTTGAGCAATCACGCGAACGTGTTGGTTATTTCGGTTTCAATAGTAGCACTACTCGTGTGTTTGGGTTATTGAATGATCCAAATCTACCGCCATACAACACGGCAACAACCTCTTGGCTAACGGCGTCTTTCGGGCAAATTACCGGCGATATTAATGCCATGTTCTCACGTATTGAGACCTCATCAGGCGGTATCGTGAAAGATGATACGCCGATGACGATGACGTTACCGCTTGGCTACCGCGCGGCGTTGAGTGTTGCTAATCCGGTTGCTCAAGGGCAAACCGTTAAGCAATGGGTAAATGAAAACTATCCAAATATGCGCTTTGTATTCTCACCAGAATTTAAAGGCGCGAACGGCGGGGCTAATATCGCTTATCTATTTGCTGACAGCGTAGATGACGGCTCAACGGCGACAAGCGCGGTAATTCTTCAAGTCGTGCCGGTTAAATACCAATTGCTGGGTTCTGAAAACCAGATTAAAGGTTATCTGGAAGATGCGACCAATGCGACCGCAGGTATTTTCGTTACGCGCCCGTGGGCAACCACCCGCCTGAGCGGTATTTAATCTGACTGCCCCGAAAGGGGCATTTAAGGTGATTTAAATGAAATTGTATATCTACAGCACATTATCTAACGATCAGTTATATGCAACACAATCTGGCGATGTATTCATTGCCGGTAAAGTAAATATTACGAATAAACATTTTTTAACTCCTCGCGGCGTTGTTACAGAAGTTACACCGGAACAATACGCGCAGTTAAAAAAGAATCACGTTTTTAAACTGCACATGCAAAACGGATATATTTTGGTTGATCAGCACAAAGTAGATCCAGAAAAAGCCGCTACGGATATGAATTCGCGCGATGAGTCAGCTCCGGATACGCCTGAGTCATTAGCCGCCGAGGGTAAAGACATACCGAAAACGGGTAAAGAAGACAAGGAAACAAAATAATGGATATGAACACATTCCCGCTCACTTCTTTTCGCACGCTATATCCTGAATTTAACGATGTGGAAAATGATGTAATTTACATTTTTGCAGAAAAAGCAAAGTGTTATTTAACAACCTGTCGCGGAGTGTGTACGAATCAATTATGGCTGCTTGTCGTTGCTCATCTGTTGTATCTGCGAAAACAGCAAGCGGAGGGAAACGCTCAGACAGGTGCTATTGCCAGTGCTTCAATTGATAAAGTCAGTGTCTCGTTTGTTGCTCCGCAATCAAGCACGGATACCGCGCACTGGTTTAACTTGTCGCCATACGGCATGGAGTATCTGGCGTTAATTCACCGCTGCGGGTCATCGCCGTTTTATGTTGGATCAATGCCGGAACGCTCGGCGTTTCGCAGTGTTGGCGGTAGATTCCCTAATCGAGGGCGAATACGATGACAGATAAATTGGCAAAAATGGAAGCCGTCTTTGATGCGTTAGATAAAAAACAAATCAAGGTCGGCTTTTTTGATTCTGCTAAATATACCGATGGTACTTCAATTGCTTATATCGCAGCGATTCAGGAGCTTGGTTATCCGGAGGGCGGTATTCCTGCCCGCCCGTTTATCCGTCCCTCAATCACAAAGAATAAAAGTAAATATGCCAGAGGATTCTATAGTGCGGCTAAAAAAGCGTTAAGCGGTGAATCTGACATCACTAGCGGATTATCGATTATCGGCGACGTTGCGGTTGGCGATATTAAAGAAGGTATCGAAGCAGTGATAACACCAGAATTAAAACCGGCGACTATCGCAGCAAGGGCAAGAAAGCACAGCAAAGGAAAGGCAACAAGCAAACCGTTGGTATATACAGGGAAGATGCTTGAATCCGTTACGCATGCCGTGGAGGATAAATAATGTTTGGCAATTTGCTTAATATCGCCGCAAGAGTTATCCCGCAACAATCGGTTACGTGGTATCAATTTACAGAGCGTGAAACTGATGAGTTGGGTCGATGGAATAATCAATATGCTGAACCGGTTTTAATAACAGGAAGCTGGCAGGCAGTGGACGTACAAGATGTGCTGGAAATGGGGTTAGATACATCAAAAATCTATCGTCAGCTCTACACTTCTAATCCTGTCAGCGGTGTTAATCGCGGTTCTTCACCTGATTACCTTGTTTCCGGTGGTAAACGTTATGAAGTGGTCGGTGATGCAGACTGGTACACACAAGACGGCTGGAAAGGTCTTGTATGTATGGAGGCAGGCAACGATGACGGATAACGAAGTCTATATAACTTTACGTCGGCAACTCATGAAGCAACTCGCTGAATATGGCGTAGCCGTTCCGGTAGTTGCGGGTTATCAGTCGAACAAAGAGGGTAGAGAAAATCAATTCATCATGTTTTTTCCAGTTGATGAATCAGCACATGGCTGGCAGGGACGAAGCTACTCTCCGAATACCGACCACGCTCATCATGTTGAACGGCAAATAGTAGAAAAGACGATTCAACTACAGGGTTTTTCTGACGAGCAGGGAGATCATACAGCGCTGGATTTAACATCACTTGCACGCATGGTTGTTAATTCTCTGCCATTTGTTGAGGCAATGAGAAAGTCAGGCGTTGGTGTTCAGCGAGCAGGAACGATCAGAACACCATTTTTTATTAACGATCACGGTGATTATGAAATGAATCCCTCATTCGATTTCAAAATTACGCATAACCGATTTATTAACCCAATCACACCAGTAGTTCACACCCTTATTCAAGAAATTAAACAAATATAGGTCTTATTATGACAATTAAGCAAAATCGCTATGTTGATATTGCCAGCGCTGTTATTGGCGCAACGGCTGTACCGATGCGAAAACTTACCGGTCGTATTTTTTCCACAAACCCAAAAATCCCGATTGGATCAGTGCTGGCGTTTTCCAGCGGACAAGTTGATGATTTTTTGGGTGCAGACTCACCGGAAGCCAAATTCGCCCGACAATACTTTAGTTATGTTAGCCCCGCACCGGTCAATAAGCCGAGAGAATTACAAATCGCTGCTTATGAGCCTGTCGGACGCAATCCCACTGTTTTCGGCGGTGATGTCGGTAGTCTTTCTGATTTGCAGGCGATCACTGCCGGAACGATTGAAATTATTATCGGTAGTTCAGATGTAACGTTGACGGGGATTAATCTCTCCACGGCGACCGCGTTCGCAGATGTTGCTTCTGCGGTTCAGGCAAAAATGAATGCGGAATCTGATCCACAATTTGCAACCGGAACAGTTACTTTTGATGCGTTAAATTCAGAATTCATCTTAACTGGCGGCGTGGCGGTAAATGCGGCTATTTCAGTTGTAGTATCTGATTTGGCTGATTTGATGGGGCTATCATCAGGAATTAACTCTGCCGGGGTCACACCGCAATCTCCACTTGAAGCGTTCATTGCTTCTGAAAAAATCAGTGACTCATTTGGCAGCGCGGCATTCTTAACCGAATTAGCCATTAATCAAGCCGTCGAATTAGCGCAATACGTATCCGGCGAGAATGTGAAATATCAACTTCACTTGCTTGTAAAACCGGAGAGTACGGAGGATTTCAGCGCAGCGCTTATCGGCACAGCTTCAACGGGACTAAATCTCTTCACTGATGAAGATTTTTTCGTTAACGCTTTACCTATGGCAGTTATGGCAGCTACGGATTATGACCGTACTAATGCCACAACTAACTATATGTATCGTCAATTCGGTGTGACGTTCCCGTCTCAAATCAGCACGGATCTTGATGCTGACGAAATGGATAAGCTGCGAGTCAACTATTACGGTGAAACCGCTGTTGCGGGCAGCTCAATCCTGTTTTATCAGCGTGCTTTCTTATGCGGTGGTAGTTCTAACCCACTGGATATGAGTGTTCATGCAAATGAGCAATGGCTAAAAGCGTACATCTCTCAACAATGGTTTACGTTACAGCTATCGACTCGCGGTATTCCTGCAAATCAGGACGGTGAAGCAAGAGCGCGGTTAGTGATTGCGGATACGGTCAGTAATGCGTTAAACAACGGCACAATTTTACCAGGGAAAGATTTAACCGTTAATCAGCAAATCGCTATTACTGATGCCTCTGGTGACGATCTTGCATGGCATGACGTACAGGATAAAGGCTACTGGTATGACGTGGATATTGTTGAACAAACTGGTCCATCTATGTTGCCTGAATACGTAATGAAATACGTGCTGATTTACAGCAAAGGCGACTGGGTGCGGAAAGTGGAAGGAAGTCATAATTTAGTTTAAAAGGTGAATACATGAATGATGTATCAGCAACGGGGTTTAGCCTCGTTATCAAAGCAACAAAAACATTTCCTGCCGGTATCCTCGTTACGACTTTTGCCGATGATGCCGATCCGTTTGACTTGCCAGCAGTCGATATTGCTCAAGTCGGTTCGGATATTAACGGCAACATGGTTTCTTGGTCTACGCCAACGCCGCAGTCGTTAACAATCAATGTGCTGCCGGGCAGTGAAGAAGATGAAAACCTCTCTATTCTTCTTGAAGCTAATACCGCTAAACGTGGGCGCAGACACGCGGGGGATATTATCACTATCGTATCTTCTTACGGAGATGGCTCAACGATGACTGCGCGGAACGGCAAGATCACTAACGGTAGCCGCGGTAATTCAGTCGCGAGCGCAGGGCGATTGAAATCGAAACAATACACTTTCACGTTTCAGGATTTTGACCGGACACGCGCAAAGTAAATTAAACAGGGCGGATTTTCCGCCCTTTTCTTTGGAGTAAATATGGAACTTATTAAGCCAAAAATCATCACGATCACCGATGCGGACAAAGAAGATCATCAATTTATTATCAGTCGATTACCGGCAACGGTAGGGCGTGAAATTCTTGCCAAATATCCGCTATCCAACGCGCCAAAAATTGGTGATTACGAAGTGAGTCATGATGCGATGTTAAAAATGATGCGTTATGTCGCGGTCGATGTTGACGGGGCAGAAATAGCATTAAAAACACAAACGCTTATTGATAATCACGTTCCTGACGGTGAGGCGCTGATCCGCCTTGAAATTGAAATGCTTAAATACAATACCAGTTTTTTCGGGAAAGACGGGAGTCGCGGTTTCCTCCACTACCTCATTCAAAAGGTCAGCGGTTCACTCCCGTCGATTATAAAAACGCTGATGGTTTCCTTGCCGTCATCATTTCCGCAGGATTCGCAACCCTCCGAGAACTCCAAACGTCCGTAGACCTTGAGGACGCAATGGACTTGTGGGAAATCGCAATAACTAATCGCTATAACGAAGCTCTTGCTGCTTCAAGAGGATAATGTATGCCTTTGCTAGATACTTTCGTCACTATCTTTGAAGCCGACACATCGCGCATGAAAAAAGGGTTAGATGATGCCCGTATTTCGACCGATGACATCATTACTTCTATGAAGTCGGCAAATAAGACTACCGCGTTAACTACAAATGGATTTAACGATTTGCTTGATGCGATGGGTGACGCATTCATTAATTCCGGTGTTGATGGCAGCGTGACGACATTAACTGCGAAGTTAAAACAGGCAGCGACAGCAACGGAACAGTTAAAGAAAGAAACCGAATCGGCAGCCATTGCGACCAAAAAACTGGATCAGGCGATGGGGAAAAGCGGTGAGACTTTCCAGAAAAGTGAACAGATTATTTCCGGTTTTGCAAAACGCGTATTGGGTGCTTTAGGTATTGCTCTAAGTGCTGGTGCGGCGATCAGTAATGCGATTTCAGAAGCAAATAATGTAACCGCATTGGCGCAAACTGCTGATACGCTGGGCGTGGCAGTTGAAGAACTGGACGCATTCGGTAAAGCTGCCGAAGCTATGGGTGGTGACGCGCAAGGAGCGCGTGATTCGCTAACGGATATGGCAGAGGCAATCGGTGAAGCATTGCAAGATGTTGAATCAGGTCGAGCTAAGACATTCTCTAAGCTCGGCATTTCACTGAAAAGCGTTAAGGGTCAGACAATCGACGCCGTAGAGGGAATGTTGCGGCTATCTGATTCTGTTCAGTCTATGAGTAAAGAAGAAGCGATATTCCGCATTAAAGAGGTCGGCATCACGGATAACCGGACGGTTGAAATGGTGCTGAAAGGTCGTAAGGAATTAGAGAAACTTTTAAAGACGCAAAAAGAGCATGGCGTTATCACTAAAGAAAACGCGGAACGGGCAAAGGCATTAAAAATTGCGTTTGCAGGTCTCGATAGTGCCATCGGCAACGTAAGTCGGGCATTCAATACAGCGATTATGCCAGCGATCACAACAGTAGTGGAATGGCTGACAAAACTCGTTAATTTCGCAAGAGAAAATGAGCATTTTATCACCGGATTATTTATCGCGATCGGTACTGTCGTTGCCGTGTATTACGTTCCGCCGATGCTGGCAGCCGCAGCAGCAACGTTAGCGGCGATGTCACCGATGATACTTATCATTTCAATCATTGCGGTTCTTGCAGCAGCGTTCGCCCTTGTTTATGACGATATTATGAATTTCATCGACGGTAATGATTCGATGATTGGAAGAATATTTGAAAAATATCCGATGATAGAACAAATCGTTATGGGGTTGATCGACGCATTCAAAACGCTATCTCGCTGGGCTAATACCATTGTTAATGAAATCGCAGATCTCTTTGTCTCGGCGTTTAACTTGATGGGACAACAGATTGATAAATTTATCAACTGGTTACTTAACGCAATAAAATCATTGAGTAAATGGGGTGATGGGTTTAAAGGGGTATTTCAAGATGTATCAGATTCCGTTATCAGTATTTTTCAACTCATGTGGAAGCAAGTTGAAAAAATTATCGGCTTTGTCACTAAAGGAATCGAAGCAGTAAAAAACGGATTTAATTCAGCTAAGAGCTTTTTCGGTTTCGGTGACGATGAAGTAACGGTTAACGAAAATGTGAAAAGGACGGTTGATGAAGAGGGAAATATTCAAAGTGAATCGCCGAACGAAGTACAGCAGGAGCAAGACTATCGGCAGCAAGTATCATTCGCTAATCAGAGTATTGATCAACTTTCAGCTAACCCGTTGAACCCGTTAACGAGTAACGCTATATCCAATCAGTCTAATCAGACGAATGAAACAAACGTACAGACCGGCGACATCATTATCAATACTCAAGCAACGGACGCAGAGGGTATGGCAGGTGATGCCAAGAGTGCGTTAGCTGATCAGCTAAAAGACTTTAATCAGCAGAATTCGACAGGGGTAGCAGCATGATTACCGATGTGAAGATTTTCGACCTCGACTCATTCAACACCCTTTTTTCTTCTGCAAGTCCAATCAAAGTCAATGTGCGCGATGAGCATAAAGCCACGAAGTTTCAAGTAGAGAGTGGTGAGACAAGAAGCGATCACGTAGTCGTTGAAGCGATTGAAATCGACATGGAATTAATTCTGTCCGGTGAGGATATGAAAAATACATACGAGTCAATCCGGCAGGCTTTCGACAAACATCAATTGCTTGGGATACAGACAAAAGTACGCACATACTCGCCGATGCTGATGATCAATTTCCCTCACGATGAATTACCAGAGATGCTTGATGCGATCAAACTGTCTTTGCATTTCACTGAATGGAGAACGATAGAACCAGAGTACGGAGAGCTGCCGCCGCAAAAAGTGGAGAAAAAACAGCAATCCGGTACGGTTAATCGTGGAAAAGTTCAGACGCAGGAAGCGGACGAAAAAACAAAGAAAAAAGGATCTGTATTAACCGATATTTTTGGCTAAGGGTCAATGAATGCGAACAATCCCATTAACAGCAATACCCAACCAGCGGTTAACGGTAACGATTAATAACGCGCGCTGGGAGCTGACAATTAAGCAAGCGCGCGGAATGATGGTCTGCGATGTAATGCGCGATGATACGTATTTAATACGCGGGACTCGAATTGTTGCAAACGCGCCGATCATTCCGTCTCACTATTTAAGCAATAATGGAAATTTCGCCATTTTGACTGAAAACGATGAGCTGCCGCGTTGGGAAAAATTCGAGTCTAATCAAACATTAGTTTATTGGAGAGATGGCTATGATTGATTTGCGAAGAATCCGGCTCGGCTTGGAGGTTAACGGGAAGCTGAACTGGTATGAGGGAATGCGGATAAAAGCCAGTGGCACTAAATACGCTAACCCGTTACAAAACGAATGTACGGCAACAATCGACGGGTTAAATGCTGAAACCCGCGATTATATTTTAACGGAAACCAGTCCGTACAATCCTGGTAAACAGCCGCGCCGAATGATAGTAGAAGTCGGCAGAGTAACGACCGGTACGTTTATTGTTTTTGTCGGTGATATTGTCAGTGCGGAGATCGCATCACCGCCAGACGTTACATTAACGATCAAGGCAAAAACCAATAATGCCAGCGCGATGAATATTGTTTCATCGACTGGCACAGCGGTACAGAAGTTAAGTGAAATAGCGAAGAAAGTTGCTGATGATTGCGGTGTTCGACTTGATTTTCAGGCGACTGATAAAAATATCGCAAACTGGTATTACTGCGGAGCTGCGGCGAAACAAGTTAGCCGTCTGCAAGAGTCTGGCGGCGTAAAAGCGTTCATTGATGATGATGTTCTAATCGTTAAAGATCTGGATAAAGCTGTTAACGGTCGTATTCGTATTTTATCAATGAATACCGGAATGGTCGGCATTCCTAAAGCGAACGAAAAGGGGCTTGATGTCCGTTTCCTGATAGATGGTGAATCCGTTCTCGGCGGAATGCTTCGCTTAGATAGCAAAGTCAATAAATCGCTAAACGGTGATTACATTATTGAACAATTAAAGTTCGATGTTGCTTCTCACGACGATCCTTTCTTTTATCAAGCCACCTGTATACGAGCATAAAAATGAATATCCCAAATGATGACCCCTCCAATGATGGAAGTCTGGCAGGGCAGCTTAATCACGCCTTTAGAAATCTGCTAATGGGAATAGAGGACATGCTACCGGCTAAAGTCATCAGCTATGACGATGCGACTAACCGCGCATCGATACAACCGCTTGTGATGATGGCAACGACTGACGGACAGAAAGTAAGTCGCGGCGCGGTGGCTAATGTGCCGATATTCCGTTTTGGCGGCGGTGGTTTTTTTATCCGCGTGCCGATCAAGCCGGGTGACTTCGGCTGGTTAAAAGCGAATGACAGAGATATTAGCTTGATATTCCAGCGTGGCGGACTGGAGGACAAACCGAATACGGAACGTTTGCACTCTTTCAGCGATTCGATGTTTTATCCGGACACATTAAAAGACTGGGTTATTGATGGAAAAAACATTGATGCGCTGGTCGTTCAATCAATAGACGGCACAGTTTGCTTATCTCTGCACAACGATAAAGCCGTACTTGATACGCCATCTTTTGAAGTGAACGCAGGCGAGACAACGTTCAATAGCAATGTGACGATCAACGGAAACTATTCGCTGAATGGCAATAGTAAATCCTCTGGCGGATCGATGACGCATAACGGCAAGAACATCGGCAGCGATCACGAACACAGCGGGGTTGAACATGGAGATGACAATACAGGCGGTCCTATATGATTTCATTCGATGTTGATAAAAATAATGATCTGTTCATCGGCGAGCATGGAAATTTGTCTATTTGCCGCGATGAAAAAGCCACGATGAGAGTATGTGAACATTATGTGAGGGCGAAACGTGGGGAGATGTTGCATAAGTTCGATAAAGGTATGCCGTTCTGGAGTAGCGTTTTTGGTGCTAATGCTGATCTGGCTCTATTTGAATCCGTGTTCCGCGAGCGTATGAGAGAAATTTCAGAAGTCATCGAGATCGTTTCTTTTTCTGCTCAATTAATTGATAACACAGTTAAATATCTTGCGGTTATCAGAACACAATACGGCGTTGTTGAGGTAAACAATGGCAGAGTATAACTATATCAATTCCACCGGCGTTATCGTTCCTGATACCGCTGATATACGGCAGCAGGTTGAATCCGAATATCGGGCGGTATTCGGGCAAGATATTAATCTGTCACCAGAAACACCGCAGGGCGTATTAGTAACTATGGAGGTTGAAAGTCGGGACGCAATAGCAAGAAATAATGCGGAGGTGGCTAATCAAATCAATCCAAACATAGCGGGCGGAATATTCCTTGATGGCATTTGGGCATTGATGGGCGGTGCGCGATTCGGCGCTACTCATTCGATTTTAACTGGCGTGGTTTTCTCCGGTATACCGAAAACGTTAATCAAAGCAGGGTCTATTGCTGAAACAGATAACGGCGATAAGTTTATTACTACTGCCGTGATTATTCTTGGCGCTGATGGTACTGCCATTGGGTCAATGAGAGCATTGGAATTTGGTGCTGTTATTTGTCCAGCAGGAGCATTAAATAAAGTAGCCAGCGATATTCTCGGCTGGGAAACAGTGAGTAATCCCGCAGATGCGGTAGTGGGGCGATTAACGGAATCTGATGTTAGCGCCAGACGCCGTAGAATAAGAACGTTGGCTATCAATACCGTCAGCGTGAATGCTGCAATTACGAGCGCGTTATATGCACTGGAAGATGTCGTATCGTTATCATTTCATGAGAACTACACAGATGATCCACAAACAGTTGATGGTATCACCTTAAAACCACATAGCATTTATGTTTGTATCGAGGGTGGCGACGATATGGCGATCGCCAAAGAGCTGCTGAGAACAAAAACTGTCGGCGCTGGCTATAACGGAAATGTAATCGTTGAAGTGGAAGATAAAATCAGTGGTCAGACTTATGAAGTGAATTTTGATCGCCCTGATATTATCGTGACGCTGTGCCGCGTCACGGTGAGACGCTCAACGTTAGATGCTCAGACAATCATACCGAATGCGGTAGAAATGTTCACCGCAGGGGAAATTGACGGTGAGGGGGGGTTAGAAGTCGGGAGGGAAGTATCACCGTTTGAAATATCCGCCGCTATCAACTCGGTTGAGCCAAGATTATTCGTGACGAAAGTTGAGTTATCAACAGACAGTGAAAACTGGTCAACAGATGTCATTCCAATAAAAATTAATCAAGTCGCTAAGTTAAATAAAAGCGCCGTTCAGGTGCTTATTGTATGAATATTCAAGAAATTACACTTCATTCTGACCTGATTAAAGCCATTCTTTGGCAATATGAGGGGGCAGAAAATTTAAAGGCATTAGCGCGATTTAAAGAGGCATATTTTAACCGAAGTACAACGGGATTCTGGTCTGACTGGTATCGTGATGTTTTCAATATCGACACCGCGAACGACTTTGGTTTATCGGTCTGGGGAAGAATTCTTGATGTTCCACTTGGTATAGACGTTCCGCCGAGCGACAACACAAAAATAGGATTTGGGTTTGGCGTTAATAAAGCTAATTTCAAATCTAATTTTAATCGTAATAATGATTATACGTTATCACTAACCACCAGTCAGAAGCGGTTACTGGTTCGTATGCGTTATTTCAATTTAACTGTTTCACCCACAGTAATAAATATTAATAGTTTTCTACGCCAATTTTTTTGGAAAGGAGATAGCAAGGTATTCGTATTAGATCCGCTAAATATGAGTTATATGCTGTACGTTTTCAGTTTCGCTCCTGATGAGAACCTGCGGCTGTTACTGGAAAACTTTGACCTCATGCCTCGCCCCTCTGGTGTAGGCGTTAAATTTATTGTCGCAACTAAAATATCATTTGGTTTTGGCAAAAATCGTAAAAATTTCAACGGTAATTTTGGAGCATAAATAAATGTCAAAAATTTTTAAAATCCCTTTCGCGGCGCAAGGGGATAGAACAGATGTGCCTGTAGAAGTACAGGCGGACGGATCAGTTTCATATACACAGGGTTACGGATTCGATTATGAGCGTGATATATCATCTGATGCGGCAGCGAAAGATATTGAGCGCGAGAAGATGAATAGCATCTTCAATGATATTACTTCCGGGATAGGAGAAATGCAGATATACGGCGTTGCAAAATGGGACGTGACCGGAAAACCGTATCCAATTTTTGCAGAAGTCTATTATAACAATACGCGATGGCGTTCACTGATAGAAAATAATAACGGTGAGCCAGGTGTAGATGCTGGCTGGTTTGCTATCCCGCTTAATGTGATCGATACCATTTATCCCATCGGCATCGTCATGTTTTTCGCGGAAAATAAAAACCCGAATATATTATTTCCCGGCACGACATGGAATTACATCGGCGAAGATAAAACCATTCGACTTGCCAAAGCTGATGGATCTGATGTTAAAACTACTGGCGGTGTTGATTCAGTTACGCTAACAACGGCTAATATGCCAAGTCACTCGCATACATTTACTGGCACAGCGAGTAATTACGATTACGGCACTAAAACATCAAGCGCGTTTGATTACGGCACTAAAACATCAAGTTCGTTTGATTATGCAAATAAAACAACGGCAGCGTTTGATTACGGTACTAAAACATCGAGTTCATTTGATTATGGGACTAAGACAGCCGCTTCTAACGGAGCGCATACTCATAATTTGATCGGGAACTCAAATAAAAACGGCATGGAAAAATCTGGACCGCTCTCGAATGGTGTTCAAGGATTGTACTCAGGAGACGCACAATCAAATGAAGTGTCAGGAAAAGTCTCAAGCTCCGGCGCGCACACTCACTCTGTAGCAATCGGCGCTCATACGCATACAGTTGGTATCGGTTCACATACTCACACAGTATCGATCGGAGCGCATACGCATACAGTAGCGCTTGGCTCTCACTCTCACACAGTATCGATCGGATCTCACACTCATACCATTACAGGGACTATCGGGAGTTCTGGTTCTGGAACGGAGTTTGATATTAGAAACTCATTTATTAAATTAATGGGCTGGTATAGGGTGGCTTAATTTAAAATCATCTGGTAGATTTTTATAATTTTTCATATTGTTATTGAAATCTATTATTTTTAGTTCATCTCCGCAGTCTATATCTGATAATAAATCACAATTTTTATTTATTAATAGGTCAGTTGAACCTGTCCATCTCAGATATAGACTCATAAAATCAAATGCTGAACGATAATGATTAATTTCATTTCTTTTTTTATCATTGTAAGAAGTGATAAAAAAAGGAACATGAAAATTTTTCTTATAAGATGATGAATGCTCAATAGTAATATTTCCATCTCTATCTTGATATGATAATCCGTGATCAGAGAAATACATCATTGTCCATCTTTTATTATTTTGTGTAGCATAGCTAGCTATCTTTGATAGCAATGTATCAGTGTTCTTTATACTCTGCACATAACAAGAGAGTTTTTTATTAACGAAAAATTCATCATATTTATAATTTACTCTCTCACAAAAATCAGGGTGAGAACCCATTAAGTGAATAAATATTAGTTTTTTATTTGAATAGTTATTATCTAATAACGCGGATTTATAGGGTGTTACTAAGTTCTCATCTAGATATTTTTCAGTGTTATATTCCCCTTTTTTAAGAAATGTAACACTATCAGCCTGTTTTCCGATCATTGCAGAAATAGAATCATCGTTACCGAAACTTCCTTGATTTGACACCCAGTACGTTCGGAATCCCTGTTTTTTTGCTAATTTAATTATGTTATTTTTAAAATCAATATGCTTTCCGTTACTTAACGCTAGTGTTCTTGATAGCGATAGTTGAGTTGCACCAGAGGCGGATATGTAGTTTTTAAATATTAACCCATTAATTGAATCAAGATACGGAGTATTGTTTAAACTAAAACCATATGTGTGCATAAAATCACTACGAACACTTTCGCCTATAACTACTATATAGGTATCATAATCGTTTTTTACCGGTGTTGGATTCCAATCAGATTTATTGTTAATTAATTCTTTAAGATTTTTATTGAAATTAGTGACTTGATTGTAAGATGAGATTATGTCATTTGAGAATTTAAATAAAGTAAACTTAAAGCTACTAGTGCTTAGTTTTCCTTTGCAATAATCACTAAGTGGGGTTGATATAACTACAATAATAAATACTGAAAAAAGTATAATATTGTTATTTATTTTAATATATTTTTGATTTTTAATTATATATATAGCTAGTGATATTAAAATAAAACTATATATAAGATAGATACTAGGTATTTGTTTTATAAACTCAAGGCTTTCATTTACATCGGTATTGATAAAGGAAATTACTATGTTAATATTCGGATAGCCATACATGTAACCTATAGGGGCGTACAGAGAAGAAATTGAAGCAATTATCACTATAAATGCACTAAATACAAAATAGTATTTTGAGATTGAAAGTAGGAACGCAAATAAACCTATAGCATATCCTATTCTTAGAGAATACCCAAATGACATATCAACCATAATTGAAAATATAAAAATTATCAATAAAATATATTTTGTTTTAATCATGATGTGCAATTAATAATATAATAAAGTTATAATCCAGATTTAAACTAAACCTAAACCGTTTTTAAACAGTTAGGGTGGACCAGGTGTTCAAAACTCGTAACAAGCTGAGCCGATGTCATTACTTGACACTGCACCCTATCCATAAATTCTGTGCGTAAAAAATCTGCGAACTATCGGGTGCGGATTTTCGCTTGCCAAACGTGTTTTTAAGTAAGTGAGAGAATATACATTGCTGGGAAGTGGAATAGCAAGTTTTTCTATTATCTCAGTTAATGGCTGGTCAAAATACATATCTACCTAATTGATTTTGATAAAAATTATATTTTAGGTTTTAGTGCGGTTCAACCAGTTTGTTTTGCCCGTATTTTCAATTGTTAATTTTTTGCATAACATGGAATTTGTGGTTTATAAAATTAACGATCTAATAAATAGCAATGAAACTCGCGGTAGTTATCAGCAGTACACCCGAAACTTGGTTAAAAATTCAGGCAAACTACAACTATGAAGCAACATGTATCCGGTAGGAAATTTACCGGATACATGATCCAACTTTTTACATTAACAACTCTCTTACTTGTGACATGTCACACCCTGCGCGCTTTTCTAAACTTGCTTTC
>JAISKF010000012.1 GCA_031261005.1 Enterobacteriaceae bacterium | reverse complement strand
AGGTTTGTTACCAGCAAATCAAAGGAGTAAATAGCATGAGCAGATATGAATCCGCTTCACACGTATTCTATCGTTGTCAGTATCACCTCGTCTGGACGCCAAAGTACAGATTCAAGATCCTGAAAGGTAATCTTGGTAAGGAACTTTACCGAAGTATTTATGTTTACTGCAGCATGAAAAGATGCACGGTCGTAGAGCTAAATGTACAAATAGACCATGTCCATTTGGTGGTAAGAACCCCGCCAAGTTTGAGTGTTTCGGAACTGATGGGTTTTGTGAAAGGTCGAACGGCAATAAGGTTATTTACGAAATTTCCCTATCTGAGAAAGAAGAAGTTATGGGGTAACCATTTTTGGCAAAGGGGATATTTTGTGGATTCAGTAGGAGCGAATGAAGAAATTATTCGTAGATATGTGCGACATCAAGATAAGGTTGCGAAAGAGGAAGAGGAAAGACAATTACAACTGGGTCTTGAAAGTTAGTGTATTAGCCCCCTTTTAGGGGGCTGTGTCAAAGCCACCTGCTATGCAGGTGGATTATTACAGACAATCGTTTTTATAAATAATCGTTTTAGTGAAAAACGTTATGAGCGAACGCAATTAACGTAAGATCAGATAAATATTATCTTCACCGCGCAATATATTGAGTGCCAGGATATTTGGCTTGCTATCAATAATTTTACGCAATTCACCGATATTTTGTACTCGATCACGATTAACGCCAATGATCACATCACCCGCTTTTAAGCCGCTTTGCGCTGCTTGAGAACCTTTCGCCACATCTTTAATAGCGACGCCTTTAGTTCCTTTCGCTTCTCCATTATTGAATGTCGCACCCTGTAGCGCTGGGATCACTGTTTCCGCATCGGTTGATGCCTGATCGCTGTTTTGCAGTTCAACTGTGACGCTCATTGGTTTGCCGTCACGCAGCAGACCCATTTTCACTTTCTTGCCTGCTCCGGCAGTCGCAATTTTAGCGCGTAATTCTGCAAAGCTATTGATGTCTTTGCCATCAATAGAAACAATGACATCGCCCGATTTAATTCCTGCTAATGCAGCAGCAGATTTAGGAATGACTTCACTAACAAAAGCGCCGCGTTGTGCATCAATTTTAAATGCTTTCGCCATTTCAGCGGTCATTTCGCTGCCTTTGATGCCTAATACGCCGCGTTTTACTTCGCCGAATTGTGTTAACTGTTCCGTCAGGCTTTGCACCATATTACTTGGGATCGCAAAGCCGATACCGACGTTACCGCCGCTTGGTGCCAGAATCGCGGTATTAATACCAATCAATTCCCCGTTCAGATTGACCAGCGCACCGCCGGAGTTACCTCGATTGATAGACGCATCAGTCTGAATAAAGTTTTCTAAACCTTCCAGATTTAAACCGCTACGCCCTAACGCAGAAACGATACCGGAAGTCACCGTCTGTCCCAGACCGAAAGGATTACCGACAGCAACGGCGAAATCACCGACGCGCAGCGAGTCTGAATCAGACATTTTAATTGCAGTCAGATCTTTAGCTTTGGCATCAATTAATTGCAGCAGCGCAATATCGGATTGTTCATCACGGCCAATCAATTTTGCCTGATACTCTTTACCGTTATTTAACTGGACGCGAATTTTATCCGCATTGTTGATGACGTGGTTATTCGTTACCACATAGCCTTTATCGGCATTGATGATGACACCCGATCCCAAACCTTCAAATGGGCGAGTGCTTTGTTGTTCGGCAGGCATATTTGGTCCGAAAAAGAATTTAAACTCTTCAGGAATACGCTGACGCTGAACTTGAGTTCCTTCGACATATACACTAACCACAGCAGGAAGGACTTTTTCCAGCATAGGAGCCAGACTTGGAATTTGCTCTCCGGCAACGGTGGTAGGTAAAGCGGCTGTAGCAGCCGGTACTGAGGAAAAAGTTAATCCTAAACTGACAGTTAATGCACTCAATAATAATGTTGTTTTCTTCATGAATATCACTCTCAATACCAACAGGGTTCTTAAATAAACTATTACAAAATAGTGTTGCGATTCTAAGACTATAAGTGGGGAGAAAAAGTTCATGTCACAAGGGATAAGTGTAGGTTAAAACGTTTAAATCAAGAAGTGTGATCCCGCTCAAACTCAGTCGGGACGCAGGCGTGCGTAAATCCGTAAAGAAAGGTAATGTATTGTAATGGCATAAAATAACGCCACCAGAAAGGTGGCGTTATTTGAAACAGGTTCTTGGTAAAATTTAGTTTTTATAAACCTAGTCTTTACGATCTGGTCGGAACAGACCGGAAGCGCCTTCAGAATAATCACGCGGCGGGATCTCTGGTGCTGCATGTTCCTGATCGATGCTGGAAACCGCAGGTTTATAATTAATGTAGCTAAAACGGTTATCGCTGGCAGCAGCATCAGGCAATAGCGTGGTAGAGCTTTTAATCATGTGTTGCTGGAACTGGCGGTAATCCTGCGCCATTTTTTCTAGCAACTCAGCGCTATGCGAGAAATGGTTAACCAATTCTTGACGATAGGCTTCTAACTCTGCCTTATTTTTATTCAGCTCTTGCTGTAATACATTTTGCTGGCGTAGTTTCCGGCTGCCAAAGCGCATCACTAACGCGCCAACGATCAGACCAACGACTAACCCAACAATAAGTGCATACTCCCAAGTCATATCGACTCCTTTTTACGGTCATAGATTACAGCGGGGCGATCCTGATTGTGCGGAAGCCTCACTCAGCACTGCTTCATTGCTTATATCGTACCACGATAAAACGTATTTTTTAATGCTCAAACCGCAATCGATAGTCAATTTAACTGATAAAAATAATTTATTATTTATCAATCTATTGAATCTAGCCAACCAGCGGGCAAAGTCGGTAGATACGCTGAGGTCGTCCTACTTTGCCATAAATAATCTCTGCCTGAAGAAAATGCTCTTTCGTGCAAAACTCCAGATAGCGACGCGCTGTAGTGCGGCTAAGCCCTAATTTTTTAGCAATATCTTCTGCGGTATAACCTACTTGATTATCGGTAAAAGCGTCCTGTACCACTTTCAGCGTGATTTCATCAATACCAATCGGCATCGCTGGTTTAGCTTGAATACGGGCAAAAGTATTAAACATTTCATCAACTTGCCATTGACTTACATCTTCCGCTTGTTTTTGTACTTGATGTAAATGGCTCAGTCGTTCCAACGTCTGTTCAAGGCGCTCATAAGAAACCGGTTTAATCAGGTAATCAAATACACCATAGCGAATAGCATCTGATACGGTGTCAATATCACTGGCAGCAGTGATAAAGATGACTTCACCATGATATTTGCGAGCTGAAAGCTCTTGTAATAGCTCAATACCTTTGCCGTCAGGCAGATAATTATCAAGAATGATTAAGTCGGGCTTAAAGTTATTGATCATCATTCGCCCTTGCTCCAGATTACCGGCGAGCCACACCTGTCGGCATGCCCGATGACGCTTGATAAATTCAGCGTGCATCTCAGCGAGTGGAGTCTCATCCTCAATAATTAAAATATTCAGGTATTTCATTTCACTAATCTCCTTTCCCTTTGGGGATAAAAATAGAAAATACTGTGCCGCAGGGGTCGTTGTCATCAATAGTGACAGTACCGTGATATTGGTCAATATATGTTTTTACTAAATATAAGCCAATACCGTGATCGCCACTGCGTTTTGAGGTGACGCCTCGCGTAAAAATCCTCTCTCTGATCTGCGGCTCAATACCGGAACCGTTATCAGAAACTTCAATCACTAACTCCTCGCTTTCGTCAGAAATATAGAACTCGATCATCTTGTTACTGTCTGGATTTTTCAACGTCGCTTCAAAGGCGTTGTTGAGTAAATTGCCCAGAATGGTCGCCAGTTCATTTTCAGTCATCGGATTAATCTGCTCACCGAGAGTGCATCCGGCGACAAACTCTAAATCCAGCCCTAATTCTTTTGCACGATGGTATTTGCCGAACAGCAGTCCGGCGATTAAGCGGTTCTTAAACATACTGCTGATACTATCGATCAGCGATTGTTGATTGGACGACTCAAACTTCACCATTTCCAGTGCGCGGTCATATTCTTTTAACTGCAATAAACCGCCGATAGTAGAGATCCAGTTCAAATGCTCGTGGCGCAATGTCCGCAAGTTCTCTACATATTGTTGAATCTGGGTAAGCTGTGCACTCAAAATACTAATTTCATCGTGTAGGCGGAAACTGATTACCCAACCTTGAAACTCGCTATCAATCCAGATACCGACGCGGTTAGCAATAATTTTTACTCCATTAATAATTAGCAAGTCATCGATACGATTAGTTCCGCTGGTTTCAACAAAGTAATCCACTGGCGAGATGAGATCTTTAATCATGCGACCAGTGAGTTGCTTCGGTGAACCAGGGAGTTTTAGCATTTTTTGTGCATTTTGATTGATGGCAGTGATCTTTCCTTCAGTATCAACTGCCAACAGTCCTTCGAACACTGCTCCAAATAGCGCGTCCCGCTGCCTTTGTACTCTGGCAATTTCTAACGGCTCCATACCCATCATTTGTTTCTTTATATGGGCGGAAAATTGCCAAGATAACAAAATCAGAATAAACAGGATCAATAGAAGGATACTGGTTAACGGCAAAATCTGGTTAGAACGCCACATATCGATCTTGCTGTTAAGGTAGCCGAGAGAAATGATACCGATAATATTATTATCTTTATCCCAGATTGGCGTCTTTGCCCTTAGTGCTAGCCCCATCGAACCTTCGCTGCTAATGATATAACTTTCACCGCGTTCTAAAGCGCCGGGTTTGTTCCACTGCATAGTGAAACCGATCTTCTCTGGATTAGGGTGATAGAGGCGAACGGACTTTTTGTCACCGATAACCAGATAGCTGAAGTTTGACTCCATACTGAGGCGATCAGCGATTTTTTTCAGTTGCACGGTATCGTGTTGCTCCACGCCGTCGATCACGTCGTCCATTGCGGCAATGATCTTCGCCTGATTCATGGCGATTTCACTCACTTTTTCAGTTAAATAGCTATCTAACTGATATTCCATGAATTTATTTAACGCACCTAAAAGTAAAGTAAATACGACAAGCAATAGTAAGAATACACGCCACTGGAATGACATGTTTTTTAACATATTCTTAATATATTTTTTAATTAATTTAATACGCATTTAACATTCACTTTTTATTATTTCAATAATTTAAATTAACTAGTGAATAATAATTAATTTATTTACAGAATACTGTTTTAATTAAAAAAATTAAAACCATTAAGTAATTTTATTTTATTCGGGCAACTGTGAAGCAGATCAATTATCATCTAACCGCCACTTGGCTATGATGTAATCACATTTTTACTTAGTCAAATGACTTATTTTTCTTAATTGGCAAAAATTATTATTAATCGAATTTCATGCGAATTTCATACAAAAACATGTTTTTTTATTCACTTTGTTATGGCATAAGGTGAACCGATTTTTAAAGTCATCCTGAATAAAATACCGATAAAGAGAATGAAGTATGTATAACGCAACAATATTCAATCGAGTGAAACGCTCTGATTATAAGAAAATCGCTGACATAACAGCTTTCTTGCGTAAAAACGATTTGAATATTGATACCACTGTTGAAGAATTTATTACCGTTACTCATGACAACGAAATTGTTGCTTGCGGCGGTATTGCTGACAATATCATCAAATGTGTTGCTATAAATGAGAATCTGCGCGGTGAGGGTATTGCACTTTCACTGGCGACAGAGCTGGTTAATCTGGCTTACGAACGTCATCACTCACATCTTTTCATTTATACCAAAACTCAAAACGAAGTCTTGTTCCGTCAATGCGGTTTCTTCCCCATCGCTTCTGTACCTGGCATTGTAGTATTGATGGAAAATAGTCGTTGCCGCTTGCACCGTTACAGCGAACAGTTAGCAAAAAGCCGCCAGCCTGGTGATAAAATCGGCTGCATCATTATGAATGCCAATCCGTTTACGCTAGGTCATCAATATCTGGTGCAACAGGCAGCAGCGCAGTGTGACTGGCTGCATCTGTTTTTGGTGAAAGAAAATACCTCAAAATTTCCTTACGCAGACCGTTTAAAACTGGTGACGGAAGGGACAGCAAGTATTCCTAATTTAACAGTGCATCCCGGTTCAGAATATATGATTTCGCGGGCAACATTCCCATGTTATTTCATTAAGGAACAAGGGATTGTTGATAACTGTTATACCGAAATTGACCTCAAGATCTTTCGTCAATATTTAGCGCCAGCACTAGGCGTAACACACCGTTTTGTCGGCACTGAACCTTTCTGTGATGTTACCAGTAAATATAATGCGGATATGCACTATTGGCTGAGTACGCCAGAACTGGATTCTCCGCCGATTGAACTGGTTGAGATAGATCGTTTGCAGCATGAAGGAACGCCTATCTCAGCTTCATGGGTACGTCGTTTGCTGGTTAAAAAGCAGATGGATATGATTGCGAATCTGGTTCCAGAATGTACATATAATTATCTGAAAAACAATCATAATGCTCGCAATAGAAGTACGGATACTCCCTCAACAGAATCTATTACTACCGTAGGTGAACTATGAAAATTATCAAAGAAGCCGTAGCCGGAACGCTTGAGTCAAGCGATGTCATGGTGCGGGTAGCTCCAATTGATGGATCGGAGATCGATCTACAGTTAAACAGCAGCGTAGAAAAACAGTTTGGCGATGCGATTAAAGCAACAGTGCTTGAAACGCTAAACAAACTGGGAGTCACTGGTGTGCAACTAATTATTGATGATAAAGGTGCTCTGGACTGCATTCTGCGTGCTCGTTTACAAACGGTGCTGCTGAGAGCTAGTGATAGCAAAGTGCTACCGTGGGAGGCTTTAAAATGAATGTTGAGTTAAAAAAACGTGTTCGTCGCAGCATGTTATTTGTTCCTGGCGCAAATGCCGCTATGGTAAGTAATTCTTTTATCTATTCTGCTGATTCCATTATGTTTGACTTGGAAGATTCCGTTGCATTAAGAGAAAAAGATGCCGCCCGTTTGCTAGTCTTTCATGCCTTACAACACCCAATGTATCAAACTATTGAAACCGTTGTGCGTGTTAATGCGCTGGATTCTGAATTTGGTATCAAAGACTTAGAAGCTGTAGTTCGCGGCGGTGCAGATATTGTTCGTCTGCCGAAAACCGATACCGCGCAAGATGTTATTGATATGGAAAAAGAAATTGCCCGTATCGAAGCTGAATGCGGTCGTGAAATCGGCAGCACTGGCATGATGGCAGCGATTGAATCAGCACAAGGCATTAATAATGCAGTTGAAATCGCGCAGTCATCTCCGCGTTTAATCGGTATTGCGCTGGGTGCAGAAGACTACGTGCGTAACCTGCGTACTGAACGTTCTCCAGACGGCATCGAACTGCTGTTTGCGCGTTGTTCAATTCTGCAAGCCGCTCGTGCTGCGGGCATCGCTGCTTTTGATACCGTTTATTCTAACGCTAAGAATGAAGAGGGTTTCCTTAATGAAGCCTCTCATATCAAACAGTTGGGCTTTGATGGTAAATCTCTGATAAATCCTCGTCAGATCGAACTTCTCCATAACCTGTATGCGCCGACGATTAAAGAACTTGATCACGCACAGCGCGTCATTGAAGCTGCCGAAAAAGCAGCGGTAGAAGGTTTAGGTGTGGTTTCTCTTAACGGAAAAATGATTGACGCTCCGATTATTGAGCGCGCTCGTTTAGTGGTACAACGCGCAGCGCTTTCCGGCGTCCGTGAAGAATAAGATGAGGTGAATAAAAAATGGCTCGTCAACAAAATATTTTGAATTTATGCAGTAGCACTCAAGGGACACAAAAACTGTCTCCTTTTAAAGATGTATCAAAAACCGATTCACAGGCGCAGAAACCGCGTGACAAAAAATTGTGTTCTTCACTGGAAGACGCGATTCGCCGTTCTGGCTTAAAAGATGGTATGACCATCTCTTTCCACCATGCTTTCCGTGGCGGTGATTTAACCATTAATCTGGTTATGGCACAGCTTGCAGCAATGGGTTTTAAAAATCTGACTTTAGCGTCAAGTTCACTGGCAGACTGTCACTCTCCGCTGATTGAGCATATTCGTAATGGCGTTGTAACCAAGATTTATACCTCTGGTCTGCGCGGACCTTTAGCCGAAGAAATCTCTCGCGGTTTACTGCAAGAACCGGTACAAATCCACTCACACGGTGGTCGTGTAAATCTGGTTCAGTCAGGTGAATTAAGCATTGATGTAGCGTTTCTTGGTGTACCGGCGTGTGATGAGTTCGGTAATGCTAATGGTTTCACAGGTAAAGCCTGCTGCGGTTCGCTGGGTTATGCCCGTGTTGATGCTGAAAATGCGAAAACCGTTGTGTTGCTAACCGAAGAAGTGCGTCCTTATCCGCATCACCCGTTAAGTATTTGTCAGGATCAGGTAGATTTAATCGTTCCGGTTGATCGCGTTGGTGATGCTGACAAGATTGGTGCCGGTGCGACGCGTATGACTTCCAACCCGCGTGAATTGCTGATTGCGCGCAGAGCGGCTGATGTTATTATTAATTCCGGCTATTTCAAGCAAGGTTTCTCCATGCAAACCGGTACAGGCGGCGCATCATTGGCTGTTGTCCGTTTTCTGGAAAATAAAATGCGTAGCCAGAATATTACTGCCGGTTTTGCATTAGGCGGTATCACGGCGGCGATGGTTGATCTGCATGAAAAAGGGCTGATCGAGAAGTTGTTAGACGTACAGAGCTTTGATAGCGGCGCGGCAGCTTCACTGGCACGCAACCCAAATCATGTGGAAATCAGCGCAAATCAGTATGCGAATTTCACCTCGAAAGGCGCTTCTGTTGATCAGCTTGATGTGGTTATTCTCAGTGCATTAGAAGTTGATACCAAGTTTAATATCAACGTATTAACTGGCTCTGATGGTGTGTTGCGCGGCGCGTCTGGCGGTCACTGTGATACCGCTGTGGCATCTAAGCTGTCGATCATCGTTGCGCCGCTGGTACGCGGTCGTATTCCAACGATCGTTGAGAGCGTAACAACATTAATCACTCCGGGAAGCAGCATCGATATTCTGGTTACTGATCATGGTATTGCTGTGAATCCAGCGCGTCCTGAACTGGCAGAAAGATTGCAGGAAGCCGGTATTCAAACCGTGAGTATTGATGATCTGTATCGCCGCGCGTTGGTGTTGACCGGCAAGCCAAAACCGATCGAATTTACTGATCGTGTTGTCGCTGTCGTGCGTTATCGTGACGGTTCAGTGATTGACGTTGTTAATCAAATTAAAGAGTAGTTTGGTATGAGTATTCTTCCGGAGCAGGCAAGCAATCATAAAGTGACGCTCGATGAGATTCTGCAAAGCAGAGATGCTCGTCAGCAGCGTCAGTTTGACTGGATTGGGCGCTGTCAGACCACGATTGTCTCTTTGACAATCGTGACTCCGGGAGAAGTTAAAGACAGTGAGATTGCGCGTAAAGCATTCAATCTGGCATGGCAAGAGTTAGAGCAGCTTTGCCAGCAACGCCAATGGACAGTGGCAGCGCGGGAAGTATTTTGCTTGCCTACAGGACCAGAAGGGTTGATAGCAATTGCCCAACCCGCAGAAGTGGTGAAACGGGCTTGTGTTGAGCGCGAGCAACTCTCTCCTGTCGGACGTTTATGGGATATGGACGTGATTGGTGAGCAAGGTATTATTTCTCGTCAATCTCTCGGCTTTGCGCCTCGTCAATGTTTTATCTGTCAGCGCGATGCAAAAATTTGCTCGCGTGAACGAACTCATTCTATTCAGGCGTTACATGATGCGATGGAGGCTTTGTTGCATGATGTTGAAATCAAGTGATTCAGGTAACGCCGTCGTTCGTCTGGAAATCAATAAATTACCGTGGGTAAAGCACTGCGCTCAATTGGCGTACAGTGCTATGTTGAATGAAGTTAATTTAACGCCAAAACCTGGTCTGGTGGATATGCGGAATAGCGGCGCGCACAAAGATATGGATCTGACGGATTTTTATCGCAGTGCTGATGCTATTCGGACATGGATTCCTTATTTTATTGAATACGGTATGGACACTCATATGCAAGCCAGCAGCGATATTCTCAATGGCTTGCGTCCGCTAGGTATCGCTTGTGAAGCCTCAATGTTTAAGGCGACATTAGGGGTTAACACCCATAAAGGCACGATTTTTTCACTCGGCTTGCTTGCTACCGCAATGGGGCGTTTAGTTTCCAATCATCAGGCGATTACTCAACAAAGTTTGTGTCAGGAAGTCGCGCTGATGAGCAGCGGCTTAGTGGCGCGAGAACTGCAACAGAATAATCAGGCTGCAACGGCTGGTCAGCGTTTGTATCTGCAACATGGCATTACTGGCGCACGCGGTGAAGCAGAGTCAGGATTTCTCTCCGTGCAGCGTTTATCTTTGCCGGTATATCAGCGATTAATTACTGAGGGTATTGATCAGCAGCGGGCATTATTACAAGCGTTATTGACACTGATGGCAGCTAACCGTGATACCAATGTCGCCTCGCGCGGCGGTCAGGACGGGCTGACATGGCTACAGCAAACATCACAGCAATTCCTTGATACAGGCGGTGTGATGCAGGCAGATTACATCACGCAATTAAAGCATTTTGACCAGCAATGTATTGAGCGGAATTTAAGTCCGGGCGGCAGTGCTGATCTGCTTATTGTGACGTGGTTTTTAGCTCAGTTCCCTGAATCTCATCATTAAAAATTCTGTTTAATCTCAGTTTTGGATAAGTAAATAATAAATTAATCTATTGATAATAAATAATAATTTGTAGGGGCGGCAATCTGCCGCCCGTTGATTTCACTGAGGTTTGGCGGGCGGCAGATTGCCGTCCCTACGCAAAAAATTATATAATTATCTGAACGTTATCGTAAAAATATCACTTCTTGTCCGAAGTTTGGGTTGATTAAATATTCATCGCAGAGGTATGTGTTATGAACAGTATTCCCTGTTTTTGGATGCGCGGAGGAACCAGCAAAGCTGGGTGTTTTATTGAGTCTGATCTTCCTTCATCGATAGCTGCTCAAGATGAGATTTTATGCCGTATTTATGGCAGCAATGATCCCTCAGGAAGACAGATTGATGGTATGGGCGGCGGGACTTCAACTACCAGCAAAGCCATGATTGTTGCCAAGCAGTCAGGTGAAAAAAATACAGTTAATTACACGTTTTGTCAGGTTGAAGTTTCTTCCAATGCTGTTGATCGTAAAGGTAATTGCGGCAATATCTCTTCAGCAGTAGGACCATTTGCCATCGAGAAAGGGCTGGTGGACGAGATCAGCGAACCTATCACTAAAGTCAAAATTTTCAATACCAATACTAAAAAGACCATCATTTCACATGTGCCGGTTAAAAACGGTAAAGTGGTATATCGCGGTGACTTTTCCATATCTGGCGTACCGGGAACGGGAGCGCGTATTCAACTGGATTTTCTATCTCCTGGCGGAGCTGTAACAGGTAAATTGCTGCCGACAGGAAACCCTCAAGATGTGATTGATGTTGCAGGTTATGGGCAATATGTGATTTCGGTCGTCGATGCGGGTAATCCTTTAGTGTTTGTCCGGGCTAAAGATCTGGGTTTAACAGGACAGGAGCTACCATCAGACATTGATAGCAACCCTGAGTTACTGGCAAAAATGTTAGCGATTCGGGAAACAACGGCTGTTTTAATTGGATTAGCTAAAGATATAAATGACGCCAGACATAACAGTCAGGCAGTTCCTAAGTTCTGTTTTGTTGCTCCTCCGACTAATTATACTAATTTACAGGGGCAGCGTATCTCTGCTCAACATATTGATATTCTTGCCAGAATGTTATCAATGGGTAAACTGCATCCGGTACTTGCTATTACCGGCGGCATTTGTATCGGCGCAGCAGCAAAAATTCCGGGTACTTTAGTCCATGAAGTCGTTAGTGGTAATGATGATAAAGATGAGTTAATTATCGGTCATTGCAGCGGTATGTTGTCAGTCAGTGCCGATGTAGAAACCAGAAACGGTGAAGTGGAAGTGATGAATGGTACTGTATACCGTACCGCTCGCGTACTAATGAAAGGAAGTGTCAGTTTAGATGAATCTTAAAAATTCAACTGACTTATTCAGATTGTTTATCGGGCGATCAAGTCGATCGCCCTTATATATCTAAAATTTTCAATATGACGGCTATAAGCTGAATAAGAATCTATTCCGCTTTTTTATTGAGATATTGCAATCATATGATGTTTTATTCGTATTTTAGGTTAAATAATGGCTTATTAATTTATTTTGAATTGAATAAAATTTAGTAATGGCTGCTTGAGTCGCTTTAATGTATTTGTTTTAATCATATTGATAATTAAAAATATTAAATTTATATCTTCAGTTTAGTCTGAGTCACATATTTAATATTTTCTTTGCCGCATGATCTGGTGGCATTTAGAAAGTGAGATATTTGTATACAGGCTTTTAATGTATTAATAACGATAAGATAACAATTCAAAAAGTATTTAGTTCGGCTTCTTGTCCTTATAAAGAAATTAGGCATGTTTGAATCTAACTATTTAAACATTGCAGCGGATCGTGTTTTATCTTAAGGAGAGTGTTAGTAATGAGTAAAGAGAAAGTGTGGAAGCTATTAGTCCTAGTAGCAATTCCCATCATCGTTGCGTTACTGCCAACACCAGCGGGGCTACCTCCAATAGCCTGGTTGTTGTTTGGTCTGTATCTGGCAGCTATCGTGGGTCTGGTGTTAAAACCTTATTCTGAGCCTGTCATTTTGCTGGCAACGATTGCAGCAACTGCGATCGTGATCGGTCTGTATGGCGCTAAAGACGTGAAAGCGGCTGAAGTCCTGAAAGGATACTCATCAGGTACAACCTGGCTGGTATTTGCGGCGTTTACGTTGAGTGCGGCTTTCGTTATCACCGGTTTAGGTAAACGAATCGCTTATATCCTTATCGGTAAATTAGGCGGCACAACGTTGGGTCTTGGTTATGTTACCGCGATCCTTGACTTGGTTATTGCTCCGGCAACGCCATCTAATACTGCGCGTGCTGGTGGTATCGTATTCCCGATTATCAACAGTGTGGCAGTGGCATTAGGATCAGATCCAGAAACCAGTCCGCGTAAAGCAGGTCATTATCTGATGGTTAACGTCTATATGGTGACGAAAACGACCAGCTATATGTTCCTGACCGCTATGGCACCAAACGCATTAGCTTTAGCTATGATGTCAGACATTCTGCACATTCAGTTAAGCTGGACAGGCTGGGCGTTAGCTGCGGCACTGCCTGGTCTGCTGATGTTGGTACTGACTCCTTTCATCATCTATAAGATGTATCCGCCAGAACTGAAAAAAGTGGATAACAAAAAGATCGCTGCGGCTGGTTTAGCTGAATTAGGTCCAATGACGCTGCGTGAAAAAATGTTAGCCGGAGTCTTCGTTCTTGCGCTGTTAGGCTGGATCTTTGCTAAATCTCTGGGTATCGATGAATCTAGTGTGGCGATTGGCGTTATGGCGCTTTCGCTGATACTGGGTATCGTGACTTGGGACGATGTGCTGAAGAACAAAGGCGGCTGGAATACCTTGATTTGGTACGGCGGTATCATCGGTATGTCCGGCGTGTTAACTAAAGCAGGCTTCTTCAAATGGCTGGCAGAAGTGCTGGGTGAAACGCTGAACTTCGGCGACCATTCGATGATGGCATTCTTTGCGATTATGTTTATCAGCGTGGCGATTCGTTATCTGTTCGCTTCCGGTGGTGCTTATGTTGCAGCGATGGTTCCAGTTTTTGCTACCGTTGGTGTGGTATCTGGTGCGCCTGCGATGTTGTTAGCATTAGGTCTGCTGTTCTCCAATGCTTACGGCGGTGCGTTAACCCATTATGGCGGCGCGGCAGCTCCAATCGTGTTCGGTGCTGGTTATAACGACATTCGTTCATGGTGGATTATCGGTGGTGTTATCGCCTTCCTGAGCCTGCTCGTTCACATGACGATCGGTGTCGGCTGGTGGGAAATGTTAATCAGCATGGGTATCATCTAATCCTGACTGACATTAAACGAACTGTTTAATCCCAATTTAGCCCGCAGTGTAAAAACTGCGGGCTAAATTTTTTCTATTTATATTTTCTATTTATAATTGTTATCTGTATCGGCAGATGAGTAAGAATCTCGCTTTAAGCGTAAAAACAGGTCGATTTTTAAAGGCGACTTCTCTATAATCTTGCGACCCCACGTTACAACAAAGTTTTTTTCCCAAAAACTTTATAGTGTCGGCATTTACTGCTCGAAGGGGTAGGTTTGCTGGACTCGATTGGTCGTGTGAGCCTCAAATATGTTTTTTAACGTTTTGGTGTTCGCCAACGTGTGTAACTTTAGATTGGGTAAGTTATTTAAATGAAAACTTTTTCAGCTAAGCCAGAAACAGTAAAACGTGACTGGTATGTTGTAGATGCAACAGGCAAGACGCTGGGTCGTCTCGCAACTGAACTGGCTCGTCGTCTGCGCGGCAAGCATAAAGCGGAATATACTCCGCACGTTGATACTGGTGATTACATCATCGTTCTGAACGCAGAAAAAGTTGCTGTAACCGGCAACAAGCGTACTGACAAAATGTACTATCATCACACCGGTTTTATCGGTGGTATCAAACAAGCGACCTTTGAAGAGATGATTGCTCGCCACCCTGAGCGTGTGATTGAAATCGCGGTTAAAGGCATGCTGCCTAAGGGCCCGCTGGGTCGTGCTATGTATCGTAAACTGAAAGTTTACGCTGGCAACGAGCACAACCATGCGGCACAACAACCGCAAGTTCTGGACATTTAATCGGGATTATAGGCAATGGCAGAGAATCAATACTACGGCACTGGTCGCCGCAAAAGCTCTTCCGCACGCGTCTTTATTAAGCCGGGTAGCGGTAACATCGTTATTAACCAGCGTAGTCTGGAACAGTATTTTGGCCGTGAAACTGCCCGCATGGTAGTTCGTCAGCCATTAGAGCTGGTCGAGATGGTTGAGAAACTGGATCTGTACATCACCGTTTCTGGTGGTGGTATTTCTGGTCAGGCTGGTGCTATCCGTCACGGTATCACCCGTGCACTGATGGAATATGACGAATCACTTCGTGGCGAACTGCGTAAAGCTGGCTTCGTTACTCGTGATGCTCGTCAGGTTGAACGTAAGAAAGTCGGTCTGCGTAAAGCACGCCGTCGTCCACAGTTCTCCAAACGTTAATTTTTTGTCGCTGCGGCGGCGAACGATTGATATTAAAAAGCCCAGTTTTATACTGGGTTTTTTTATGCCTAGAGAAAACAATATCCCTTATTTTTAGTATGGTTATTAGCCGGTTGGCAATAACTTGCAAAGAATGTTGAATAAATCATCATAGTCATCTGAGCAACACGAGTAAAAATCTGCTAGACTAGCCGACGCTTTGTATGTTTTATCCCATCAGATAACCATCACTGAAAGCAAAAAATTAGGACAACCGTTACATTTGACGGCTATCCATCATTGGTCATTTTTTAGAAAAACTTGGAGGTTTTCATGGCTGTCGCTGCCAATAAACGTTCGGTCATGACGCTATTTTCCGGCCCTATAGATATTTTTAGTCATCAAGTACGTATCGTACTGGCTGAGAAAGGCGTGAGTGTCGAGATTGAGCAGGTCGACATGGGTAACCTGCCACAGGATTTAGTTGATCTTAACCCTTATGGTTCAGTGCCAACGTTGGTTGATCGTGAATTGACGCTGTATAAGTCGCACATCATCATGGAATATTTAGATGAGCGTTTCCCTCACCCGCCATTAATGCCGGTTTATCCGGTCGCGCGCGGAAGCAGCCGCCTGATGATGCACCGCATTGAACAAGACTGGTATTCATTGCTGGAAGCGATTCACAGCGGCAGCGCTCAAGATGCTGACGCAGCCCGTAAACAACTGCGCGAAGAGCTGCTGGCGATTGCACCGGTATTCAACGAAGCGCCTTACTTTATGAGCGAAGAATTCAGTCTGGTTGATTGCTATTTAGCACCGTTATTATGGCGTTTACCGCAACTGGGTATTGAACTGACCGGTGCTGGTTCAAAAGAGATCAAACTGTATATGAATCGCGTATTTGAGCGCGAGTCATTCCTCGCTTCCCTGACCGAAGCAGAGCGCGAAATGCGCCTGCAAATGCGGGGCTAAACCGATGGAACCGAATCAGATGACTGCGCGCCGCCCTTATCTGTTACGGGCTTTCTACGAGTGGTTGCTGGATAACAAACTCACGCCGCATTTAGTTGTTGATGTTGCGTTGCCGGGCATTTCCGTTCCGATGGAGTTTGCCCGTGATGGGCAAATCATCTTAAATATTGCGCCTCATGCCGTGGGAAATCTGGAACTGGGCAACGATGAAATTCGCTTCAACGCGCGTTTTGGCGGCATTCCTCGTCAGGTTCGAGTTCCTGTCGCAGCGGTATTAGCAATCTATGCGCGAGAAAATGGCGCAGGCACGATGTTTGAGCCGGAAGACGAATATCTGGAATCAGACTGGGACGAGCCTTGTGATGATACGGTTTCTGATAAACCAGAAACCGTTGTCCATTTAGTGGCGATCGATGGTGATGACACTGACGCTTCTGACAATAATCCTGATGATGAACCGCCGCAGCCGCCGCGCAGTCGTCCTGCGTTAAGGGTGGTTAAGTAATTAGTCGGAACTTCAGATAAAAATTTATATTTTTATTATCAATTTCAAAATCATTATGTGATTTTTTCGTAGGGCGGCAACCTGTCGCCCTACAAATGATTCTTTATTATCAATAGATTAGATATTAAACTCCAAGAAATACCATAATCCCGTCTGCCGCTTTCCGTCCCTCAGCAATTGCCGTGACGACTAAATCGGAACCGCGCACCGCATCACCGCCAGCAAAAATTTTGGCATGACTGGTTTGATACGGAATAAGCGCTTGTTCAGGGGCTATGATCCTGCCTTGCTTATCGAAAGTAACTTGCTGCTCCGCCAGCCACGTCATGGCATGTGGTTTAAAACCGAACGCCATAATCACGGCATCAGCGTTTAACGTATGCTCAGAACCAGCGATCACTTGCGGATTACGGCGACCTTTGGCATCAGCTTCACCTAATTGCGTCCGTACCACTTTTACGCCGCTCACCTGACCGGCAGCATTGACTTCAATACTGATCGGCTGCAAATTAAATTGGAAATCCACACCTTCTTCCTGCGCATTTTTTACTTCGCGGCGCGAACCGGGCATATTTTCTTCATCACGGCGATAAGCACATGTTACTTGCGCTGCACCTTGACGAATCGCCGTCCGCACGCAATCCATCGCGGTATCTCCGCCGCCCAGCACAACGACACGCTTACCCTCAAGATGAATATAAGGCTGCTGTTCATCAGCGCTATAGCCCATCAGATGTTTAGCATTAGCGATCAGATAGGGCAGGGCGTTAAGCACGCCGTCTGCCTGCTCATTCGGTAAATCGCCGCTTATCGACTGATAAGTCCCGACGGCAAGAAACACGCTGTCAAATTCCGCCAGCAAGTCACTGACGGCAATATCACGACCTACTTCAATATTCAGCCGAAACTCAATGCCCATATCGCTAAAGAGCTGACGGCGTTTCACCATCACCGCTTTATCCAGCTTGAATGCGGGAATACCAAACGTTAGCAAACCGCCAATCTCAGGGTGGCGATCGAAAACTACCGCTTGCACACCGTTGCGCGTGAGTACATCGGCACAGGCTAAACCGGCAGGACCCGCACCAACAATTGCCACGCGTTTACCTGTTGGTTTCACCTGCGAGACATCAGGTTTCCAGCCCATTGCCAGCGCTTTATCGGTGATATAACGCTCAATATTGCCGATAGTTACCGCGCCGAACTCTTCGTTCAGGGTACAAGAACCCTCGCACAGACGATCTTGCGGGCAAACTCTGCCGCACACTTCCGGCAAACTGTTAGTCTGATGCGCCAGATTCGCCGCTTCCATAATGCGCCCCTCATTCGCCAGTTTCAGCCAGTTCGGAATGTAGTTATGCACAGGGCATTTCCACTCACAATAAGGATTACCGCAGGAGAGGCAGCGATCCGCCTGCGCTTTTGCCTGCGTATCTAAAAACGGCTCATAAATCTCAACAAACTGCGCTTTGCGGATATTCAACGCTTTCTTCGGCGGATCGACTCGCTGTAGGTCGATAAATTGATAGACATTTTTCATGGTTTATCTTCCTTTTATTGTGCCTGAATCCGCAGTTCAGCGCTGGAACGGCTGCGATGACCGAGCAACGCTTTAATATCGCTGGATTTTGGTTTTACCAGAACAAACTTCGCCGCCCATTGCGACCAGTTTGCCAGAATCTCTTCTGCCCGTGCTGAACCGGTATGCTGGATATGTTCCGTTAACAGACCGCGCAGATGCTCTTCATGAATCGCCAGCTCATCAACCGCTAACACTTCCACCAGCTCAGCGTTAACACGTTTGCGGAACTCATTATCTTCGTCCAGCACATAAGCAAAACCGCCGGTCATACCGGCACCAAAGTTGATACCAGTACGACCTAAAATACAGACGATACCGCCAGTCATATATTCACAACCATTATCGCCGATGCCCTCCACCACAGTGATCGCGCCAGAATTACGCACCGCGAAACGCTCACCGGCACGACCGGCAGCAAACAACTTACCGCCCGTAGCACCATACAAACAGGTGTTGCCGATGATCGACGCTTCATGCCCTTTAAAAGCAGAACCCACAGGCGGACGGATTACAATTGAACCGCCCGCCATACCTTTTCCGACATAATCATTGGCATCACCGGTTAACGTCAGCTCTACACCGCCTGCATTCCAGACACCGAAACTTTGCCCCGCTGTACCGTGAAAATGAACTTTGATCGGATCACCCGCCAGTCCTTGATCGCCGTGTTTTGCCGCAATTGCACCAGACAGCGCCGCGCCGACAGAGCGATCAGTATTGCGAATATCAAAGTAGAACGACTTGCTCTGCTTCGCATCAACATAAGGCTTGGCTTGTGCCAGTAACGTCTGATTAAGCATACCGTTATCAAACGGCGGATTGTTCTCCGTGCAATATAACGCTTTGCCTGCGTGCGGCTGGGCGCTGTACAGCAGTGCAGAAAGATCTAATTTCTGCTGTTTCGCGGAGAAACCCGCTAATTCCGTTAACAGATCAGTACGCCCGATCAGATCCGTTAATTGAGATACGCCTAGCTGCGCCATAATCAGACGAGTTTCCTGCACAATAAAATTAAAGTAATTAATCACACGCTCCGGCAGACCGTGATAATGCTCGCTCCGCAGTTTTTCGTCCTGCGTAGCAATACCAGTCGCACAGTTATTCAAATGGCAAATACGCAGATATTTACAGCCTAATGCCACCATCGGACCAGTGCCGAAGCCGAAACTTTCCGCGCCGAGAATCGCCGCTTTAATAATATCAAGACCGGTTTTCAACCCGCCGTCTACTTGTAAACGGATCTTATGACGTAAGCCATTGGTCACTAACGCTTGCTGAGTTTCCGCCAGACCTAATTCCCACGGGCTACCCGCATATTTCACTGATGTTACCGGACTTGCGCCAGTGCCGCCGTCATAACCGGAAATGGTGATCAGATCGGCATAGGCTTTCGCCACGCCGGTAGCGATAGTGCCAACACCCGGTTCAGACACCAGTTTGACAGAGATCAGCGCTTGCTGATTAACCTGTTTCAGGTCGAAAATAAGTTGGGCTAAATCCTCAATAGAATAAATATCGTGATGCGGCGGCGGAGAAATCAGCGTTACGCCCGGCACGGAATAGCGTAGTTTAGCGATATACGGCGTGATTTTATCGCCTGGCAACTGACCGCCCTCACCGGGTTTCGCGCCTTGAGCCACTTTAATTTGAATCACATCGGCATTCACCAGATACGCGGGTGTCACCCCGAAACGACCGGAAGCTACTTGCTTAATGCGGGATACTTTATTCGTACCGAAACGCGCCGGATCTTCGCCGCCCTCGCCAGAATTAGACTTCCCGCCGATAGTATTCATGGCAATTGCCAGCGATTCATGAGCGTCAGGACTCAGCGCGCCGATAGACATTGCCGCGCTGTCAAAACGCGAAAACAGCGCTTCGGCTGGTTCTACTTGATCGACAGAAATTGCCGGAGATTCGTCCTGCGGTTTTAGCACTAACAGATCGCGCAGCGTAGTAACAGGGCGCGTATTGACATGATCGGCATAGCGTTGGTAATCCTGATAATCACCAGATTTCACCGCCGCTTGCAGGCTGGAAACCACCGCAGGATTGTAAGCATGATATTCGCCGCCGTGTACAAACTTCAATAAACCACCTTGATCTAATGACTTACGTTTCAGCCATGCGCGGCGGGAAAGATTAATTAAATCTTGCTGGAAGTCGCTGAAACTCGCGCCATTAATCCGGTTAGCAACACCCTTAAAGCACAAATTAGCCAGCTCAGAATGCAGACCAACCGCTTCAAAAAGCTGCGAACAACGATAAGAGGCGACAGTTGAAATGCCCATTTTGGACATAATCTTGTACAGCCCTTTATTAATCCCGTTGCGGTAATTGAGCAGCACAGGGCGCAGCTCTTTTTCAATAACTTGTTTTTCCACCATATTTGCCAGTGTTTCATAGGCTAAATATGGATAGATCGCCGTCGCCCCAAACCCCAATAACACTGCAAAATGATGAGGATCGCGAGCGCTGGCAGTTTCGACAATAATATTGGCATCACAGCGTAAATTAGACTCAACCAAACGCGTTTGCAGCGCGCCAACTGCCATTGGCGCAGGGATCGGCAAACGGTCAGGCGCAATATTACGGTCAGATAAAACCACTAACACCGTGCCTTGACGCACTTTCGCTTCCGCCTCATCACACATGGCGATAACCGCCGCGTGCAGATCCATTTTTTCAGGGGAGTAAGTTATATCAACAGTATCAGCGCGGTAATACTCTTCTTTCATTGTGGTGAGCTGGACAAAATCCGAGTAGAGCAGCACCGGAGACGCAAAAGTCAGACGATGTGCTTGTCCCTCTGCTTCACAGAACACATTCATTTCCCGACCAATGTTAGTTGCCAGCGATATGACATGGGACTCTCGCAGCGGATCGATCGGCGGATTGGTTACTTGGGCAAACTGCTGGCGGAAGTAGTCATAAATAATGCGCGGCTTGCTGGACAGCACGGCAAACGGCGTATCATCACCCATCGAACCCGTTGGTTCTTGCCCGTTTTCGCCCAACACGCGGATCACCTGATCCAGCTCTTCATTGCTGTAAGCAAACTGCTTTTGGTAGGTTTCCAGCAGCAAATCATCAAATTCACGATCGCCGATTTGATCGTCCGGCATCTTTTCAAACGGCGTTAAACGGCGAACGTTTTTACTCATCCAGCTTAAATAAGGGTGACGGCTTTTTAAATCGTTATCACTTTCATGCGTCCGCAAAATCGTACCTTTTCGGGTGTCGATCACCATCAATTCACCGGGACCAACACGACCTTTTTCCACCACTTCATCAGGCTGATAATCCCAGATCCCCACTTCAGAAGCGCAAGTGATCAGCTTATCTTTGGTGATGACATAACGCGCAGGGCGCAGACCGTTGCGATCAAGATTACACGCCGCATAACGCCCGTCGGACATCACGATACCGGCGGGACCGTCCCACGGCTCCATGTGCATAGAGTTAAAATCGAAAAACGCGCGCAGCTCCTCGTCCATATCAGGATTGTTCTGCCACGCAGGAGGGACTAGCAAACGCATGGCACGAACCAGATCCATACCGCCGCTAAGGAACAGTTCCAGCATATTATCCAGCGAACTGGAATCAGAGCCGGTTTCATTAACGAACGGCGCGGCGTCTTGTAAATCGGGGATCAGCGGCGTGTTGAATTTATACGATCTGGCGCGCGCCCATTGACGGTTGCCGGTAATGGTATTGATTTCACCGTTGTGTGCTAAATATCGAAATGGCTGCGCCAATTGCCAGCGCGGTACGGTATTGGTTGAAAAACGCTGGTGGAACAGACAAATAGATGACTCTAAACGTAAATCTGCCAAATCGAGATAAAAACGCGGCAGATCGACCGGCATACACAGCCCTTTGTAGATACTCACCACATTTGACAGGCTGCAAACGTAAAAGGTTTCGTCCTGAACGCGTTTCTCAATACGGCGGCGTGCCATAAACAGGCGGCGCTCCATATCCAGCGAACGCCAGCCCGCAGGCGCATTGACAAAAATTTGCTCAATGCGCGGCAAAGAGGAAAGGGCGATCTCACCCAGCATATCCGGATTAGTCGGCACTACGCGCCAGCCAATAATAGATAAGGTTTCCCGTTGCAGCTCTTCTTCAACAATCTTACGGCTGGCAGCCGCTTCGGTTTCATCTTGACTCAAGAACAACATACCGACAGCATAATTTTTGGCTAATCGCCAGCCTTGATCTTCTGCCACAAGACGGAAAAAACGATCGGGTTTTTGTAATAACAAACCGCAGCCATCGCCGGTTTTACCATCTGATAATATTGCACCGCGATGCTGCATTCGTGACAAACCGTGAATCGCGGTTCGTACAACTTTATGACTTGGCTCACCCTCTATATGGGCGATAAGACCAAAACCGCAGTTGTCACGTTCTTTCGATGCGTCATATAACATGCTCATGCTCTCCAATACCGACGTTTGCTGTTGCTGATGTCATTATTTTGCTTATGTTTGTTACCTGTCTGCCCGCCAGAGCTGGCAGCCGTGCGCCAGAAAGCGCGCACTTGCTATGTACGTATGTGTGAATGTGCGTTGCATACACCGCACGCGTTGTCTGGTTATTATTCGTTGTCTAAGAAAGGAAATTTATTATCTATATATCGCGCCGGTCTTTCTGCTATCCGTTAGCGCGAAAAATCACCGACCACTCAACTTAATACACAAAGAGAATTCAGGTCAAATTTGTAGCACTTATTGCTGCACCATGCAGGATTCATCATATCTATATGAATTTATTAAAATTAATCAACTATTTACGCTAAACTTATGGTTTTAAGATGCGATTAATATGTGAGCTAAGTCACTATAAAAAGTATGGATAATTGAGTGTATAAGCTACATAAACAGATTAATTTAGTGTTATATGTCTAAATAATGACTATTTTTAGCATTTAATTGCGTTATTTGTTGTTGAAATGTTATTGATTAGTTGAAATTTAGTATAAAAATAAATCATGAGAATATTTGGATATTCATTTTGATTTATACCCTTGCCAGTAAAAGTGATCTTGAGGGCAGATTGAGTAGGCAGCAGCAACGGTATATTATCCGAACAATACAAATAATTATGTGATTTTTTCCGTAGGGGCAGTTGTTAACCGCCCATTAAACCACGGTGAAATCAACGGGCGGCAGGTTGCCGCCCCTACAAATTATTCTTTATTATCAGTATATTAATTTATCCTGAACTTCGGATAAGCAGTTATATTTTTACGATAAATTTCAAATGATTATGCAATTTTCCGTAGGGGCGGTTGTTAACCGCCCATTAAACGACGGTGAAATTAACGGGCGGCAGGTTGCTGCCCCTACAAATTATTCTTTATTATCAATATATTAATTTAACCTGAACTTCGGATAAGCAGTTATATTTTTACGATAAATTTCGAATGATTATGCAATTTTCCGTAGGGGCGGTTGTTAACCGCCCGTCAAACCACGGTGAAATCAACGGGCAGCAGGTTGCCGCCCCTACAAATTATTCTTTATTATCAATATATTAATTTAACCTGAACTTTGGATAAGCAGTTATATTTTTACGATAAATTTAGAATGATTATGCAATTTTCCGTAGGGGCGGCAATCTGCCGCCCGCCAAACAACTGTGAAATTAACGGGCGGTTAACAACCGCCCTTACAAATATTAATCTATTTTAATTATTATAAATCATGCAATTAACTCAACACGTCAATACATTCGGTACTGATTTACAGCGGCGCTACGGTGAGAAAATTCACAAACTGACGCTGCATGGCGGATTTAGCTGCCCGAACCGTGACGGTACGATCGGGCGCGGCGGCTGCACGTTTTGTAATGTCGCTTCGTTTTCTGATGAAGCAATGCAGCATCAAAGTATTACCGACCAACTCACGCAACAGGCGGTGATGGCGCATCGTGCAAAACGGTATCTTGCCTATTTTCAGGCATATACCAGCACATATGCGGAAATTTGCTTATTACGCGATATGTATCAACAGGCGCTTTCGCAGGCGGATATTGTCGGTATTTGTGTCGGCACACGCCCTGATTGCGTATCGGAAACTGTGCTGAATCTGCTCGCCGAATATTGCCAGCAAGGTTATGAAGTGTGGCTGGAATTGGGGCTGCAAAGTGCTGATGATAAAACCCTGAAACGCATTAATCGCGGGCATGATTTTGCCTGTTATCAAGCCACCGCCATCGCAGCACGGGCGCGCGGGATTAAAGTCTGTACCCATCTGATTGTCGGCTTGCCGCAAGAAACCATGACTGACAATCTGGCAACGATGGCAAAAGTGTTGGAAAGCGGTGTTGATGGCTTGAAGCTGCACCCGCTGCATATTGTTACCGGCAGCACGATGGCAAAAGCATGGCAAGCAGGGCGGCTTGCGGCGCTAGAGTTGGAAGAGTACGCGCAGCGCGCGGGCGAAATGATTCGCCATACACCCATCGATATTATTTATCACCGTGTTTCCGCCACCGCGCGCCAGCCAACGCTACTGGCACCGCTCTGGTGTGAAAGCCGCTGGGACGCCATGAACCAGATTGAAACTTATTTGATTGCACATGGCGATCAGGGTTCGGCGTTAGGGCAGCGTTTTGTGTATTATTCTCACGGTAATCTCGATAATAAAAAATAATTCGTAGGGGCGGCAATCAGCCGCCCGTTGATTCCAACGTCGTTTAATGGGCGGTTAACATTAACCATCGCTCCTACGAAAAAATAAAATAATCATTTTCAGGAGTCACCATGAAACAAGTGCGGAAGCTCGCCCAATATTACGTTGATGCGATGGTCAAGCTAGGGCTGGTGCGATTCTCCCTGCTGTTAGCCTCGCTGATTATTATTCTGGCGTTTCTGGTGCAGATCTCAGTGACCGTGGCGCTGAATGGCAAAATCGCTCGTATTGATGTTATTCGCTCGATTTTCTTCGGGCTGCTGGTTACGCCGTGGGCGGTGTATTTCCTGTCTATTGTGGTTGAACAGCTTGAAGACTCACGCCAGCGTTTAGCCAGTTTGGTAAAAAAACTCAAAGAGATGCGCGATCGCGATCTGCAACTGAATCATAAACTGCAAGACAACATTCAACTGCTGAATCAGGAAATTGGCGAAAGAATTAAAGCGGAAGAAGCCAGAGAACGCGCCATAGAAGAGTTACAAATCGAAGTTGGGCAGCGCAAACAGGCGCAGATCGAATATGAACAGCAATCGATCTTCCTGCGTTCTTTCCTCGACTCCTCGCCTGATCTGGTTTATTACCGCGACGAAAGCAGTAAGTTTTTCGGCGGTAATCGCGCGATGGAGCTACTGACCGGCCGCAGCGAGAAACAGCTTATCGGGCTAACGCCTTACGATCTGTATCCGCCCGATATTGCGGAGAAAGTGATTGAAACTGATGATAAAGTTTTCCGTCACAATGTCTCTTTGACTTACGAACAATGGCTGGTTTATCCCGACGGGCGCAAAGCCTGCTTTGAGATCCGCAAAGTGCCGTTTTATGCGCTGGACGGCAAACGTCATGGCTTGATGGGTTTTGGGCGCGATATTACCGAACGTAAGCGCTATCAGGAAGCTCTGGAAAAAGCCAGTCGCGATAAAACCACATTCATTTCGACTATCAGCCATGAGCTACGCACACCGCTGAACGGGATTGTCGGTCTCAGCCGCATTTTGCTGGATACTGAATTAAACCCTGAACAACTTAAATATCTGCGAACGATCTATGTCAGCGCCACGACATTGGGTTATATCTTCAATGATGTGATTGAGCTGGATAAAATCGAGCGCCGTAAAATCCAGCTTGAAGTGGCATCGGTTGATCTATTTGATTTCCTGACTGATTTGGAAAATCTCTCAGGCTTATTAGTCGAGCCAAAAGGGCTTACTTTTACGCTGGAATACAGCGCTGATCTGCCAGAATTTATTATGACTGACGGCACGCGCCTGCGGCAGATTTTGTGGAATTTGATTGGCAACGCGGTGAAGTTTACCCGTCAGGGCGGCATTATTATTCGCGTGCGCCGCGAGGGAGAAGACAACTTCTATTTTGATGTCGAAGACTCAGGAATTGGTATTCCGCAAGAGGAGATCGACAAGATCTTTGCCATGTATTATCAAGTTGCCAGCAAACATGGCGGGCGACCGGCGACCGGCACCGGAATTGGTTTGGCGGTTTCACTGCGTCTGGCACAAGCTATGGGCGGCGATATTTTAGTGAAGAGCGAAGTCGGCAAAGGTACGACCTTTAGCTTGCTGATCAAAGCGCCGATAGCGACTAAAGAGCAGTCACAGAAAGAGGTGTTACCTGCAACACAATTGCGGGTATTATTGGTCGAAGATATTGAACTGAATGTGATCGTTGCCCGTTCGGTATTAGAGAAATTAGGGCATAGCGTTGACGTCGCAATGACCGGAACGGAAGCCTTAAATAAGTTCAAACCAAACGCTTATGATTTATTATTGCTGGATATTCAATTGCCTGATATGACTGGCTTTGATATAGCGAAACAGATCAGAAATAGCTATACGCGCGAAGAGATCCCGCCGCTGGTTGCTCTGACCGCCAATGTATTAAAAGATAAACAAGAATATTTGAATGCAGGCATGGACGATGTACTTAGTAAGCCGCTGTCGGTGCCGGAGTTAACCATCATCATCAACAAAATCGGCAGTGCTCAAGCGAAAACATTACCTCATCAACCGGAGCAAGGCGCAATGAACTCTAAGAAATCCAATGAGTCTATCCTCGATTTAACCATGTTAGAACAGTACATGGAGCTGGTCGGTCCGCAAATTATCCTTGATGGTTTGACCATGTACGAACAAGTCATGCCGGGCTATCTCGCCTTATTGGAATCAAATATGATCGCCAAAGATGAGAAAGGTATCACCGAAGAAGCGCATAAAATCAAAGGTGCTTCCGGTTCTGTCGGCTTAAAACATATTCAACAACTGGCGCGTCAAATCCAAACTCCAACACTGCCAGCATGGTGGGATAACGTAGAAGAGTGGTTCGATGAAATGAAGCTGGAATGGCGCGATGACATCGCCGTATTACGCGCTTGGGTTGAGCAGCAGGAAGAGAGCTAAAAAATAATTTTCTCCGCAGAGGGGAATTTGTTGTTTTGGCAGCGGTGATAATTTTCGTCGCTGCCGTTAACCAATCACAGCAAGGAGTTATCCATGAAACGAGTTGCAGTAGTATTAAGTGGGTGCGGTTTTTTAGACGGCGCAGAGATCCACGAATCAGTGCTGACATTGTTAGCCTTAGACCGTGCGGGCGCTGAAGTCACCTGCTTTGCGCCGGATCAGCCTCAAGCACATGTGGTTAATCATTTCACCGGTCAGCCGACAACGGAAAGCCGTAACGTGCTGACAGAATCGGCGCGTATTGCCAGAGGTAAAATCCAGCCGTTATCACAAGCCGATGCTGCGCTATTTGATGCGTTGATCGTTCCGGGTGGTTTTGGGGCGGCAAAAAACTTGAGCAACTTTGCTTTTGTCGGCAAAGCATGTGAAGTAAATCAGGATCTCACTCATTTAGTACAAGCGATGCACCAAGCTGGTAAACCGATGGGCTTTATCTGTATCGCACCGGTGTTGATCCCGAAAATGCTGAACGTGCCAGTGCGTTTAACCATCGGCAATGATATTGATACCGCTGAGATTGTCGATGAAATGGGCGGTGAGCATGTTACCTGTCCGGTTGACGATATTGTGGTTGATGAAGAACAAAAAATCGTCACTACGCCTGCGTATATGCTGGCGCAAAGCATCGGCGAAGCCGCTCAAGGTATCGAAAAGCTGGTGGATAGAGTTCTGAAACTTATCGTATAAACAATTCGGTAGGTTTACGGGCGGCAGATCGCCGCCTCTTGGGAAATGCCATAATTGTTTGAAATTTACAGAAAATGAAAAAATTTTCTCTATCACGCATCACCGGTCGTGTGTTTTTCTGGTGTAAACGGCTTATTCAAGCCGTTTTATTACTCTGGTGCTTGGGGATTATCTTGTTCGCTTTTCTGCCGGTTCCGCTTTCTGCGGTAATGGCAGAAAAGCAGCTTGAAGCCTTATTTTCCGGTAATTTCTCTTATGTCGCTCATCAAACGTGGGTTTCGATGGACGACATCTCTCCTTATATGGCGTTGGCGGTGATCGCCGCGGAAGATCAGAAATTCCCTGATCACTGGGGATTTGACCTCAACGCTATCTCTTCGGCATTCAGCCACAATGAGCGCAAGCCAAACCGTATTCGCGGCGGTTCAACGCTTTCTCAGCAAACGGCTAAAAATCTGTTTTTATGGAGCGATCGCAGTTGGTTGCGAAAAGGGCTGGAAGCAGGGCTGACGGCTGGCATCGAGCTGGTTTGGACCAAACGGCGCATCTTAACGGTTTATCTGAATATTGCTGAATTTGGTGAGGGGACCTTCGGCGTGGAAGAAGCCGCCCAACGCTATTTTGGTAAATCAGCGAAAAAACTCACCGCCAGCGAAGCAGCCCGATTAGCTGCGGTGTTACCTAATCCAATACGCATGAAAGCCAACAAACCCTCCGCTTACGTGCTGCGCCGTCAGAACTGGATATTGCGGCAGATGAATCAATTGGGGGGAATTAAAGAGGTTAATGAATTGTAGAATGGATAAATTGTTGTTTTACGAATTGTTTATTATTACCATAAATTTCAAAGAATTACGTTATTCCCTGTAGGGGCGACAACCTGTCGCCCGTGAACCCAGCGCGTTGTTAATTTGGGCGATTGCCGCCCTTACGAATTGTTCTTTATTACAAAAAATTTCAAGTGATTATGTGGTTTTTGCGTAGGGGCGGTTGTTAACCGCCCGCCAAATCACGCTGAAATCAACGGGCGGCAAATTATTCTTAATCTGTATTTTTCCTATTTCCTTATCTAAACCTCAGTTCAAATATCTAAAAATTAGAATTAATAAACGATTAAAATAATAATAACCAGTCGTTATTATATGTCTGCGATTATACTCTGATTTATAAATAAATTATTAATTTTTTAAGAACATAATTAAGTGGTTTTTATTGATTATTTGCGAATATGGTTATATGAGAGCAATGTTATTAATAATAATTTTGTGATGAATAGCATAAAATTGATTGAATTTTTTATAAAATTTAAATTAAATTAGTATTAAAACAGTGTTAATAAAATTACATTGTATTTTTAAAATGTTAATAATTATATGGTTATAAGATTAGATAGAAATAATCTAAGTCATTATTTTAATAGAATACAAATTGTATTATATATATCTATTTGCATGAAAACATTACTATTTTATTCGGTGAAATGGTAGGCGATGTAATAATTAATAACAGGTGAAATAATTAGTCTGCCAATAAAAATACATTTTCATAACAATAAAATTATAATGAAATACCTTTTTATGTGTTGCTAAGATTAATTTGCTAAAAGGCAAATTTGTTACTATGGTATTTTTTGTAGATATTTGTATTTATTGTCATTAGTTATAAATATGTTTTTTATATTAATGGTGATGAAATGTTATTAATGTCTATTCTCTATTTTAATCTGTACTGAGTTTGGGTTTTTACCTGAAATATCATTTTAAATCTCTGTTTAAATGGGAGGGGTAACTGAACTCTAAAGAAAGTCATAAAACGGTATTATCGAAATAATTTTGGTTTATCTATTGTGTTGCGTGCTATTGCGAATAGAACGAATAGTACAAATGGCACAACGGATTAACTGAAATGGATTGGTAATGTTTTTAATTATCCAAAGAGGACTGCATCATGAAAAATCAGATGCAAAAAAAGTGTTTGCATACCGGATTAACTGCATTAGCGGTGGCGGCACTGGCAATTGCTGCACTACCTGTTCTGGCAGAAAGGGTTGATGTGAGTGTCATCGGTACTATCTTACCGAACGCTTGCGTACCTAATCTGGCAGGCGGCGGCACTATCGATTACGGGGCTATTCACCCTAGTCACCTCAATGCCGTTTCCCATACGGTTCTCACTGAAAAGAATGTCGATTTCACCATTGTTTGTGATGCGCCAGCGAAGATTGCTATTCGTGCCACCAATGGGCGTCCGGCAACGATGGCAGGCGTTACTGAAGCTGCTCACGGCGCAGCGCAAACACCGGTAACCGTGTTTAGCAGTGCCGGTGAAGCTGGCGTTGGTTTGGGCTTGGCACCGGACAGCGCGAAAATCGGCGGTTATGGGCTGCGTATTCAACCAAACAGCGTGCTGGCTGACGATGCAGCGGTAGATACGATTTACTCCCATGACAACGGCGTAACCTGGCAAACCACTAATGTGGGTTCGGTTTATCACCATACGGATATACGTGAAATTACATGGGCAGCAACAGGGACGACGACACCCATCGCGTTTACTACCCTTTCCGGTAAGTTAAGCGCCCATGCCTACTTGAACAATACCACCGAGCTAAATGTGGTCAGTCCAATCGTTCTGGACGGCTATACCACCCTCGAATTAGTTTATTTGTAACGTGTATCTCCGCTGATATTTCAGCGGAATATAAAAATAATCATAGTGATAAAACAAAGGGTTAGAGGAATACATAATGATGAACAAAATGAAAACAACAGTTTGTGCTTTAGCGGTTCTGGCGGCGTCTTCATCGGCGGCATTCGCTGAAAGTGTTGATGTAATAGTTACCGGTACGATTACGCCGAGTGCATGTACGCCTGCGATCTCCGGCGGCGGTGTGATTGACTACGGCGCTATTGCGCCAAGTACCCTCAACCCAACGAACTATACGGTTCTGGCGGAAAAAACCTTAGCGTTTAGCATTGTCTGTGATGCGCCAGCGAAAGTCGCTATTCAAACTCGTTCCAGCCGTCCGGGAAGTATTGCTGGCGGTATTGCTGGATTAGGGTCGGGAATAGGTGTAGAGCAATTACCGAGCGGTGTCGTACTCTTTGGGTATACTAGTATATATGGTGTTGGTCTTGGTTTCGATGTTGATGGCACGACTAAAATTGGTGGATATGGCATGCGTATCAAACCAAATAGCGTGTTGGTTGATGATGTTGCTGCTACGCAGCTTTTCAGTAATAATTTCTATAGTAGCACTAGTAGCTGGACAGTAGCGACAAGCGGTACTCTCTTTAATACTGGTGTTCATCCGCGCGTAATCACTTGGGCTGATACCGGTACCACCGTACCAAAAGCCTTTACCACCATGACCGGTACTTTAGGCGTACAAGCCTATATCAACTATATCTCTGAACTTGATTTAACCCACCCAATTGTACTGGACGGTTTATCAACCATTGAACTGGTTTACCTGTAATCGCTTGATGCTACGGCAATTAACGGGCGGCAGTTCGCTGCCCGTTAAACAGCGCAGACATAACAGCAACTAACCGGAACTGCGCCATGACAGCTATATGTACAAAAACAAGCACAAACGCAACCACAACAATAACCAGACAATTTATGCAGAAAATACCGCGCATACCGGCATTATTAGCACCATTGGCATTATTATTAGCACTAATGCTCAGTGTCACATTACCTGCACTCGCCGTGAGTGTAGACATTAGTATTATCAGCCGGTTAACACCTGCTGCTTGTACACCGACGTTATCCAACGGCGGCACTATCGACTACGGCATGATTAAACCCAGCCAACTTAGCGCTGATAGCTATCGTGTTCTGCCGGAAAAACAACTTGATTTCACCATCATTTGCGATGCTCCCGCTAAAGTTGCGGTGCGAACGATTAACGGTCGCCCGAATACGATGGCTGGCGTAACGGAAAACTCACTCGGTACGGCACTGATCCCTGCACCGGTGTTTGGTGCGGCAAACCAGACTTATGTCGGCGTTGGTTTAGGGTTAGATGGCGATGCCAAAATCGGCGGCTACGGTATACGAATCGTCCCGAACAGCACCTATGCCGACAGTACCGCAGTGGACAGCGTGCAATCCAATGACAACGGCACTAACTGGCAGCCCTCGTCCGGCAACATGATGGGCAACGGTGAAGCGCCGCTGCAAATGACGTGGGCGCAAATCGGCAGCACTGTTCCGACAGCGTTTATCACCTTTAACGCGAAATTAGCGGTGCAAGCCTATTTAAACAAAATCTCCAACCTGAATTTAACTCACCCCATTGTTTTAGATGGCGTGGCAACCATTGAATTGATTTATTTGTGACAGATTCCCAGAGGTATTCGGGATCTTAATTTGTCGGGGCGGCATTCTGCCGTAATACGGTAATTAACGGTAATTAAAGAGAAAATCAGATGAAACCTGTTTCTTTATTTAAAATTGGCACACTTGCTTTATTCGTCACTTCTGGCTTGGTTACTTCTGGCGTAGTGACTTCAAATAACGCCAACGCAACCGGCATGGTGCCGGAAACATCGGTGATTATTGTGGAACAAGGCGAAGGTGAGGGCGCAATCAATATCAAAAATACTGATGCCAGTCCGATGCTTTTGCTCACCACATTACAAAACACCAAAGACGATAACGAATCACTGCTTACCGTAACGCCGCCAGCGGCGCGCGTCGAACCAGGTAAAAACCAGCGTGTACGTTTTATTATGACCACACAAGAACCGCTGAAAACCGAACGCTTGAAACGTGTGGTATTTGAGGGCGTTCCGCCGCAGCAAAAAAATAAAAGCGAAGTCCGCATGACGGTAAGCCAAAACTTGCCGGTCATTATTCGTCCTGCCGGATTAGAAAAAGAGCGCGAGCCGTGGACGCGCTTAGTCTGGAAACAAGAGGGCAACAGTCTCACCGTGAGCAACCCATCACCGTATGTTGTACGCCTGAGTCAGGGCGTGCAGACCTTACCGGATAAAACCAACTGGACGCTGCCAAACACTTACGTGTTACCAGAACAAACATTCACCATCACGCCGGATGGCAACAAAAAAGCGGGAGCAGCGCAGCAGGTACATATTTCGCCCGCGACAACATGGGGCTACAGCGTGAAAAGCTATGACGCGCCGTTGAGTTATTAAATTGGGAAAGTTCGCTCACGCATTAACAGCGAATCGGGTTCACGGGCGGCAGATTGCCGCCCCTACGAAAGACAATAAAATTATTGAGTTATAAACATGAATAGCAAAACCGTAGGGGCGTCAACCTGACGCCCGCCAACCCACAGTGTTGTTAATTCGATCGGCAGATTGCCGCTCCTACGGAAATAGCATAATTATTTGAAATTTATAGTAATAATATAATTTTTATCCGAAGTTCAGATGAATTAATAAAAACAGCAAGGACTAACGGTGCAATATAAAAATAATAACATCACTCGCAAACGCCGCAGATGGCAACAACGTTCTGTTATCTCTTTTACGCTGCTGGCTGCGTTAATGGGCGTGGAAAAAACGCAAGCAGATGACATCTTGTTTGATACCGAAGTCATGAAATCTCGCGGTGTTGATCCTAAAATCGGTGAACATTTTCGACAAGCACCGCGTTTTATGGCGGGGGAATCCAGTGTTACGTTAACGGTTAATGGCAGCGGACGCGGAAAAATCAACGCTAATTTTGATGAGAACGGCAATCTGTGTGCCGATGCGAAATTCCAGAAAAAAGCCGGATTGATCTCTCCGCCTGGTTTTAGTGAAGATGCTGCTTGTTTCGATTTAAGAACGGCATGGCAGCAAACGGAGTTGAATCTCGATCCGGGAGAGGGACGAATTGATCTCGTTGTACCGCCGCAAGTGGTCTCTGCGTCAGGAACGGAAAGCGGTAACTGGAATCACGGCGGATTTGCCGGAATGCTCAATTATGATACGCAATATATGGACTCGTCCGGCTCATCGTCAGGTGTGCGGTTTGAGCAAGTCGGCACAGAAGCGGGTTTTAATCTCAGTGATTGGATCGTCCGCAGCCGTCAAACTTATTCCAGCTTTAACGGCGAAACAACCATGCAGCATCAGGCTGCTTACGCGCAGCGTACATTCACCGAAGCGAAAAAAGTTTTTCAGGCAGGGCAGATTAATTTATCCAATTCCATGTTCGGTACAGGGCAAGTGCTGGGTATACAAATGTTCCCCGAAGCAGCGCTGACAGGAGATCGCGGCGGTGCTGGGCTGGTTGAGGGCATTGCCGATAGCCAGTCAGTCGTAGAAGTGCGTCAGTCCGGCGTATTGGTCTACAGCACCACGATTCCGGCTGGTCCATTCCGTTTACAGGGCTTTCCTTTACTGAATGTGCGTTCAGATTTAGATGTAACCGTTACCGGCAGCAACGGCGAGCAACGCCGTTTTATTGTTCCGGCGTCGGCGCTGTTACTGAACGGCTCGGCAGTAACGCCCGGTTTGTCATTTGGTGTCGGCAAAATGGAGCAGCAAAGCAGCAACGAAGCGCCAGTGATCGGTACAATTGCTGATGGCTGGGCGCTAACGCCGCATACCGTACTTAATGCAGGAGTTCTCGGCTCTTCACCTTACCGCGCGGCAGCGCTTGGACTGGATAGCCAGATTTTTGACGATACGTTGCTTACTCTGCAAGGTACGGTGGCACAAGATAACGAACATAACAATTCCGGCGGATTGGTGATTGCCTCACTCAGCCATAATATAAACGAGCGTTTAGGTCTCAGTCTGAATGCCAGCCAGCAAACCATTGATTACCGTGAATTGAGTGATGCGTTAGATGATGAAGATCACGAGCGCGGCAGCAACACGCATAATCAGTACGGCGGCGGTATCAGTTGGTCGCAGGAGTTGCTTGGCAACTTTCCGCTTTCTTACGGCAGAACCACGACATTCGACGGCGATACCATCACCTATATGCGCGGCGGTTGGAGCCGATCGTTCGGGCGGACTTACGTAGGTGCCAGCTTAGAACACAACAGCGGTAATCGGTATTATGATGCGGAAGATCGCTTATATGTGACAATCAATATTCCGTTTGGCACCAATCAAAACGTGAGCAGTTATCTCAATAACACCAGCCGCAACGGTAGCCGCGCGGGTATGCGCTATAGCGATCGCACCAGTCAGGATCGCGGTTGGAGTATTTCTGGTGAGCGCGATTTCCGTAATGAACGGACTTCCGGCACTGGCAGTATGGATATGGTCACACCGTTTACGCAACTCAGCGGCAGCGTTAGCCGCGACTCCGACGATTATACAACGTGGACAGCTCGCGCGACCGGTGCCATCGTCGCACATGATCATGGCGTAACGTTGTCGCCGTATCGCGTCGGCGACACGTTCGGTATCGCTAAAGTCGGCAATGAAAGCGGCGTGCGGCTCGAAACGCCAGCCGGTCCGACATGGACAGATTCCCGCGGCTATGCGGTACTGCCATCTCTCAGCGGCTATCAACATTCCACTATTCAGGTAGATACCAACAGTCTGGCGAAAAATATCGACATTGATAACGCATGGCAAGAAACCGAAGCGGCGCGCGGTTCGGTGAACTATGTCAACTTTGAAGTCGTGAGAACGCGCCGTGTGCTGGTAGACGTGAAAAACAGCGCGGGCAGCGATCTACCGCACGGCGCTGGAGTGTTTAATAGCACAGGTAATTTCATCACGCTGGTGGGTAACACCGGCAAAGTATTTATTCCCGACGCGGGCAACCTTGACGGTAATCTGGACGTACAAGTTTCCGGCAAAACGATCTGTTCATTTGCGCTCTCATTACCGGAAACCGCAGCGAATGATAATAACGGAATGTATGAAACGGCGAGCGCTGTTTGCCGCTAACAGGAGAGCATCATGAAAATCGTTTTTAGTGTGTTGTTATTAGTGGCGTGCAGCCAGCCTGCGTTCGCCGCTCCCCGTGATAATTTACGCGGCGCTATTCCGTCATCAATTCATGCTGCCGGTGTGCCGCAGGAAATAGTGCAGCAAGGAATAGCGCCGCCAGTAGATAACCGCTGCAAAATTTCAGCCAGTTCGCCAGTGATTGATTACGGCACGCAATCGCGCTGGCAGCTACAAGATGTAGCAGGTAACAAGAATGAAGTCTCAACGGGCAAACGTACTTTAATGCTGAGTGTGATTTGCCCGTACACACAAACGATGCGCCTAATGGTGCGCGGTGAACGCGCAGCGAATGGCGATTTGCGTCATGGCATGAAAGGGAATATAAAAATCCGTCTGACCGATCCGCAACTGGACGGCAAAGCGATCCAGATTACTGCAACGATGCCTGATGGTGTCCTGACTGGCGGCGCGGAATCCATCTTACTGCTGCAACCCAATAAAGGCTTTGCCCCAACGCAAAACGGACAGCTCGCCAAAGGTAAAACATTCACCGCCCGTCTCGACATCGAACCCGTCATGCCCGAAAGCGCCGCCCGCATTTCCTCACATCAAACCACCGAAACACAATTGACGGTGGAGTTGTTGGATTGATAATGCGTGCTTAAAAATATCTTTAATGATTAATAAAATATGCGTTAAGCCTATTAATGTATTATATATGATACATTAATGATTCGGTCAGGCTATAATATCTGTCATAACCTATGATTTTTAAGAAATCGGTTTTTAAGGAATCATTATGACTAAGTTAAAGTCATTTAGAGTTGAACGCGCATTGATGAAATTAGGTGCGGATATTCGTGATGCACGTAAGCGCAGGCAGATAAAAACAGAAATTATGGCTGAACGATTGGGGGTCACTCGTGCCACTTATGCCCGATTAGAAAAGGGAGATCCAAGTGTATCAATGGGCAGCTATGCGTTGGCGCTTAATGTATTAGGAAAACTTGATGTGCTGGAAAATATTATCGATAGATCCGTCGATATTCTCGGTCAAGATATGATTGATGCCAGACTGCCTCAGAGGATCAGATAATGAAAAAGCTGATAGTGGAACTGGAGTGGTTACATCAGACGCAAAAAGTCGGGGAACTTGAGGTTTTTCAGGCTCGCGGAGCAGAACGTTATCAGTTTACTTATGACAAAGATTGGGTGAGTCGTAATCCCTCTTTTACCATTGATCCATTGCTTGAACTGAGCGCCCGTTATCCCCAATCCAGTAACGAGCTATGGGGTGCATTTCAAGATATATCTCCTGATCGTTGGGGCAAATTAGTTCAAAGCCGTGTGGCGAATACCCATCTACAACCTAGTGATTATATGCTTGGTGTTAGTGACAAAATGCGTATGGGAGCATTACGGCTGAGTTTTGCCGATGAACCAGAGCTTCATTTAGCCAACAACACTGATGTTCCGAAACTAGTCAATCTGCGTGAGTTAGAAGAGGCGATTCATCGTTTGGAGAACGGGCAGGAAACGCCGGTTGATCTTGCCATTTTAGCTGAACCGGGTTCATCTCTTGGCGGCGCTCACCCTAAGGCTTCAATCGTACATAATGGAAAATTATATATCGCGAAGTTTCAATCAAATCTCGATACCGAACGAGTATCGTTATGGGAAGCAACGATGCTTGATTTAGCAAGGTATGCAGGTATTAATACTGCTAACTATTTGTTAATCAATGCTACTGGCGATAAACCCATATTACTTGTTGAGCGATTTGATCGCACAACTGACGGCGGTCGAATCCCTTTTGCCTCAGCAATGACTTTACTTGGTCGTAATGAATCCAATAAAGATGGTGCCAGCTATATTGAGTTATCTGATGCAATTAATACATTTTCGCCGCAGCCGAATATTGATCGGCGTGAGCTGTTTAAAAGAATGACGTTTAACGCTATGAGCGGAAATATTGATGATCATCTGCGTAATCATGGTTTTTTGAGACAAAAAGCGGGGTGGGGCTTATCTCCCGCGTATGATATCAATCCGACAAATGAACTGTTTAATCGTCGGAGTCATAATTTGTCATTTGATGGTGATCGTTTTCAGCCCTCTTTAGCGGTATGTATCGAGCTGTCTCCTTATTTTGGACTGAGTAAAGTCGAAACTGACGTGGTGCTAAGAGACATTTTAATATCTTTAGAGCATTGGCAGAAAGTGGCTAAAAATCACGGATTACGCGGTGATGAAATAAAGCACATGGAAAATTCATTTAGCCATTTTAATGAAATTGCTAAATATCTGTCCTGAGGTTTGGATAAAAGAAATCGCGAGAATAAATAATAAATGGTGCGGTGGGTTTACGGGCGGCAATCTGCCGCCCTTACGAAAACCGATGGATAATCAATCAGTAAATCATTTCACATACTGAAATACGGTAATTACGCGTTTTACGCCGCTAACTTCGCTGGCAACTTTGGCTGCGGCTTTGCCTTGTTCTTCAGTGACTAAACCGAGCAGGTAGACTTCGCCGTCTTCGGTGATGACTTTAACATTGCTGGATTTAACTTTATCACTGGTGAGCAGTTGGGAGCGGATTTTGGTCGTGATCCAGCTATCGCTGGATGAAGTTCCAATATCTACCGGTTTGCCCTGACGTATCGCGTTATGCACCACTTCTGTACCATCGACGCCAATGGCGATATTTTTCGCTCTGTCAGCCAATGAAGAACTTGGCGATTGACCGGTTAGCAGCACAACACCGTGATAAGCCGTCGTCACGATTCTCGCTTCCTTTTTCAGCTCTTGGTCTTTTGCCAGAGCACTGTTAACACGCGCTTCTAATGTAACGTCGTCCACTTGTGTTCCTACTGTTCGCGGATCGGTTGCGGTTTTGGTTGCTACCGCAGCGCCGCCAGCAACAACGGCAACGCAGCCGCTTAGGGTGGAACTTAAAACAACAGTGGCACTTAATAGCATTGCAAGTGCAATGGGATTACGGGTTTTCATTCAACAAGCTCCTTCAGTCATCCTGGTGAGGGAATAATGTGTCATCAATAAGATCGCAAAGGCAGTTGACGATCAGCATGTGCATTTCTTGTATTCTTGCTCCGCGATGAGAGGGAATACGGATCTCAACGTCCTGTAAACCTAGTAAACCGGCAAGTTCTCCTCCGTCTGAGCCGGTTAGGGCAATAATAGTCATATCACGAGTAACTGCCGCTTCAACAGCTTTGATAATATCGCGGCTGTTACCGCGGCTGGAAATCGCCAACAAAATATCATCGGTCTGACCCAGCGCGCGGACTTGCTTGGCATATCCTTCATCTCTTATACCATCATTATTGATCGCCGTCAGGGTGATCGTGTCAGCGCTAAGAGCAATTGCAGGCAGACTTGGGCGTTCTGTCTCAAAACGATTAATTAAGTTAGCGGCAAAATTCTGAGCATTGGCGGCTGATGCGCCGTTGCCGCAAGTCAGCACTTTATTGCCTTTCAGCAACGATTGAACGATTGCCATTGCAGCGCGGGAGATGGCGTCCGGTAGGGCTTCTGCCGCTGCTATTTGTGTTTGAATACTTTCGGTAAAACAGCCTTTAATTTTTTCCAACATAATTAGTTCTGCTTTTGTCTTCGTTTTTTATGGATTGGTATAGAGACTATGTTCGATATAGAAACTACGAGCTGCCATCGGCGTTAAACGCATTCGGCAGCCATTGTAACTGATTACCGGTGATGGCTAAAACATCGAAGCGGCAGTTTGTCGTTTCCGGGCATAATTGCTGCTGATTTAACCAACGGCTGGCTGCATAGACTAAATTTTGCCGTTTACGCCAAGTGATGGAGTCGGCAGCATTCCCAAAATGAGCATTACGGCGATAACGCACTTCAACAAATACCCACGTATCGCCGTCTTGCATAATGAGATCAAGCTCGCCGCCGCGATATTTAACATTGGCGCTGATAAAATGCAGCCCTGCGCGCTCAAGATAGCGGCGCGCTATTGCTTCATAGCGCGCGCCGACAGTGTAGCTGCTTACTTTTATCGTGCTGGCTGAACCGGTACGATTTGACCTTGATGATATTGTATCCACGGCAATTGTCTATGAATCACGCAGTTATTATCTGCACTGAGTATGCCTGTAGCTCCGGTCAGTTGGAAACCTGATTGCTGGCGAATTTCTGCGAAGTGAATCGCAAGTTCCCAAGCATCTGCACCCATACCAAATAAACGAAGTTGTGAATAGTCGTTGCTGTATTGACTGCCGCTGGCGGAAATTGCAGGAGAAAGCCCGACTAACATCGGAATTTCGCTGAATTGCAGTCCGTTCATTTCAAAACGGAAGTCAGGACCTGTTCCCGCCTGATAACTGCGTGAGCTGGCATAAAGTGCAGCGGTTTTTGATGCGCCGGAAATATCTAACATCGGTTTAATCAGCGCCAGTTCTGGTTGCGTTGCCACAATGTAGATCGCGTCGATCGCGCCGCTGTCAGCCGGTGTGTTGTTAGCAGATAAGTTAGCCGACGAATTGCTCGCGCTTTCTGGATTTGTCGTGACGCCCACTAAGCTCGCGGTATCAATTGGTTTGCCGTTCGCAGCCATACCATTACCGTGACTGATGGCTTCTTTCAGGTCGCTTAATTGCCCGAAGTATTGAATGCGGGCAGGATTGCCGCCGAGTTGATTCCATTGCTCCGCAAAGGCTTTTGCTACGCGATCACCAAAGTTACCGCGCGGTACTATAATTAGCGGCGATTTTTTCGCTTGGGAAAAAATATGTTTCGCTGCATCAATGGCTTCATCTTCCGGCGATAACGCGAAGTAACAGATATTTGATTTATCAATGATTTTTTCTGGCTGATTTAGTGCCAGAATATTTAGTGATGTTGCGGATTGCGGTAGTTGTTCGACTTCACTTTTCAGCAAAGGTCCGACAATAATTGATGCGCCCTCTTGTTCGGCTTGCGCCAGCAGTTCTGCCAGCGGTTTGCTGCCGGTGTCATACACTTTGACTTGTGCTTCTGCGCCTTTTGCGTTCAGGTTTTTTGCCGCATTGAAACCGTTTTGAATCGTTGGACCAAATTGATAGCCTGTACCTGTTAACGGCAGCAACAGCGCGATATTCGCTGTTATTGATGTACTTTGTACGGTTGAGCGCGTTCCCGCTAACTGACTTGGCAGCATTTGCGCAGCAGGGTGATCGATATAACGTGTACGCCAGTCTGTCACTGCGGCTTGCAGCATGGATTTATCCGCTTGATTATTTTGGTAAGCTTGTAACAGCTCTAACCAGCCGCGCAGCGTAGCTTCATTGGCATCAATCACCAGTGAATTTTGCACTTGCGAGGTAAATGTGGTTAACAACGCCCATGTTTTATCAATCACGCTTTGGCGCTCGTCCGCAGAGACGAGCGGCGTAAGATTAATATAAGCGCGTAATTGAGCGAGCGGATCACGGTTTTGATTTGCCTGCACTTCTACCTGAAAATAGCGGGCTTTTTGCTGGTCAGACAGAACGGTAAGGTTAATATTTTTTAGCCAGCGCAGCATTGCTTTGCTATCCTGTTGTTTCGCAGCTAACTCACCGCGTAACAGATATTTTTCCTGTTTCTGGTTTACTGGCAGATTGGTTGGCAGCTTTAGCAGTATACTGCTTGCTTGCTTGGTATTGTTTTCATTAATTAACGCCCGCACAGCCAATAGTTGCCAGTCTATCTGGTTCTTCCCGCTGCTTTTTGCGGCTTCTTGTAGGTAGTAAGCTGAGTTTTGGGTAAGGTTACCCTGAATACTATCTGTCGGGGAGGTTGAAATTTGGCATCCCAGCAAAAACAGCGTCGCCAGTATTACAGGCAAAGCCTGACGCGCCTTAGTATGAAGGTATGTGGTTAAACGCATACGGTATCCAATTTATTCTAATTTTAGATCGTTAAAGTTAAAGCGGTCACTCGGATCAAATCATGAGCCAACACAATCAAGTTGCTATTTTGTCAGCCACTCTTTACGTGGTTCCCACGCCGATCGGTAACCTTGCCGATATTACTCAGCGAGCCTTAGATGTATTAAGCAGCGTCGATTTAATCGCAGCAGAAGACACGCGGCACACCGGTTTGTTGTTACAGCATTTTGCTATTAATGCTCAACTTTTTGCCTTACACGATCACAATGAACAGGCAAAGGCGGATAGTTTAATCGCAAAACTGAAAGATGGACACAGTATAGCGCTTGTTTCCGACGCAGGAACGCCATTAATTAATGATCCGGGCTATCATTTAGTGCGCCGCTGCCGTGAGGCTGGTATTCGCGTAATCCCGCTGCCAGGCGCTTGTGCGGCGATCACCGCGCTGTCTGCTGCCGGATTACCCTCTGACCGTTTTTGCTACGAAGGGTTTCTTCCCGCTAAAACAAAATCTCGCTGCGATACCTTACGTGCGCTAGAAAACGAGCCAAGAACGCTGATCTTTTATGAATCTACCCATCGTTTATTAGATAGCCTGCAAGATATGGTGAATGTCTGGGGCGAAGAACGTTATGTGGTGCTGGCGCGCGAGCTGACCAAAACGTGGGAAAACATCTACGGTGCGCCAGTCGGTGAATTGTTGGCATGGGTAAAAGAAGACGAAATGCGCCGCAAAGGGGAAATGGTGTTGATCGTCGAGGGGCTGAAAGCCGATGCCGATGCTGAACTTTCCCCTGAATCCTTGCGGACATTAGCGCTGTTACAAAAAGAACTGCCGCTGAAAAAAGCAGCAGCGCTGGCGGCGGAGATTCATGGCGTGAAGAAAAATGCGTTGTATAAATACGCATTGGATCAGCAACAAGCTGGTATCTAACGCCGGTCGCATGTATACTCCGCGCCGGAGTCAGCCAGACAGTCGCCGCTTCACCGTAGTCCTTTCGGGGAGACGGGTGGAGGGGAGGAAAGTCCGGGCTCCATAGGGCAGGGTGCCAGGTAACGCCTGGGGGGCGCAAGCCCACGACAAGTGCAACAGAGAGCAAACCGCCGATGGCTCGCGCAAGCGAGATCAGGTAAGGGTGAAAGGGTGCGGTAAGAGCGCACCGCGCGGCTGGCAACAGTCCGCGGCACGGTAAACTCCACCCGGAGCAAGGCCAAATAGAGGTTCATTAGGTACTGCCCGTACTGAACCTGGGTAGGCTGCTTGAGCCAGTGAGCGATTGCTGGCCTAGATGAATGACTGTCCACGACAGAACCCGGCTTAACGGCTGACTCCAACTTTTTTTGAAACCCCAATTTTTTTGAAAATCCAACTTTTTTGGAAATAAAATATCTTTGAAAACAAATGGATAATACGATTTCGCTGTATTCTCAAGATAAGAAATATGGCGAGAGAGATTAGCCTTTGTTTTTTATCAAACTATTATCTACGCAACTTTCTTTTGGCGTTTCACTTTTTGGTCATGGAATTCTTGCAAGATTTTTTTCTTCTCGCAGTCAGTAAAGCGAGTTAATACTTGCCGAATAAGCGGTTGATAGCCAAGCCCATTTAGATCAGCGATCATCTTTAAATCTTCAATTAATGATTTATTTAATCTGATAGAGATTGGGTGCAGCTCTAAGGCATCGTTGATTTTATCGAACAATCCCCCATCTTTGTTGCCAAATTAACGATAGAATCAATCTCAGGATAACCCCAAAAATCTAACTGCTCAGGAGTGTGGCTATGCGTTGGCGAATTATTCTTACTTTGTTTGTTGTTGGTGTGCTTTCTGGTTGTGCTCATAAGGAATATGTTGAAGTTAGTGCGATTGCGGCGAAAGATGCCCCGACACAATTGAATAAGTTTGTGGTTGTTTCCGAGAAATATCAGTCTGTAGACGGCGATTTACAGTTTGCGGAGTATGCGCGGCAAGTCATTACTGTACTCAATCAGCAAGGATATGTGCAGGTACAAAACCGTAATGATGCTCAGGTGCTTGTTGCGCTCAGTTATAGTATTGGTACTCCGCAAATTCAGACGGAAGTGTTGAATACGCCGGTTTATCCGTGGGGTGATCCGTCTTATAGCATCGGTTTCGGTTACTATCCTTATCATGCCATGTTTGGTTATTCAATCTATCAGCCCGTGGCTTATCAATCGGTTAATTATAAAAAACTGATTCATCTACAGGCGATTGATGCGGCGCAGTATGCCAAAGATCAAACGGTGAAAACCTTGTGGGACGTGCGGATTGCCAATAATAGCGATAATAGTGATTTACGCTATCTGTTCCCTTATATGCTCATGGCAGCAGAGCCTTATTTTGGTAAAGATTCGGAACATAGCGTAGTAGTGCCAATAGAAGAAAATGATCCGGCGGTAGTTCAGTTGAGGAGCGTCAGGTAACGACGGATAAGAATTTATATTTTTATGATAAATTTCAAATAATTATATTTTTCGTGGGGCGGTTAACAACCGCCCCCACGAACTATTCTTTATTATCAAACCCTATTATCAATCTCTATTTAATCTTCCGGTAAAACAAACGTTTTCTCGACACGATAAATTTACGGACGTGTCCATCGCGTAATGCGCCAATAAACCAGCCTAGCGTGGCGTAGAAAGCGCCCAACACTAACATCATCACGACATCAAAACCCACTTCGGAGATGGATTGCCCCATTTGGTCTACGCTGGCAATGGCTTTGGTCGCCCAAGTTGATGGCAGCATGTTTGAGATAAAAAAGACCCATTTCGGCATTGCCTGTAATGGCCAAATCGTGCCGGAAATATAGAATACAGGCGTGGTTATCATCGACATGGTGAGGTACATCAGTTCGATATTACGCAGACATTCGGTGATCAATTTAGCGAAGCCAAGTACAGCTAAGATGAATGGAAAAGCGAGCATGAGTATTTCAGGGATTGGCGCAGTCTGCCGGTAACCCAATATCATCGGCCAGGCGACAAATAGCACTATTGCCAGAAATAGCCAGATAGGAATCAGTGCTGATAAGCAACCAAGATAGACCGGTAACGGCGGTTTCCCTTGCGGCAAAGTATGCAGCACGATACTGGTACGTGTGCCAGCCAGCAGCAGGGAATGCTGTAACAGCATAACGACGAGTCCAGGGAACGTGATCGCGGCGAAACTGATGCCGGGATTAAACAGATCAGTACGTAAGGCTTTCATCGGCGACAAGATCGGATCGATCTGTGTCGGTGTGAAACCTACGTTCATCAGCATTTCCTGATTATAGGCGTAGGTCATCGTTTGATAAGCCGCGAGTACGTCCTGCTCTATCTGACCGTTAGATATTCGGCTCGTCGCATCACCGTAAGCAGGAATTGTCACCGTCTCACCATGCAGAATATGCTTTTCCATATTTTTGGGCAGTACGATCACGGCGAACAGGCGGCGAGCGGCTAAGTCCTCTTGAGCAATTTCAATGCTATCGTAGGTTTTAACGCCAATTTTGGGGCTGGCATCGAAATTACGCGTAACCATACGGCTGGCTTCACTGTGATCCTGATCGACGACAGCGACGGGTAGATCCCAGACAGAATGATTGTAATAAACCAGACTCATCAGACAAATGGAGATTAACAGCACCATCCATTTTGGCTGCCCTAACATGCGCGACATAATCATTTTAAAGCCGCGCAGATAACCTTGCAGGAAAGGTGATTGAATCGTAGGTAAATGAATCACAGGTAAACGTAAATGGATCATGGACGAATATCCTCACCCTCTAGACGTTTTGGTAAACGTTTACGAATCAGAACGGCGGTTGCTAATGGATAAAGCAGCAATAATCCGCAAGTTGCCACGAGTGATGAAGCCGGTACATCGCGCAAAAAGAGGTCGAAGAGGGCGTACAAGGCATGAGTCAGCGGTTCAATATTAGAAATAATCTGTGCAACTAATGGCATCGCCAGTTCCGGAACGACTAAACCGGAGTAAGTCATCGCCACGCCAACCAGTAAACCAATCAGCGAATAAGCACCAATAATATTGCTGGTAAAAGTAAACAGCATCAGACCAAGACTCTGCGCCGCCATTACATAACAGAAACCGATCGGCAGCATAAACAATGGATTACCATTAACGTTAGCACCGGAAAACAGCACCATCGCTGCCAGTTCAAACGTCAATAGAATGGTATAGCCAATGGTATACGGTGCCATTTTTCCCAGCAGTGACAAACTGAATGGTTTGACATCAAGCAGTGTTTTACGGCGGCTAAGGGTATAGATGGTACAAGTCACAACAAACAGTTGCAGGATATGAATCGTCGAAGCAAACAGTTGGTAGTAAATAAAGTTACCGTTGGCATTAAACAAACTCTCATAAGAGAGATTAACCTGAGCCAATGGCGGTAATGAGCGTCCGGTTGAGGCAGCAATAATTGATGAGTACGAGCTATTTAGTGCCGAGATCATCGTTGGATAGTCTTGGCTGGAATAAAGCCCCGCAGCGTAAAATAATGCGTTGTAATACATCACCGGACTTGGTTGACGACCCGCTAATACATCTGCTTCAAACTTATGGGGAATGTACAGCAGCGAATACACTTTCGCAGCACGCAGATCGACCCTCGCTTGTTCTATATCTTGATATACGATGATTCTGGCATGTGATGTTGCGTCCAAATCACGAATAAGCAGTCTGGATAAATAGCTATGATCTTGATCGACCGCAGCAACAGGTATCTCAAGCATCGTACCTGAAGAAAAGCTGCCGCTAATGACCGTGAACAAGATCAGCGGAAAAATCCACATCAGCCAATGTATTACCATGCTATGCGTTGCTGCTTTGGCTTCAACGTTGAATGAACGACTAAAGCAGCGCAAGCCTGCTTTTAATCTTCCCATTTCCATAAACTGCTCATTCCCGGACGTAACCCATTAACCGGTGTCAGCGGATAGAGACGTACTTCAAAAGTTTTTAAATCAAAATCGCCGGTCGCACGCGTTGCGCGTTTGGTAGCGAAATCGCCCATTGGTGCAATAAAGCGCACTTCAGCTTCAATCTGCTGATTATTTAGTGCAGGAACTTGCAGCATGATTTTGTCGCCTTTACGCACATGCGCCATGATGTCTTCGCGCAGGTTGTAGACGAAATAGGCTTCTGGCAGACGGTTGATAGTCAGCAATGGACTGGAGGCATTTAGCAGCTCGCCGCGTTCAGCCGGAATCGTACCCACTTCACCATCAACGGGCGCTTTTACCAGTAAATCATCTTGCTGTACTCTGATTTGTTTTAGGTTTTGTTCGGCTTGATCCAGTGCGGCAACAAAGGCTTGCCGTTGTTCGACTCGATCGCCGTGTTCGCCTTGATCCAATTGAGCTTGAGCAGCTTTGACTTGTTGCAGCGCGGTGTTTCTGGCTTTTAATGACGCATCTAACATGCTGGCGGAAACATAACCTTCCGGTGCCATACTCAAGTTACGGCGATAATCTTTCTCAGCATTTTGGTAGGTGGCTTGCGCTTGTGCTAATGCGGCTTTCAAATCACGAATCGTTTCTTCTCGTGTACCATTCATGGACTCATTCAAGCGGGCTTGTGCCTGATCGCGAGCGGCTTCCAGTGATTTTACCTGAGCATCTAATTCAGGCGCGTCTAATTTCATCAATAACTGACCGGCAATAACATCATCACCGCGTTCAGCATAGCGCTCAATCACACGACCTTTAGCTTTTGATGTCACGATAACTTCCGGCGCATCGACTTCACCTTGCAACAAAATGTACTGGTTGTGAGCACGGAATAAAATGGCGAGAGCGACGACAACGACAATAAACAGCAGGGTAATAATAGATTGTTTCTTCATATCAAATATATCTTGGTTATCATCATTGTTAATATCCCCGTCATACTTCAAGCTGCATCTTTGTTGACTGCGCTCGCTCACCCGAATCACTTAGTTTACTAAGCTCATCGGGATTAATGAGAGACATCGTGTCTCTCACCAGAGGCAGCCTGCGGCTGTTCAAATTCGTTCCTGACGAATTTGTCACTCACTTGCCGCCTCGATGCAACTTGAATTATTTTGGGTATA
>JAISKF010000034.1 GCA_031261005.1 Enterobacteriaceae bacterium | reverse complement strand
CATGTACGCATCAAGCCATCGCTAAAAGGACTGAGTCCAGTGGAATACCGAACTCAGTACCAGAAAGCCTCTTAAGGGGATGTCTAACTTTTGGGGTGCAGTTCAGTTGTCGCCCCTACGAATTATTCTTTATTACCATAAATTTCAAAGGATTATGTTTTCCCGTAGGGGCATTTAGGCATGTTCTTTTTTAGACTCGACCTTTTTATGTTCGGCTCGCGGTCTGGTAGACCACGCAACGGCGAAGATGATCAGCGCGCCGCCAAGCAACATTCGCAAACCAGGCTGTTCGTTAAAGATTGCCCAAGCCATCAAAATGGCATACACCGGTTCGAGAGCAATGATCAACGCCGCTGTACGGGCATTGATCACTTTTAATCCGTTGATAAAAAAGCTGTAAGAGAGACCGGTACACAGCAAGCCAAGACTGGCGATCCATACCCAATCTAACCAAGAAACTTGGGGAATATCGGTAAAAGCAAATGGCAGCAAGCACAACATCACGGAAAGATTTTCCCACCAGTTCACTTGTACGCCGGACATTTTCGCTGCCACATTGCGATTACCAATGGTTAACAGCGCATAGGAGAATCCCGATACCACGCCCCAAATCAATCCTTCGGTCGCGTTATCAGCAAAATCGAAACTGGGTGTAACCAGCACTAAGCCGAGAGAAACCAAAATCAGCAGCGTATATTCCGTTTTGGTCAGCGGTTCGCGGTACAGCACGCTTTCCAGCAGCGCAACAAAAGCAGGAAAACAGGCAAAACCCAGTGTTGCCACCGCAACACCGCCCACTTTGATGCCAATGAAGAAAGTAACCCAATGCACCACCAGCAGTAAGCCCATCGCCAGCAAGTTCACCATGCGCTGAATACTCATTCCGCTCCAAGGCAAGCGCCCTGATTTAGCGAGCAAAAATGTCAGTAACAGAACAGCAAACATCGAGCGCCCATAGACCAGCACAGCAACACCGCTGATAATCAGCTTGCCGAAAATCCCCGACAAACTGAATAGCACAGCGGCAATGTGCATTTGAATAAAGGCACTGCGACGAGTCATAGATCAACCTGCGTTAAGGGAAAAGAGCCGCCTCGATCTTTAGCGGTTATGCAGTAAACAATTTTGGGATCTCACGCAGCAACCATGCTTTCGCTTTACCAATTTGATCACGCCGCCAAGCCATAACAATCTCAACTTCAGTACCAGAATCATCACCAATAATCTTTAATCTTCCCGCGTTCAGATCGTCCTCAATAACGTCAAACGGCATCGTGGCAATGCCTAATCCTGCCAACAGCGCTTTATGTTTATCTTCAAGCGAACTTACGGTTAAACGATGTTGTTTTTCCAGCACTTTTACTGACAGAATCGGGCGATCTCTGGCGGTATCCGCAATGGCAATGGCGCGATACTTCAAACGCACGGCTTCATCTAACGGATTCTCTTCCTGATGAATCGGGTGATCAGCACTAGCGACATATAAACTGCACAGGGAATATAAAACCTGAGAATTAATTTCAGAGGAGTAACGCATATACTCAGAGGGCGCAATCACAATATCCGCATTACCCTGCTCTAATTGCTCCCAGGCACCAGCCAGCACTTCGGTAGTAATGGCGATTTGGGTGTCGGATTTTTCCGCCAGGCGATTAACTAAAGGAAACAGGCGCGAAGCCGGAACTAACGCCTCAGTGACAATATGAATATTGGTTTCCCAACCGCGCGACAGCGCTTCGGCATCAGACGCTAATTTATCCGCTGCTTCCAGCAGAACACGCCCGCGATCCAGCAATAAACGACCTACAGGCGTAAATTTAGTGCGATGACCGGAACGGTCAAACAACACGACGTTCAAATCCTCTTCTAACTTCTGCATGGTATAACTTAGTGCAGAAGGAACACGACCTAGCTCATCGGCTGCCGCAGCAAAGCTGCGACGCCGTTCAATCGCGTCCATCACTCTTAACGCTTCGAGCGTTAATGCTCTGTCTTTATTCAAAATTGCCAATGGTTAATCCGTTATTTTTGCTGCTGACCATAGAATCAGACTAGCGTGGTAATGACAGTGAGTCCAGCGGCAATCAGCGCAAATAGCAGCTTTTGCCCGATAACCTAATGAGCGATACATCTCGGTAAATTTGCAAAACATCTAAAAATGATCTACAGCGGATAAGTTACTAAAATTTCCGCAGAACTGATGGATTACCTGTTATAAAAATCAAGTTGCCTTAACCATTTAGCACATAATGCTAAGGTAGAATTATGCGGATTTTACGCTTTAGAGTAGAATTTCCCGCCTACGCAGAGAAGAATTTCAATGCCATTCTGATAATAAAAGACGTCACGGTTGTTCAACTCGTCCGCTTTGCAATAATAAGTCTTTGATATACCAGCGCTAGTCTGCATTTCAGGCTATTCGTGGTGATGTCTGGCATTAAATCCATTTTCTCTGCTATTACTCAATAAATTATGCACAATTTATACCCAAAATAATTCAAGTTGCATCGAGGCGGCAAGTGAGTGACAAATTCGTCAGGAACGAATTTGAACAGCCGCAGGCTGCCTCTGGTGAGAGACACGATGTCTCTCATTAATCCC
>JAISKF010000033.1 GCA_031261005.1 Enterobacteriaceae bacterium | reverse complement strand
AATTTAAGTTTGATGCTCAAAGATTACTTTCAATAATTCAAATGAATTACTGTCTGGTCACTCTTTAAGACTTGGTATTATTTGATGTTATCGCACCGAAATGCAGATAACTGAGATACTGTCTTGTGAGTGCCCACACAGATTGTCTGATAAATTGTTAAAGAGCGATGCCGAAGTAAGCATAACCTACTGCGGCACGGGCTGCGTATACTACGCTTTCCCGTTTTAGAGTCAAGTGTTAAATCGTGGATTTTTGCACTCAAAACATCAACCAACAACGGCTATCCCGTGTCAGTGGTGGCGAATTATAGGGACTCTGTGTTATCTGGCAAGCGCTAATTGCGAAAATCCAACTGACTGCTGATTGTTTAGGCAAAAATGCTTTAAATTGACTGCTCTGATAGCGATTCAAAGCCAAATTGACGCAAAACAGGCAATAATTTTTCGGTTTCATCATTGATTTTGGAACAAATCGCAATATTTGCTGATTTATCCTGTTTCTGACAATTATCATTGGCTAATTCGGCTAATAACGAGGCAACGCGACGTGCAACAGCCGCGCCAGAATCCACCAATAGCGTCTCTTCCGGCAATACGGCTGCCAGTTCCTCTTTCAGTAATGGAAAATGAGTACAGCCCAGCACGATAGTATCCGGTGCTTTATCCGTATTTAGCCATGGCGCTAAAATCTGCTTTAGTTCTTCGGCTTTTACTGGATTTCCATGCAGTTTTTCTTCAGCTAATTCAACCAGTCGGCTGGAACCCATCAATTCAATTTGGCAGCCATGAGCAAATTTAGAAATCAATTCATGAGTATAAGGACGGCTAACCGTTACTTTCGTTGCCAGTAAACCAACAATACCATTACGGCTCAGTGCTGCCGCTGGCTTAATCGCAGGCACTACGCCGACAACCGGAATATCAAAATTTTCACGTAATGCAGGGAGAGAAACCAGACTCGCGGTATTACAGGCAATCACAATAATATCAATATGATGCCGACGACAAATCTCCCTAACCAGTTTAACCACTCGTTCGGCGATAACCTGCTCGCTTTTTTCACCGTAAGGAAACCCCGCATTATCGAAAGCATAGATAACAGACAAATCCGGCAATAGTTGCCGGATTTCCTGATACACAGAGAGTCCACCTACGCCTGAATCAAAAACCAGTGCAGTTGGCATAGTAGAACCCCTTATGTTTATATCATTTGTTAAAATACATAACTGGCAGTGAGATAAAACTCCCGTCCTGCACTTTCATAGTTGTACGTTGTTTCGTACTCTTTATCGAACAAATTCGCTATTTTTCCGCGCACCGTCAAATGGTCAGTAACCGGATAAGCTGCTGAAAAATCGACTGTACTATAACTAGATAATCGTCTTTGCTCATTAGCGTATTCATTCGTATTGTTATTATAGCGTTTACCATAATATTGATATGATACATCCATATCTAAACCAAAAATATTCCAATCGATTTGGTATTTGGCTTTATTTTTGGAACGACGGGCGAGGAATTCATGATCGGTGTCACGGCGCGGATCAAGATATTCCAACGTGATACGGTGATCCAATGCACCAGTAGTGAATGAACCCGTCCACTCAACGCCCTTGATAGTTACTGACTCAATATTAAAATAACCGCCCTCCCAAGTAACAGGATCGGACTCATAACCAATCATGTTAGTGATCTTATTCCGATACGCCGCCAGACGCCAGTTTAATGGACCGGTATCACCTTCAAATCCAACTTCCCATTGGCGAGACTCTTCCGGTTTCAGATTTTTATTAGTAGCAATATTATAACGCTCTGAACCATACATTTGCCCCAATGTCGGCGCAACGAATCCCGTACCATAAGACAGCGTAAAACGGTAAGCAGGAATAAATTCCCAAGCCGCTGCGGTTTGCCAAGTCTCATGCCAGCCAAACTCTTCATTTTTATCTGAACGCGCCGCCGCTTCAAAGGTGAAGTCACCGAAGGCTTTTTGCCCTGTTAGATAAACACCGGTGTTATCACGTTTATAATTATCAGAAATATAATTATCTGATGATTCAAGTTTTTCCTGACGCCAGTCGATCCCCGCGCTCACTTCACCGCGATCCAAACGATAAGTATTGCCCCATTGAAGATTGCGCTGTGACATATCGTCCAGAGTAGTTCCGTCTTTATACAGACCTTTCCGGCTGTCATAGTTATAGTCTTTATACTTTTGATAACTAGCGATTAACTGAGAAGAGAAATCACCTTCGCGGAAACGCAGACCAGTATCATAATTACGGCTATAAACTTGGCGCTCATCACCATAGCTACCGTCATACTCAGCATCATTACCATAGCCATAAGCACGCAAGAAACCAGAAAATTGCTCGGAGAACGTCTGATCAATGCCCGCCCACAGCGATTTACTGCGGAAACCATCTTTATCGCTGTCAGGCGCATAAGTAGAAGATGGCTGGATATTAAAGCCGCGCGTATCTTCAAAAGCACCTGCGGCAGTTAATGCTGTGCTATTACCCACGGTCTGACGCACACTGCCATCATAAAGTTGATAATGGTGAGATCCCAAGCCAGCTTCAATCTTCGCGCCATCTTTATCGGCGTTAGTAATAATATTGATAACACCGCCAATCGCTTCAGAGCCATAAACGGCTGAACGCGGACCGCGAATATATTCCACTCGCTGCACTAATGAAATTGGGATTTGATTGAAGTCCGCCTCACCGATAATGCCGGAAATAGGCACTCGGATACCATCGATTAACATCAAAACATGGCGGGCATTTGTACCACGTACATGAATTGAAGCTGACTGCCCGCGTCCGCCGCTTTGAGAAATATCAACGCCCGGTAAACGGTTTAAAACATCGGTTAAACTTTTTGCTTGCCATTGATCGATCTGATCACGATCAACCACGTCCATCGGCGCTAATACCGTTGATACAGGCTGAGGAAAGCGATTTGCGGTGACGACCATTTGCTCTGCATCTTCCTGTGCAAACGCAGAAAAAGCAGTCAAAGAAAGAGAGGTAAATAGAACTATTTTTTTAGTAGACATGAAATTAAGCATCCAACCTAAGTTGCAGGATGCCGCAAAAAGACAGCCGTAATACGCGACGGCTGCGATCTATGCGACGGATTTCCGGCAGGTATTCGGGCTTAAGGAGACTTACTTTCTAACAACGACTTCCCATCTAAAATAGATAGTGTCTGCATTTTGTCACTATGAATTAAATATAATAACGCTTAGCAACTCATTAACGCGGTTGTTATTTCCTATTTACCGCTGCGCGCCAGCTCTGGATTTACACCAGATTCCCTTTTAACTTTATAAATTAAAAAGACCGGAACGCCTGTATGCTACAAGTAACGTATTAATTTATCTATACGGTTATTTACATTTAATCATTTTTTTGATGCAGATAGTTTCTTTTACATCACTTTGTTAAATAGCTGTTTCAGGCTGGACATCAGGTTATCATTCTCTACAATTTCGCATTAACAAATAGACCAATAAAGAAACCAGAGAAACTTATGACGCTAAATTCGCTGCCGACAGAACAATACGATGCTCAATTAGCAGAAAAGAAATCCCGATTAACATCAATGATGGCGATGTTTTCCGCGCCGGAACCAGAGATTTTCCGCTCTCCGCTGACTCACTATCGTATGCGGGCAGAATTTCGGATTTGGCACGATGGCGATAACCTTTATCACATCATGTTTGATCAGACGACCAAACAGCGTATTCGTATTGATACATTTCCTGCTGCCAGCGAACTGATTAATCGACTGATGCCGGAATTGTTAGCTACCATCAAACCGCATAAATCGCTGCGCCATAAATTATTTCAGATCGATTACTTATCCACATTAAGCGGTGAAATTATCGTTTCACTGCTTTATCACCGCCAGCTTGATGATGAATGGCGGCAATTAGCAGAACAGATGCGTGATAAGTTACGCGCTAAAAGTTTTAATCTGCAATTAATTGGCAGAGCGGCAAAACAGAAAATTTGTCTGGATCGCGATTACGCCGATGAACGCCTGCCCGTTGCCGGACGGGAAATGATTTATCGCCAAACGGAGAACAGTTTTACTCAACCAAATGCGGCGGTAAATATTCATATGCTGGAATGGGCATTAGATGTCACTAAAAATTCTCATGGTGACTTACTGGAATTGTATTGCGGCAACGGCAATTTCTCACTGGCTTTAGCGCGTAATTTTAATCGCGTACTCGCCACAGAAATCGCCAAACCCTCGGTCGCAGCCGCACAATTTAATATCGCAGCTAATCAGATCGATAACGTGCAAATTATTCGTATGGCAGCCGAAGAATTTACCCAAGCAATGCAGGGTGAACGAGAATTCCGGCGGTTGAAAGATATTGATTTAACCAGCTATCAATGCGAAACCATTTTTGTCGATCCGCCGCGCAGCGGTCTCGATGCACAAACGGTAAAAATGGTGCAAGACTATGCGCGTATTCTCTATATCTCCTGCAACCCGCAAACCTTATGTGACAATCTCACCATATTAAGTCAGACACACCGCATCAGCCGCTTGGCGCTGTTTGACCAATTCCCGTATACCCACCACATGGAATGCGGTGTTTTGCTGGAAAGAAAAATATAATTAACCTCAGATTTGGATAAAAAAGTGGTAAAATAATAAATTAATAGATTGATAATAAAGAATAATTTGTAGTGGCGGCAATCTGCTGCCCGCATGAACAACGCGGTGGGTTTACGGGCGACAGATTGTCGCCCGTACAAAAATGACATAATTATTTAAAATTTATCGTAATAATATAACTTTTCACCCGAAATTTAGGCTAATCAACAATATCAATCCGCCGGATTAACTGTCTTATTACGAGAAACAATATTCAGTTTATAACCAATCCAGAACACCAACACCACACAAATAATAGTCAGTAAAAAGTTCGATCCCATACCAGCATATTCCGCACGAATCACCGAGCTGTACAGGAACAATCCCAATAAAAAACAAGATGCGGCTAATGTCGGCGTACCCTCAGGCATCGGGTGAGTAACATAACGCTGATGCAGGCAATAAATAGCAAAACCCAGCGCAATCAATGGAAAGATCGAGAAAGGAATAATGGAATCAAACAGCGAATTAAACGATCCGTTCAGCGATAAACCAGCAATAAATGCTAATAGCAGCGTTCCATATTCTTTGTTTGTTGTTACTGTCATGGCAATTCCTCTTTTGTCATTTAGTTTTATTATATTGAAGTCGGCACTAACCCTTTTTCTTTTTCCTGCTCACGGCGATACCAATAATACACGCCCTTTGAAATCATGCGTAACTGTAAAACTAACCGTTCTTCTAATCGTTTACGTTGGGCTAAATCAATATCCAGTGCTTCTGCACCAGCACTGAATACAATCGTTACCATCGCCTCTGCCTGCGCTTCAGAAAAGCTGCGCGGCATCTGATTAGCAAGTTCAAGATAATCAGCAAGTTCAGCGATAAAATGCTGAATTTCACGCGCTACCGCCGCACGAAACGCCGCCGATGTTCCTGAACGTTCCCGCAGTAACAATCTGAAAGCATTAGGATTATCGCCGATGAACTCCATAAATGTAGCAACAGAAGTCCGAATAACGCTGCCGCCTTTAGCGATCCGCTGCCGAGCCTGACGCATCAATTGACGCAGCATCAAACCGCTTTCATCAACCATCGTCAAACCCAGCTCATCAACATCGCGAAAGTGACGATAGAAAGAGGTCGGCGCGATACCCGCTTCACGGGCAACTTCGCGCAGGCTCAAGCTGGCAAAACTGCGTTCTGCACTTAATTGACTAAAAGCCGCCTCGACCAGTGAACGGCGAGTTCGCTCTTTCTGTTGTGCTCTGACGCCCATCACATTTTAGTCCTTACTTATCAGCCTGTTAGTTAGATTAAAAAATATAACCTAATTAACAAGCGACTAAACATAAATTGCTTCAAAACCTAATAACGGTAAAAAACCATTAAAAACAACTATCTTACATAATGTTTATCAGGGTTTATCAGGTAAAGCTATTTATTCATTATTAACTATTCTTATTCTGTTCTGACTCGATCACTTTCGGCATGTGCGCTGCGATTATCTCTGCCAGTTGTTCATAACGTGCACGCAGAGGCGATCCCGGACGATAAACTAAACCAATCGTTCTTTTCGGCTCCGGCTTATAACAAGACAAATAAGAAATACCATCACGTTCACGATCTGGCGGCGTTGCCAGTAAAGGCAGCAGAGTAATGCCGCTTGCCGCAGCAACCATATTACGCAATGTTTCTAAACTGGTAGCGCGGAAATGGGAATCCTCATCAGCACCCGCCTGAAAACAGAAACCTAATGCCTGTTCACGTAAACAATGACCATCTTCCAGCATCAGCAATTTCTCGCCGGACAGCTCAGACATCATAATTTTGTCTCTGCCAGCCCACGGGTGATCAGAATAAACCGCTAAACGCATCGGTTCATCATATAACGGGATTTCAATAAAGGCTTCACTCTCGTTGACCAAAGCCAGAATCGCACAATCTAATTTGCCGCTATCGAGTTGAGCCAGCAAATCTTTGGTTTGTGCTTCATGCAGATACATTTCCAGTTTAGGAAATTCTTTGTGCAGCATCGGGATAATATGCGGCAACAAATAAGGAGCTACAGTAGGAATTAAGCCAATATGCAGCGGACCTGACATGGCTTCACCCTGCTGGCTTGCCATCTCTTTTAATACTTTCACTTCCCGCAGCACTTTTCTAGCCTGATCGACCAGAAGTAAACCCGCTTGAGTAAACAGCACTTTACGGCTGGTTCGTTCTAACAGCATCACACCGACTTCATCTTCCAGCTTGCGAATTTGCCCGCTTAGTGTTGGCTGACTGACATGACACGACTCAGCGGCACGTCGAAAATGACGATGTTCTGAAAGCGCAACGAGGTACTCCAGATCACGAATATTCATAACTCAATCCCTTACCTTAATATAGATAGTACCAATAGATAGAATAGTGACTAACGATTATATCTATTAATCATTCAGATGGATAATCCTGTCCAACAAAAATATGACACTTAGCAGTAAAAATTTTTACCGGCATTCTTTTCAAAACTTATAAAGAGGTTAAATCTATGTTCGCTAATCAGGAAGGCAAAAAAGTACCAAGCACGGTATTCCATACCCGTCAAGGAGATCAATGGGTTGACGTTAGCACTGATGAACTGTTTGCTAACAAAACAGTCGTTGTATTCTCTCTGCCTGGCGCATTCACGCCAACATGTTCTTCCAGCCATTTACCGCGCTACAACGAACTGACGCCAGTATTCAAAAAATACGGTGTAGACAGCGTATTATGTGTTTCTGTTAACGATACTTTCGTTATGAACGCCTGGAAATCTGAACAACACGCAGAAAACATCACGTTTATTCCTGATGGTAACGGCGAATTTACTAAAGGCATGGAAATGCTAGTAGAAAAAGCGGATTTAGGCTTTGGTCCGCGTTCATGGCGTTACTCTATGCTGGTTCGCAACGGCGTTATCGAAAAAATGTTTGTTGAACCAAACAAACCAGGCGACCCGTTTGAAGTGTCTGACGCTGATACCATGCTGAAATACTTAGCACCAGAGTGCAAACTTCAGGATTCTATCTCCATCTTCACTAAACCAGGCTGCCCATTCTGTGCCAAAGCTAAACAGCTTTTGAAAGATAATGGACTCCAATACGAAGAAATCGTTCTAGGTACTGATGCCACCACCGTTAGCCTGCGTGCTATCACCGGTCACGCAACTGTGCCGCAAGTATTCATCGGCGGTCGTCACATCGGCGGCAGCGAAGAATTAGAAAAATATTTTACAGCTTAATGTGTAACAACAATATGCCCGATAGTTTCGAGATAACGGGTATATACCCAAAATAATTCAAGTTGCATCGAGGCGGCAAGTGAGTGACAAATTCGTCAGGAACGAATTTGAACAGCCGCAGGCTGCCTCTGGTGAGAGACACGATGTCTCTCATTAATCCC
>JAISKF010000025.1 GCA_031261005.1 Enterobacteriaceae bacterium | reverse complement strand
TTCGTAGGGGCGGCAATCTGCCGCCCGTGAATCCACTGAGTTGTTAATTCGGGCGGCAGATTGCCGCCCCTACAAAAAATCACATAACAATTTGAAATTTATATTAAAAATATAAATCTTCATCCGAAGTTCAAGTTAACCTTAAATAACTGGCTAAAGTTTCTGGTTGTTGTTTCAGCTAACGTTTCGAGATCAACACCTTTCAGTACCGCTAAATATTCAGCAACATCGCGTACATAAGCAGGTTGGTTTTCTTTGCCGCGATGCGGAACGGGCGCTAAATAAGGTGAATCTGTTTCAATCAACATGCGATCCAGCGGGACATAGCGAGCGACTTCGCGCAATACTTCGGCGTTACGAAATGTCACAATACCTGAAAATGAAATATAGAAACCAATCTCTAAAAGCTGCTTTGCGGTGTCCTGATCTTCAGTGAAACAGTGCAAAACTCCGCCGCATTCGTTCGCTTTTTCCTCTTTTAGCAGCGCCAGAGTATCAGCCCGCGCATCACGCGTATGGACGATAACTGGTTTATTTAGTTTTCTACCCACTTGGATATGCCAGCGGAAAGATTCCTGTTGCTGTAACATATTTTCTTTTTGATAGTAATAATCCAGCCCGGTTTCACCTAAAGCGACGACACGCTCGTCTGACGCCAGCTCCAGCAATTCTTCCTGCTGATAAGCCTCTTCAAGATCAAGCGGGTGAACACCGCAGGAAACATAAACTTGCGGGTAAACATCAACCATTTGTCTTAAAGATTTAAAGCCCGATAACGTGGTCGAAACAGCGAGACACGATTTAACATCGCGCTGTCTGGCAGCAGATAATACGCTGTCTAAATCGGTATGCAGCTCGGTGTAATTGAGCGCGTTAAGATGACAATGTGAATCAACTAAATACATAAGAAATTAACTCGTTATAAGAAAGGATCACGCTAATAATTGATCAGCCTGATTAAGCATGTTGGTCAGCAGCAACTCTTGGTTAACGCCGACTACCGTTAATAATTCATAGCGGCAACTGAGCCAGTTTTGTGCAATGCAGTTAAACAGTTGTGGTGATGCTAAATTGGCTAATCGCTGAATCACTGATAAGCAATCCTGATTTACCACAAAATTTGCGGCGCGTTGCTGATATTTTACCACATCAAGCAACAACGAAATTGCCCAGTGAATTCGCTCATCAGCATTATTATGATTGAGAGCTGGCAGCAACGAGAGTAAATCCCGTTGGGTAAAAGCGGAATCCAGCCCGTGACAAACCTCTTCACGATTGCGCCAAACGGTTGAAGTTAACAATTGTTGTGCAGCTATCGGCGCACCGTTACTTAACCGCAATGCTGTTTTTAAACTGTCTGGATCACCGGCATTCTGGCGTTTCAGCCATTCAATACTGAATGCTTCATCAGGGCAATTAAGAACCCAAAGCCGACAACGGCTGCGAATGGTTGCCGGTAATTTTGACGCATCGTGACATGACAGTAAAAAATAGGTATCCGCTGGCGGCTCTTCCAACGTTTTCAGTAAAGCGTTGGCAGCCGCTTCACTTAATTGCTCGCATTGCGGAAACCAAACTGCTTTAACGCCGCCTTGTTGTGCATGATTGTATAACACCTCCATTAACAGGCGAATTTGATCAACGCCAATGGCAGTTTTGCCTTTTTCCGGCTCGACGATATGCCAATCGGGGTGCGTTCCCGCTTTCATCAAATTGCAGTTATGACAAATACCGCAGGTTTTTTCACCTTGTGGATTTTGGCACATTAACCAGCGACCAATCGCTTGAACGAGTTGTTGATCGCCGCAGCCAACGATAGATTGAAACAGCAACGCATGGTGTTTCCGGTCAGACGCATATTGCGCCACAAGCTGTTTATAGACCGGCGTTAACCACGGATACCAAATCACTGCACGTCCTCCAACCATTGCTGTACTACTTTCTGAATATCAGCAGTAACATGATCAAGATCTTGAGAAGCATCAATAGTGACAATGGTGTCATCACTTTGTGCCAGCTCAAGATAGCGCAGGCGGGTACGCTCAAAGAATGCCAGTGATTCTTGCTCAATGCGATCCAGCTCACCGCGCGTTCTGGCGCGTTGCAGCCCTTTTTCTGGCGGAATATCAAGGTATAACGTTAAATCAGGGGAGAAATCGCCGAGAACCGTGTCACGTAAAGCGCGCATTAATTTGTTATCAATACCGCGCCCGCCGCCTTGATAGGCTTGCGATGAGAGATCATGGCGATCACCGATCACCCATGTTCCGCGCACTAACGCTGGTTTAATTACGTTTTCGACCAGTTGAATACGCGATGTGTACATCATCAAAAGCTCTGCTTTATCGGTCAGCACTTCATTCTCAATACCTTGCTTAACCAGCTCGCGTAATTTTTCTGCCAGCGGTGTACCGCCTGGTTCGCGGGTGAAGATAATATCTTGAATACCTTTGGCTCTTAATTCTGCCTCAATGGTATCGCGTGCTGTTGTTTTCCCCGCGCCCTCAAGCCCTTCGATGACGATAAATTTACCTTTTGCCATGTCTATTTTCCTGCTTTTAGCGTCTGGAGATAGGTTCGCACAGCCTGATTATGACTATGTAAATTCGTAGTAAACGTATGCCCGCCTTTGCCGTCAGCGACAAAATAAAGATAGTTTGTCTTGGCTGGATGCGCCGCTGCTTTTAATGATGCCATTCCCGGCATAGCGATCGGTGTCGGCGGTAAGCTGTCTATCACGTAAGTATTGTATTCAGTCGGCGTGGTTAAATCCTTGCGTGTAATATTGCCGTTATATTGTTCACCCATGCCGTAAATCACTGTTGGATCGGTTTGTAACTTCATGCCGATACGCATACGGTTAATAAATACCGAAGCCACTTTATCACGCTCGGAATCGACGGCGGTCTCTTTCTCGATAATTGATGCCATGATCATCATTTCGTATGGCGTTTTGTATGGCAGATTTTCGTCGCGCCCAATCCAGATCTCTTCGACCGCTTTTTTCATACGTTCGTGCGCGCGTTTAAGCAGCGCAATATCGGTGGTACCAGCCGTGTAATTATAGCTATCGGGATACAGCCAGCCTTCAGGATGCTGCGGATCGTTAATATCCAGCTTTGCTGCAATCTCTTTGTTATTCAAATCGTTTAAGGTATGGTCCAGATAAGGCGCTTGCTCCAGTACCGGCAACCAGTCTTTCATGCGTGTACCTTCGATAAAACGAATAGAGAACTGAGTTTCACGCCCTGAACTTAACTGCAAAAGTAGCTGTCTCAGCGTCATTCCTGATTTAATTTGATAAGTCCCTGCTTTGAATTTCGCTAATGCTGGCTGGAAGCGTAATAGCCACGGTAATGGTTTGATATTTTTGAGCAATTCTTTATCAGCTAATAGCTGTGCTAATCCTGCTCTTCCCGTTCCGGCTGGTAGCGTGAAATAGCTATCTTGCTCAATATTGAGTGGTGTCTCTGCATATTTTTGCAGCCATTTATATCCGGCAAACACGCCAATGGCACATGCCAAAACAAGTACCGCGCAGATCACGACAATTTTTTTCTTCGTTATTACCATCAGCAAACCATCATTGAGTATTAATTAAAAATAAAAAGATAGAAATTAACGGGTGGAAGTTATCCTGATTTTATAAACAAAACGGCTCGGTGAATATACCGAGCCGTTTTTAATTTAGCCACTAAGAACGTATTCGTTCGGCGTTTATACTTTACGGAACAAGATAGAACCGTTCGTACCGCCAAAACCGAATGAATTACATAATGTATATTCCATACCTTTGACCTGACGCGCTTCGTGCGGAACGAAGTCCAGATCACAACCGTCATCTGGATTATCCAGATTGATTGTTGGCGGGATCGCCTGATCACGCAGAGCAAGGATTGAAAAGATTGACTCTACTGCGCCCGCAGCACCCAGCAAATGACCCGTCATAGACTTAGTTGAGCTGACCAGAACACGTTTTGCGTCTTCTTTAAATACGCTCTTCACTGCCTGAGTTTCAGCTTTATCACCTGCATGAGTAGATGTGCCGTGTGCATTGACGTAGCCAATTTGTGACGGAGTCACATTTGCATCACGTAACGCATTTTCCATCGCCAGCGCTGCGCCAGCACCGTCTTCCGGTGGTGACGTCATGTGATAAGCATCGCTGCTCATACCAAAACCGACAATTTCAGCATAAATTTTTGCACCGCGATTCTTCGCATGTTCATACTCTTCCAACACGATAATGCCTGCGCCATCACCCAGCACGAAACCATCACGATCTCTGTCCCATGGGCGACTTGCTGCTTGAGGATTATCATTACGCGTTGAAAGCGCGCGCGCTGCGCCGAAACCGCCGACGCCTAAAGGTGTACTGGCTTTTTCGCCGCCGCCAGCCAACATCACATCTGCATCATTATGAGCGATGATTCGTGCAGCGTGACCAATATTGTGCACACCTGAAGTACAAGCTGTCGCAATAGAAATACTTGGACCTCTTAATCCATAAATAATGGATAAATGACCCGCAATCATATTCACGATAGTTGAAGGAACAAAGAATGGACTAACTTTACGCGGTCCACCCGTCATTAATGCACTGTGGTTGTCTTCAATTAAGCCAAGTCCGCCGATTCCAGAACCGATCGCGGCACCAATGCGCGGGGCATTTTCTGCTGTTACTTCAATACCGGAATCTTTCATTGCCTGAATACCGGCAACAATTCCGTATTGGATAAAGAGATCCATCTTTCTGGCATCTTTGCGAGAAATGAACTCTTCAGAGTTAAACCCTTTAACTAAACCAGCAAAACGCGTTGCGTAAGCGCTAGTATCAAAATGGTCTATTAGGCTGATACCACTCTGCCCGGCAAGAAGAGCCTTCCATGTAGTCTCTACATTATTGCCGACAGGGGATAACATGCCCATTCCAGTCACTACAACTCGACGCTTAGACACGTTGAATCCTCCAGAGGGGGAATGATTTGTATATGGAAATGAGAAAAACTTAGGCGGTCGAATGACCGCCTAGATATGTCTGATTACGCGTTAGCAGTGATATAATCAATCGCTGCTTGAACAGTAGTAATCTTCTCTGCTTCTTCGTCTGGAATCTCAGTATCAAACTCTTCTTCCAGAGCCATAACCAGTTCAACAGTGTCAAGAGAATCAGCGCCCAGGTCTTCTACGAAAGAAGCAGCGTTTTTGACTTCGTCTTCTTTAACACCCAGTTGTTCAATAATGATTTTCTTAACACGTTCTTCGATAGTGCTCATACTCTTAAATTTCCTATCAAAACTCGCTAACGCGATGGTTTTCGTAGTTTATTCAATGTTGAAAAAGATGCAACCAAATATAGGCTGGTCGAACCAAATTTTTAAGCATTTTGCTAAATTAAATGCAAATTACTTAAAAAATCGACGGTTCTTTAGAGCATATACATGCCACCATTCACATGTAAGGTTTCACCCGTAATATATCCAGCTTCATCAGAGGCTAAAAATGCAGTAGCGCTGGCTATCTCTTTTGCTTCGCCCAAGCGATTAGCAGGGACTTGCGACAAAATGCCTGACCGTTGTTCATCTGTCAATGCACGTGTCATATCAGTTTCAATAAAACCGGGTGCGACAACATTAACAGTAATACCTCTTGAGGCAACTTCTCGCGCTAACGATTTACTAAAACCGATTAACCCAGCTTTAGCCGCTGCGTAGTTAGTCTGCCCTGCATTACCCATTGTACCAACAACTGAACCAATAGTAATTATCCGACCATAACGTTTTTTCATCATAGCGCGCATAACCGCTTTTGATAATCTGAAAACGGAAGTCAGGTTAGTGTCAATTATCTCTTGCCACTCATCATCTTTCATTCGCATAAGCAGATTATCACGGGTAATACCTGCATTATTGATCAGAATATCAATTTCACCAAACTCAGCGCGGATAGACTCAAGTACAGATTCAATAGATGCGGAATCTGTCACATTAAGCGCCATACCTTTACCATGACCCAGATATTCGCTAATCGCTGCTGCGCCTTTCTCTGTCGTTGCCGTGCCAATAACACATGCACCTTCAGAGGCAAGTTTTTCAGCGATTGCTCTGCCAATTCCGCGGCTCGCGCCAGTGACAAGAGCAATTTTTCCTTCTAACTTCATGAAGTTCCCCTTTAGGATAAATTCTGTTCTAAATTACAGTTCAAGAGCCGCTTGTAAATTAGTCGGATCATTTACCGGCGCAGCGGATAAAGTATCAACGATACGTTTTGTTAATCCAGTTAACACTTTACCCGGACCCATTTCTAATAAATAGGTCACATCTTCAGCCGCCATACGTTCAACGGTTTCAGTCCAGCGAACAGGGCTGTATAACTGACGAACTAAAGCATTACGAATCGCTTCACCATCTGTTTCTGATTTCACATCAACGTTATTGATAACGCTGATAGACGGCGCACTGAAAGTCACAGACTTCAATGCTTCCGCTAATTTATCTGCCGCAGGCTTCATCAAAGCACAGTGAGATGGCACGCTAACAGAAAGCGGCAATGCACGTTTCGCGCCTGCTGCTTTACATGCAACGCCTGCGCGTTCAACGGCTTCTTTATTACCGGCAATAACCACTTGACCCGGTGAATTAAAATTAACCGGTGAAACAATCTGACCTTGTGCTGCTTCTTCACACGCCTTAGCAATAGCATCATTATCTAAACCGATAATGGCATACATCGCACCAGTACCTTCTGGCACGGCTTCTTGCATCAGCTTACCGCGCAGTTCGACTAAACGGATTGCGTCTTTAAAATCCAAAACACCGGCACAAACCAATGAGGAATACTCACCCAGACTATGACCTGCCAACATCGCTGGTGTTTTGCCGCCTTGTTGCTGCCATACACGCCAAATCGCGACAGAAGCCGCTAATAATGCAGGTTGGGTTTGCCATGTTTTATTTAATTCAGACTCCGGTCCTTGCTGAACCAGATGCCAAAGATCATAACCCAACGCATCAGAAGCCTGAGCGAATGTTTCTTGTACCACAGGAAATTCAGCAGCCAACGCAGCTAACATGCCGACTGATTGCGAACCCTGTCCCGGAAATACGATTGCAAATTGACTCATATATAATTTTTCCAGATGCGATTAGAACCGGATTAAAGCAGAACCCCAAGCGAATCCACCACCAAAGGCCTCAAGTAAAATAAGCTGACCGCGCTGAATGCGCCCGTCTCTGACCGCTTCATCTAGCGCTGCGGGAACGGAAGCAGCAGAAGTATTACCGTGACGATCCAAAGTAATAACTACCTTATCCATACCCATTCCTAGCTTTTTAGCTGTCGCGGTAATAATGCGTAAATTCGCCTGATGCGGCACTAACCAGTCAAGTTCTGACTTATCAATATGGTTAGATTCAAGTGCCTCATCAACGCTATGCGCCAGTTCGGTAACGGCGACTTTAAACACTTCGTTACCTTTCATAGTCAGAAAATCTGGCTTAGTCGGATCAACGCGATCATGATTAGGCAGTGTTAATAGCTCACCATAGCTACCATCAGCATGTAAATGCGTAGAGATAATACCCGGTTCATCAGACGCGCCGACAACGATCGCACCTGCACCATCACCAAACAGAATAATCGTACTGCGGTCTTCAGGATCAAGAGTACGGCTTAATGCGTCTGCACCAATCACTAAGGCTTTTTTCACAAAACCAGTTTTAATATATTGATCTGCCACGCTAATCGCGTAAGCAAAACCAGCACAAGCCGCCGCAATATCAAAAGCAACGGCATCTTTAATACCTAAATAGTTTTGGATTTCACATGCTGCGCTAGGAAACGCGTTACTCGACGAAGTCGTGGCAACGATAATCAACCCAATTTCGTTATTCTTAATTTTTGCCATTTCAATGGCTTTATCAGCGGCATGACACCCCATTGTCACAACCGTTTCATCAGGTGCTGCAATATGACGCTGACGAATCCCTGTACGGGAAACAATCCATTCATCTTTTGTATCTACCATCTGCTCTAGATCGGCATTGGTACGCACTTGCACAGGCAGGTAACTACCTGTACCGAGAATTTTTGTATACATGGACGATCATTCACTCTTAGGTAATACAGCTTGAAGACGAGCTGCTATTTGTGTCGGCACGTTACGCTCCACTGCCTGCACAGCTTGCTCTATCGCTACGGTGAAAGCCTGTTGATTCGCACTGCCATGACTTTTAATCACAGTGCTACGTAATCCTAACAGGCAAGCCCCATTATATCGATCAGGATTCAAATGCCCGAAACGTTTTGACAGACTCTTTTTAAACCAATAACTAATTAGTTTCATCCACCATAAACGCTTCTGCTTCCCTGACGACAATAATGACAGGAGTACTCGAATGACACCTTCCAACGTTTTTAACGTCACGTTGCCAACGAAGCCGTCACATACTAACACATCCGTGACATCAGTCAGAAGATCGTTACCTTCCAGATAACCGATGTAATTGATCTGTCGTACGTTCCTGAGTATAGCAGCAGCAGCCTGAATATTATCAAGACCTTTGCTTTCTTCCTCTCCAATATTTAGTAATGCCACTCGCGGATTGGTGATCTGCAAAATTTCTTCCGCCATCACCGCGCCCATCACCGCAAACTGAACCAGCATCGAACTGTCACATACTGCGTTAGCGCCTAAATCTAACAATAAGGTTTTACCGCCATTCTGATTCGGCAACGCAGAGACAAGAGCCGGACGATCAATGCCGTCCAAAGGCTTTAGCATCAATTTAGCTAATCCCATCAAAGCACCGGTATTACCAGCGCTAACGCAAGCCTGAGCTTCACCATTATTGACTAAATCAAGCGCCAGACGCATAGAAGTTCCGCGACTATTTCTAATCGCATGTGACGGTTTAGCATCATTAGCAATCATAAATTCGGCTGGGATAATTTGAAGACGTTTGAGTAAATCTGGCGCACATTGATTAACAAGTGGCTGAATAGCTGCAAGATCACCAACCAACTTAATGGTAAGTTCTTGATTAGAAGCCAATGCCTGCAAAGATGCAGGCACCGTAACGCAGGGACCGAAGTCCCCGCCCATAGCATCTAACGCAATGGTTAGACGTGACAAAGTATCACCTATGATTACTTAGCAATTACCTTGCGGCCACGGTAGTAACCGTCAGCGGTAATGTGGTGACGCAGATGGGTTTCACCTGAAACTTTATCCACAGATACTGCGGCTGTAGTTAATGCATCATGTGAACGACGCATGCCACGTCTTGAACGGGTACTCTTGTTCTGTTGTACGGCCATCGACCTTACTCCTCGGTTACTTTTGCTTTAAACTGGCTAATACGGCAAATGGATTTGGTTTTTCCGCCTCTGGCGGTAACTCCCCGAAAACCATATCCGCTTCGGACACTTCACAGTGTTCATATTCATGAACCGGCGCTATAGGCAATGAGAGAATAAGTTCATCTTCAATCAGCGCCAACAAATTGACTTCGCCAAAATCATCGATGTCAACTGGCTCATAGCCTGCCGGTAATGCCTCTGCCTGCTCATCATTTTTGACCGGGCTGAAACAATACGTTGAGTGAACAATGTATGAAAAATTGTTATTACAACGCTGGCACATCAAGGTCACTGGAACCGTTGCCTTCCCTGTAATCACAACTAAACGCTGCTTATCGATGTTAAACGACAACTCAGCTTCAATATCACCATCCACACTCACCACTGACTCAGCTAACCGTTCCGCCTGAGACGCTGAATAAACACCTGAATAATCCAGACTTTTCTGAGCCGCACGAAGCGAATCAATGGTTAAGGGTAATTTTACCTTTTGCATAGGGCGCGAATATTAACGTTGTCATGGCTGATAGTCAAAGGAAAAGCACGTAAATAACGTGCTTTTGACAATCTCAGCGCTCAAGAATCACCATAGTTTAAAGGAGCTGTACTTATTTCGCTATGGTTTTAATAAAAATTCAATTCGCGAATAATAATCACCAAAATTAAAATCGATACAATAAATGCTATTTCTACCTATTTCTTTATGTAAAATTAAAACAATCTGTTGAAAGAAATATAAATAGTAAAAATATTTATATACCGACATTTACTGTTGTTACTTCGCCCATTTTCCCCACGGATTGTTAACTTCATCACGATTATCTTTTTGCGGCTCAAGACATTCGAGACTGTGAATATAAAGCTCCTCCACCTGTTTACGCGCCCACGCCGTGCGACGCAGGAATTTCAGGCTGGATTTAATACTGGGATCGCTTTTAAAGCAGTTAATATTCACTTCACGCGCCAGCGCTTCCCAACCAAACTGCTCCACCAGCGTGGTTAGCAGTCGTTCCAGTGTAATGCCGTGCAGTGGATCTTTTGAGTATTGTTCCATACAAAACCTAATAATATATATCCGTCATCTTTCAAGTTGCATTTTCGTCAGGGCGGCAGATTGCCACCCCTACAACTAATTCTTTATTATCATTATGTTATCTAAACCTAATATTAGTTACGATAACGCGATAAACTGTTCGCGCAATTTTTGCAATTGATCGCGCAGTTGCGCCGCTTCTTCAAATTCTAGATTCTGTGCATGTTGATACATGGTACTTTCCAGCTCGCGGATTTTCTTATCCAGCGCTTGCGGCGTTAATGCCGAATAATCCGCCGCTGGTTCGGCAACTTTTTTCTTGCCGCGTTTGCTGTGTTTCAGCGTACCTAAACCTTGTCCAAGCTCCAGAATATCTTCAACGGATTTATTCAACCCTTGCGGTACAATGCCATGTTCTTCGTTATAAGCCATCTGCCGCGCTCTGCGCCGTTCTGTTTCACCGATAGCCTTAGCCATAGAGTTAGTGATTCTATCGCCGTAGAGAATCGCTTTACCGTTTAGATTACGCGCCGCGCGCCCGATGGTTTGGATCAGTGAACGTTCGGAACGCAAAAAACCCTCTTTATCAGCATCAAGGATCGCGACCAGTGACACTTCCGGCATATCCAGCCCTTCACGCAGCAAGTTGATGCCCACCAGCACATCAAATTCTCCCAAACGCAGATCACGAATAATTTCGACCCGTTCAACGGTATCAATATCAGAGTGCAGATAACGCACGCGCTCACCATGTTCTTCCAGATATTCCGTCAAATCTTCTGCCATGCGTTTAGTGAGCGTTGTTACGAGTACGCGCTCATTTTTCTCGGCGCGGATACGAATTTCAGACAGCAAATCATCAACTTGCGTTGCCACCGGACGCACTTCAATTTCAGGATCGAGCAGCCCCGTTGGACGCACTACCTGATCGATCACTTCACCGCCGGACTTTTCCAGCTCGTAATTGCCTGGCGTAGCAGAAACATAAATTGTCTGCGGAGCAAGTTGTTCAAATTCTTCAAAACGTAATGGACGGTTATCCAACGCCGATGGCAAACGGAAACCGTACTCCACTAGCGTTTCTTTGCGCGAACGGTCGCCGCGATACATACCGCCGATTTGCGGCACAGTAACGTGGGATTCATCAATCACCAATAAACCGTCCGGCGGTAGATAATCAAACAACGTCGGAGGCGGTTCGCCCTCGCCGCGGCCGGAGAGATAACGCGAATAGTTTTCTATTCCTGAGCAATAGCCTAGCTCGTTCATCATTTCAATATCAAACTGAGTGCGCTGGCTCAGGCGTTGCTCTTCCACCAGTTTATCATTGGCAAGTAAAATTCGGCGGCGATCAGCTAAATCAACTTTAATACGTTCAATGGCTTCTAAAATGCGATCGCGCGGGGTGACATAGTGCGTTTTCGGATAAATGGTAAAGCGCGGCACGACTTGTTGAACCTGACCCGTTAACGGATCAAATAGTGATAAACGCTCCACTTCATCATCAAACAATTCAATACGCAGCGCATAATCGTCCGATTCCGCCGGAAAAATATCAATAACTTCACCGCGCACGCGAAAAGTGCTGCGTTGAAAGACTTGATCGTTGCGGGTGTACTGTAATTCAGCCAATCGCTGCAAAATCGCGCGCTGATCGATAATCATACCGCGCGTAAGGTGCAGCATCATTTTCAGATAAGCATCAGGATCACCCAAACCATAAATGGCGGAAACCGATGCTACCAGCACCACATCACGGCGTTCCAGCAGTGCTTTGGTCGCCGATAAGCGCATCTGCTCGATATGCTCGTTAATCGACGCATCTTTTTCGATAAACGTATCAGAGCTAGGAACGTAGGCTTCCGGCTGGTAGTAATCGTAATAAGAGACGAAATACTCCACGGCATTTTCAGGGAAGAACGCTTTCATTTCGCCATAAAGCTGCGCTGCCAGTGTTTTGTTCGGCGCTAAGATCATGGTCGGGCGCTCAAGTTCAGCGATCACATTAGCGATAGTAAACGTTTTGCCGGAGCCGGTAACACCCAGCAGCGTTTGATGAGCTAATCCGTCCTCTAATCCCTCACTCAACCGCCGAATCGCTTCTGGTTGATCGCCTGCTGGCTGAAAGGCTGAATTTAATTTGAATGTCTTGCTCATCGTTAACGCTACCTGAGTTGGAAAATCAGTCATGCCAAAAACTGTGATGTGATCGAAATAATTATGTAACCGTGACTATTATGTGGAGCTGGTACTATTTTTACCACTGTCACAGTACTGTATATTAACACAGCATTAAGCACGTTTTGCTAACTTATTAATCTTAAAACAATAAAATTTTACAACGCTGAACTATACCATGACGAGTAATAGTCAAGTCGGAAAAATAAAATTTACCCACAGAAACAAGTTGACATTTTACAATTCAAATATTTCTACCTGAGCTGAATCACAAAAAGAAATTAGTCAATTTCACAGCTATTGATTTTAATTAACACATTGATATTGAATTAATTTAATTCAACGCCGAGAATACAGGCAAAATCCTGACAAACCGCATCAGACCTAGCCTTAACCCATTTTTCTAACGCTAATGCACAAGGTTATCCACAGGAATAGTGGATAAGTAAAAAATTCCCACTGATACTGCTACATTGCGTAACGGTTTACTTATTCAAGAAATCGTAAAACCGCACATAATGAAAAAATTTTTATCTCGTTTTACTAGAGCTTTATGCTTAAAAAATGAGGAAAAAAATTATTCTGATATTTTGTAACAGCGAATTTTTCATAATTTGTCATATTCCGCAGCAATAATGGTTATCTCAATGATTTTAAAGAAATGTATAACTTTTTTCGTTATTTTCATGCGTTTTTGTGTGTATTTAAATGTAGTTAAACTTTGATAATCCAACGGGTTTATGCTCGAATTGACGCTATTTCTCGCTTTCTTCGTTATAAAATAAAAATATTATGAAATATCAGATTATTGCTCTTGATCTTGACGGCACGTTGCTCAATCCACAAAAACAGATTTTACCGGAATCCCTCGAAGTGCTGGCTCAGGCTCGCCAGCAAGGGATTAAAGTGGTGTTGGTTACTGGTCGGCATCACGGGGCGATTTTGCCGTTCTATCACGCGTTACAGCTTGATACGCCTGCGATCTGCTGTAATGGCACTTATACCTATCACTACCAGACTCAGCGCGTTTTATCCGGCACGCCTCTGACAAAATCGCAGTCGATACGCATTGCTCAACTGCTGCGCGATCACCCGATCCACAGTTTGCTATATCTTGACGATGCCATGATCTTTGAACAGTGGGACGATAGCATTCGGCGCTGGCGCGCTTGGGCGGATCGTCAGCCAGAAACACAGCGCCCGAATATATTGCCGGTTGATAAATTTGAAACCGCCATCAATAACGCTGAGAACGTGTGGAAATTCGCCACGTCCAGCGAAGATGATGATGTTCTTAATCATTTTAGTGCGTTAGTCGAAAAAGAGTTGGGACTGGCATGTGAACGTTCATGGCATAACCAAATCGATCTGGCGCAGCAAGGAAACAGTAAAGGTAATCGCCTGCGGGAATGGGTCGAATCGCAAGGAATCAGTATGCAAAACGTCATCGCATTCGGCGATAACTTAAATGATGTCAGTATGCTGACGCAAGCCGGTTTAGGTGTAGCAATGGGAAATAGCAGCGATGAAGTCAAAAATCATGCAGATTTAGTGATCGGAGAACATGATGCGCCGGTGATTGCTGAGACCATTCAGGAATATGTGCTGTGATTATTATCACCAAGCCTCACGGCTCATCGATACACTCTTAATTTGTGCGTATAACGTCTGCCCGACCTGAATATCCAGTTCGTCTTTTGCCCATGCAGTAATGCGCGCCCAGAGATAATGTTCACCGACGGATAATTTTACGTCGATGTTATCGCCTGATGGCAGAAGTTCCGTTACTTTAGCGATAAGAACGTTGCGGATACTGCTCTGTTGCGGCGCGGTTAATGCCAGAGAAACATCGGCAGCGTTAATGCGAATACGCAATTTTTCACCTGATGCAGCATTCACTTTTTTTACCCACAGGCAATGATCGCCTAATGCTGAGTTCCCTAATGTTAATGCGCTCATGGCATATTTATCATGCTGTTTTAGCAAAGTGACATTAAGTACGCTGCTGCGTTCTTCCTGCTGCAACCACGGTGTCATGGCATCACTCGCCCAAACGTTTTCCAGCTCGCCAGAAGCGATCACTTTACCTGCATCAAGAATAATTACCTGCGCGGCGAGACGAAGGATCTCTTCCATGCTGTGCGTTACATAGAGAATCGGGATATTGACATCACTCGCCAGCTTTTCCAGATACGGGATTAACTCACGTTTACGCGGTACATCAAGTGATGCCAGCGGTTCGTCCATTAGCAGCAATTCAGGTTCAGTCAGCAACGCCCGACCGATGGCGACGCGCTGTTTTTCGCCGCCGGAAAGCGTCATTGGGAAACGTTTTAACAGATGACCAATGCCGAGTAGCTCTACGATAGAATCAAACTGGTTTGCCATTGCCGGTGTCATGCCATATTGCAAATTTCCTTTGGTGCTGTAGTGCGGAAACAGGCGCGCGTCTTGAAAAACATAGCCGATACGGCGTTTTTCTGGCGGCAAAAAGATATTGTGCGCGCAATCCACCAGCACCCGATCATTTAAGATAATTTCGCCACTGTCAGGACAAGTTAATCCGCTGACGGCGTTAATCAGAGATGTTTTTCCTGCGCCGGATAAGCCAAAAACAGCAGTAATACCATTTCCGGGGACATTAACAGCAATCTCCAGACCTAAATCGCCAAGACGCTGTTTGAAATTCAACGTGAGCATCAGCCTTTCAGCCTCCGTCGGCTCCAACGCGCCAGCCACTCTGACATCAGCAATGATACCAGTGATAATAAGATAGCAATGATACACAACCGCGCAGCATCACCCTCACCACCCGGTGTTTCAATGAGCGTATACATCGCCAGCGGGATCGTTCTGGTTTCGTGTGGGATATTCGAGACAAAAGTAATAGTTGCGCCAAATTCGCCGAGTGAACGGGCAAATGCCAGCACAACGCCCGATAACAAACCAGGAAATGATAACGGCAGCGTTACAGTAAATAATACACGCCAAAAACCTGCGCCAAGTGTTCTGGCTGCTTGCTCCAGTCGGGTATCTACCGCTTCCAGCGACATGCGGATCGCTCTGACCATCAGCGGGAATGCGATCACCGCTGATGCTAATGCTGCACCGCGCCAGCTAAAAATAAAGCTGAATCCAAACCACTGATAAAGCCATTGCCCGATGATACCTTTACGCCCAAAACCGATTAGCAACAGATAGCCAATAACAACGGGCGGCAGCACAAGGGGAAGATGAATGATACTGTCAATAAAGGCTTTACCGGGGAAATGACAACGAGCCAGAATCCATGCGGTGAAAATTCCCAGCGGCAGACTAAAAGCCACAGCTACACCAGCCACTTTCAGGCTGAGTAACAGGGCTTCGATTTCATATTGAGATAGCACGTGACTAATTAAACTTATTTACGCGGGCTAAAACCATAACGCTCAAAAACGGCTGAGGCTTCTGGTGTAGACAGGTATTTAGAGAATGCGTCAACGGCTGGTGTAGCATGATCTTTCAGCGTTGCGATCGGATATTCAACCGGTAAGTGGCTATCTTCAGGGAAAATACCGACAACTTTCACTTTCTTGCTGGCTACTGCATCAGAACCATACACGATACCTAATGGTGCTTCTGCCCGTTCCACCAACGCTAATGCCGCACGAACATTGCTGGCTGGCGCTAATTTTGGTGCCAGTGCGTCCCATGAACCTAAGTAAGTTAATGCCTGTTTTGCATAGATACCAGCAGGGACGTGATCGGGATCGCCAACTGCCAGACGGCTATCTTTCAATAACGCTGACCAATCCGTCGTTTTAGTGATGCTAACCTGTTTTAATGCGCTGTCCAGCGGGGCAACTAATACTAAATCGTTACCTAACAGCGTAATACGTGTTTTTTCATCAATTAATTTTTTATCAGCAACGTAATCCATCCATTGCTGATCCGCAGAGATGAAAATATCCGCAGGCGCGCCCTGCTCGATTTGGCGAGCTAACTTAGATGAAGAGTCATAAGAAGCCGTCACTTCTACACCTGTTTTTTTCTGATAATCCGCTGCGATTTCACCCAGCGCATTCGTCAATGACGCCGCAGCAAATACGGTGATTTTTTCTGCCGCTGCTGCGGTTTGAAACAGGCTGGCAGCTAGCAATGCAACCGCTGCGGTAAGTTTTAATTTATTCTTTAACATGCTTTTATTGCCTCATTATTTAATGTCAGAAGTAGTATTGAATTCATAAAACAGGAAACGATATATCACCGAAAATATAGCGCTTTAAATTTATTTTGTCATCGGGACAGATCGGCTTTATAGAAGAACTACCTGAAAGAGGTAGATAAAACATGAGAAGATAAAAAAATACTGCTCTGTTTGACAGCAGCAGTATTTTTTATTAACTAAATTTAGTGATGACAGCGACTAATGATTAGACCATTCATTCTCAACATGACTAAGATCACTGCGTCCGATGTGAGAAATAATATTAAACAATTCACCTAAACCGTAAATTAGTCCCAGAATAATTGCCATGACCACAGGAACCATACAGGCAGAGAAAATAACACCAATTATCAGGGTAAAAAATTCAGACATACATCCCTCATTTCCGTTAAAAACGCCGTTTTTTCAGCGCATCACTATGTTCAATTCAAGGCTATTAGTTCGGATTCTAGCACAAAACCTGTTCGTGATCCGATGATAAATTTACGCTGCCGTTGTTTGGCAGACGGATAAAAATAAGTAACAATAAATCATTATGCTATTTAACGGGACTACCGCCATGAATGCCGAAATCTTACTGACACTGAAACTACAGGGAAATTTGTTTGCCGATCCGCGCCGTATTGAGCTGTTAAAACAAATTACACATACCGGTTCTATCAGTCAGGGGGCGAAACTCACTGGCATCAGTTATAAAACTGCATGGGACGCCGTTAATGAGATGAATCAGCTTACCGATCATCTGTTAGTTGAACGCGCTACGGGCGGGAAAGGCGGCGGCGGCGCTCATCTGACAACCTATGGTAAACGTCTGATTCAGTTATATGATTTGCTAGAAAAAATTCAGCAAAAAGCTTTTGATGTGCTGCAAGATGACAGTATGCCGCTTGATAGTCTGCTCGGTGCTATTGCACGTTTTTCATTACAGACCAGCGCGCGTAATCAGTTTTTTGGTACGGTAGATACGTATCATGACGATGCCCTACCCGACTGCATTACCGTGTTGATGAATGATGGAAAAACACGGATCAATGCGTCGCTCACCCAACAGAGTATCAATCGTCTGCAATTAACTGCTGGCAAAGAAGTGTTAGCGCTGATTAAAGCACCATTAATTGCTTTACATGCACAACCAGTTGAAAACAGCGATAACTGTTTGTCAGGAATAGTGACATCAATTAAGCACGATGATCACCGCAGTGAAATTTTGCTGCAACTTGATGGCGGTGAAACACTCTGTTCCACTATCAGTAATGACACAGCAGATCGCCTTGCGCCGCAACTTCAACAACCACTTTGGGCGACATTCAGCGCTGAAAGCGTGATTATTGCAACTTTGTGTTAGACAGATCACATTACTGCAAGGAACTGCCACATCTCCGCCTGCTTTTTTTACCATTACAGGCGGAATTTCACTCTACCGCTCGTTTTCCTCAAACACGTTTGTCCCTCAATGTTATAAGTAATAACGTAAATATTGTTATAAACAAATATGATAGTAATTACGTTTTCCGGCTCTTTTCTATGCGTACACGTGATGTCGCTGCTTTTATCTCTATTTAATTATGCCTGTTTATTCAGCATGATATATCATAAAAAACAATAACCTCTTACCATCACCGAAAGTAAAAAGGTCGCAATATGAAACAGTTAACCATTATCGAGGGTTGTTTCCGACTAAGTGATATAAAAACACTCTTCTTACCGAATTTAGTCCTGAATCAGAGTGAAAGTTGGGCTTTTGTCGGTTCCAATGGCAGTGGGAAATCTGCCCTCGCCCGCGCTTTATCTGATGAATTAGTGCTGCTTAACGGCATTCGCCAATCCAGTTTTCAACATATTGTGAGATTGTCATTTGAACAATTACAAAAATTAATTGAGGAGGAATGGCAGCGCAATAACACCGATTTGCTCAGTGACGGTGAAGATGATACTGGTCGCACAACCGCAGAAATTATTCAGCTAACACATCGTGATGATGCTGAATGCCTGCGGCTGGCAAAGATGTTTGGTATTGATCATTTGCTGACACGGCGCTTTAAATATCTTTCAACAGGCGAAACGCGCAAAACGTTACTGTGTCAGGCGCTAATTTCTGCGCCCGATCTTCTGATTCTGGACGAGCCGTTTGACGGGCTTGATGTGGCATCGAGAAAACAGTTAGCTGAACTGCTGGCAACACTTTCTGCCAATGGGCTGACGTTAGTTTTAGTGTTAAATCGTTTCGATGAAATTCCTGACTTTATTAGTCATGTCGGTGTGCTGGCTGATTGCCATCTAACACGTATTGGTTCACGGCTGGAGATCTTGTCTGAAGCGCTGGTGGCGCAATTAGCACAAGCCGAACAGATGGCTGGAATTTCATTGCCGCCGCCAGAGTTCACTATCGAAACGCCCTATCCCGATGATATGCCGCTGATTATCTTGAATGAATGTTATATCACCTATAATGATCGCCCGATTATTAATGGGCTTAACTGGCAGGTAAATCCGCATCAACACTGGCATATTGTTGGTCCTAACGGTGCAGGGAAATCGACTTTGTTAAGCCTGATTACCGGCGATCACCCGCAAGGATACAGCAATGATCTTACGTTGTTTGGTCGCCGCCGCGGTAGTGGTGAAACTATTTGGGACATCAAAAAACATATTGGCTATGTAAGCAGCAGTCTGCATCAGGATTACCGCGTCAGTGCTAGTGTGCGTAATGTAATCCTCTCCGGCTATCTGGATTCCATTGGTATTTATCAAGCCGCATCAGATACACAGGAAAAACTGACGCAAGAATGGTTAGATCTGCTGGGATTAAGTGCGCTTGCTGATACACCGTTCCATTCTCTTTCCTGGGGGCAGCAACGTTTGACGCTGATCGCCAGAGCATTAGTTAAACACCCTACATTGCTGATTTTAGATGAGCCATTACAGGGCTTAGATCCGCTAAATCGCCAGTTAGTAAAGCGTTGGATTGATGTGTTGATCGCCGAAGGAAGAAGCCAATTGCTGTTTGTTTCTCATCACGCAGAAGATGCGCCAGAGTGTATTACGCACCGATTGAGTTTTATTCCAACTGGCAACAGCTATGCTTATGGTATTGAGCAACTGCGGGCAAAAAATGTCGCAACAGTCATTTAATTATCTCGTTTAGCTAATTCATAACCAATAAAGGTAAGCCTATGTCCAGTGCATTAATTGTTATTGATTTAATTGAAGAAATTGTTGGTAAACACGGTAAATCTAATGCGAGCTACCCACAGGTTCAACAACGTGACATTGTTGCGCGGACTAATCAAACGGTAGCTTATGCGCGCAATAAACAGATACCGGTTATTTGGGTTAAAGTCGGCTTTGCTGACGATTATCATGATATTCCGTGCTATTCACCGCTGTTTAATCTGGCAAAACAAAATGGGGCGCTGCGTTTAAGTGAAGCGGGCTGTCATTGGGTTGCAGGATTAGATGTGCAACCCGCAGATGAAGTGATTATCAAAAAAGGTGTTTCTGCTTTTGCCGGTAATAATCTGTATGACTGGCTAACAGGCAGAGGCTATCAACATCTACTATTGGCAGGCGTTAGTTCCGCGATGACTATTCAAAGTACCACACGTCAGGCTCATGATTTAGGTTTTCGCGTTACCGTGCTAGAAGATTTATGCGCCGCGCCAACGCTTGAACTTCATCAGCAAAGTATGAGTGTACTTGCATCGCTGGCGGAGATTAGCAACAGCGAGAACTGGCAGGCTTAGTTATAAAGATTGCGATAAATACACAGTTTTAATCAGTTGATTAGAATGCCTTTTGATTAAAAAAGCTGTGCTTAGACTGGCGTGTGAAACTCAATCTCGATGATATGTGCGCCGATACATGGCGTTGGCAGCAAGCTAATCCACAAGGGTATCCTGACGAGTAACATCGCAATTATTTGATGGACAAAAAGCCCGGCATATTTTGTATTGCCGGGCTTTTGGTTTTTTAACTTGTCTGTACGACGGTTTAAACCTATTAGTAAAGAAGCCCGCCTTAGCCTTAATACCGCCCGAATTATATAAAATATATTTTCATCTATGATTAAGTATCGATCTGCTATTTGAATTATCGTTGACATGCGTATAATGAGAATTATTATCATCAAATTAGTTATGCAGTAAGGAGAAAATGATGGCTGTCACAAAATTAGTTCTTGTTCGACATGGTGAAAGTGTGTGGAATAAAGAGAATCGTTTTACAGGTTGGACGGACGTTGAGCTTTCCGATAAAGGCAGAGCAGAAGCAGCGCAAGCAGGTGAATTGTTAAAAGCCGAAGGTTTTATTTTTGACTTCGCTTATACCTCTGTTTTGAAGCGCGCTATCCATACTCTGTGGAGCATTTTAGATAAAATTGATACGCCGTGGTTACCTGTAGAGAAATCGTGGAAATTAAATGAACGTCACTATGGTGCGCTGCAAGGTTTAAACAAAGCGGAAACTGCAAAAAAATATGGTGATGAGCAAGTGAAATTGTGGCGTCGCGGCTTTGCTGTTACGCCGCCGGAACTGGCTAAAGATGATGAGCGTTATCCAGGTCATGATCGCCGTTATGCAAATCTGAAACCGGTAGAATTGCCAGTAACGGAAAGTTTAGCGATTACTATTGAGCGCGTACTACCTTATTGGAATGAAGTTATAAAACCACGTATCGCTAGTGGAGAGCGTGTGATCATCGCGGCACATGGTAACTCTATCCGTGCGCTGGTGAAGTATCTGGATAATATGACTGAAGATGAAATTCTTGAGCTGAATATCCCAACCGGTGTTCCATTAGTTTATGAATTTGATGAGCAGATGAATCCGCTGAAACATTATTATCTTGGTGATGCGGCTGAGATCGCTGCGAAAGCGGCGGCTGTAGCAAATCAGGGTAAAGCGAAATAATTTTCCAGTTGTATCGATCAGCTATTTGGCTGATTTAAAAACCACAAGGGCTACATATTTAGTAGCCCTTGTTTGATCTTGTATACCGATTACTTACTACGACGAGCCTGTACCGCATAAGCCAGATCTTGTAACAAAAGCTCGGTATCAGCCCAACCGATACAAGCATCTGTAACGCTCTGACCATAAATCAAGGCATCTGTCGTTTCCAAATTCTGTGCGCCTTCCACTAAATGACTTTCGACCATTACTCCAGTAATCGCATTATCACCACCGGCAATTTGTTGGCAGACGTTTTCACAGACTTCCATCTGCTTTTTAAATTGCTTGCAGCTATTTGCGTGGCTGAAATCGATCATAACATTGAGTGGAAGTTTCGCTTTGTTCAGACCCTCTTTTACTGCCTGAACATGTTCTGCGCTGTAATTAGGCTCTTTTCCGCCGCGAAGAATAATATGGCAATCATGATTACCGCGCGTATTAACGATCGCAGAATGTCCATATTTGGTCACTGATAAGAAACTATGCGGAGCACCCGCCGCATTGATGGCGTCAATCGCCACTTTAATCGTACCATCAGTACCATTTTTAAAGCCCACAGGACAAGACAAGCCCGATGCCAACTCGCGATGTACCTGAGATTCAGTTGTACGCGCGCCAATCGCGCCCCAGCTCATCAAATCCGCCATATATTGCGGCGTTATCATATCAAGAAATTCACCGGCTGTTGGCATTCCGCTGTCATTGATCTCTAGCAGTAATTTACGTGCGATGCGTAAGCCATCATTGATTTGATAACTATGATTTAAATACGGATCGTTGATCAGACCTTTCCAACCGACCGTAGTGCGTGGCTTCTCAAAATAGACGCGCATAACGATCTCCAGATCTTTCGACAAGCGTTTGCGAATATCACTCAAACGGCGAGAGTATTCCAGCGCGGCATCGGTATCGTGAATGGAGCAAGGACCAATAATAACCAGCAGACGATCGTCTTCTGCGGAAAGAATGTTGTGAATTGAATCACGGGCAGCAGACACCGTTAATGCCGCTTTTTCCGTTGCAGGATATTTTTCCAACAGTGCAATCGGAGGTAATAGCTCATTAATCTCTTTTATTCTTATATCATCATTTTGATAGTTCATTTTTCACCCACCGATGTCCATGTTAACTAATTCTAAATAAAATAATTTTGTAGCGTACAACAATCCTATACAACCAAACAACAGGAGATAAGCAGTTTGTTAATTACAGTGATTTAAGCGATAGAAATGAAGTATATAAGATAGTTATTTGAAAAAAGCGAAGTTAGGTAAATGAATAAACTAGAAAGGAATAGTTTTATAAAGATAACGACAACTTACAGGTATGAAAAAAGCGCCTTTAGCGCTTATCTAGAATGGTGGGTCGTGCAGGATTTGAACCTGCGACCAATTGATTAAAAGTCAACTGCTCTACCGACTGAGCTAACGACCCTTACTTTGTTGTTTCCAGTTATATCCGGTAACGGCGGCTTATAATACTGACTTATCTAAACTGTGCAACAAAAATTTTTATATTCAATATCTAACTGCCTGTTCTTTACTCATGTTGCCTAATAAAATAGCCAACCAAACAAAACGCAGGCAGATTATAGCCATTACACGTTATAAAGCAGCTAAGCGCTTTGTAGCCGACTTAGCACTGGCACTATTGGCATATTGTGTAACAACACGCTGATAGACCGCTTTTGCCTTATCTTTTTCGCCCTTTTCCTGCATGATGATGCCAACTTTTAGCATGGCTTCAGATGCTTTTGGCGATTGGGCATAATTTTTTACAACAGTAGCAAAATAGTATGACGCATCATCTTTTTTTCCTTTGTTGTAATACAGTTGCCCCAGCCAATAATTTGCATTCGGCTGATAAGTAGATTTGGGATACTGTTTTATAAAACTTTGGAAACTCGTAATTGCGCTATCAAATTGCTTCTTTTCCAGCGCCAGAGAGACCGCATTATCATAATCTTGCTTCTCATTACCTGCACTAGCTGTAGCAGATGACGTTGTAGAAGTATTTTCAGCGGAAGTTGCCGTAGAAGTAGAATTTGATGAAGCTGATGCAGAAGAACCTTTACTACCTAATTCATCAATCTGCTGCAAAATGAGTTTTTGTCGTTCGACAATTTGATCCAACTGATACTGGTTGGTTTGGATTTGACCGCGCAGAGAATCAATATCTCTTTGCGAATCGGATAATTGCTGCTGTAGCTGAGTCATTAACTGACCATAAGCATCAGTAAAGCGCTCAAGCTGCGTCAAGCGATCATCAGTTGAACCAGCAATAGCAGCCACAGGGGCTGCTATGCCAACCAGTAACGACAGACTTAATAAATGACATCTGAAATTACGGTTCATGTGCTTCTCTTAGTAAACCAGTACGGCACGACGATTTTTAGCATAAGCTGCTTCGTCATGACCTAACACGGCTGGCTTTTCTTTACCGTAAGAAACGATAGAGATTTGCTCGCCAGATACGCCTTTACCTTGCAGATACATTTTCACTGCATTAGCACGACGTTCACCCAGAGCGATATTATATTCTGGTGTACCGCGTTCATCAGCATGACCTTCAACAGTCACTTTGTAAGCAGGGTTTGAGCGTAAGAATGCAGCATGTTCGTCCAACATTTGAGTGAAGTCAGAACGCACATCGTAACGGTCAAAATCGAAGTATACGATATTATTACTTTGCAGTTGTTGCATAGTTAAACGTGCCTGCTCATCACCAGAAGAGAAAGCGCCGCCGTTGCTGCCATAACCACTTTCTGAACCATTGCCATCAGAGTTTTTATCACTGCTACTACATGCGGCTAAAGCCATTACAGGTAAAGCGATCAGTAGCCCTTTCAGCACTTTATTCAATTGCATTTTGATCTATCCTTTAAATAAAAAATTATCATACACTAAGTATGTCTTACAGGTACGGCGACCAGGCAGGGAATTTAACCTGACCTTCAGTTGCCGGAAGACGCGCTTTGAAACGACCATCAGTCGAAACTAAACGTAATACACTCCCCAAGCCATCAGTGGCACTGTAAATAATCATAGTACCGTTAGGTGCGATGCTTGGTGTTTCATCCAGGAAAGTATCAGCTAATACTTGTACCGCCCCAGTATCTAAATCCAATTTTGTAATATGTTGCTGTCCGCTTGCAGAACTCACCATCGCCATAAATTTGCCATCTGGTGAAACATCTGTGTCTTGGTTTTGAGCTCCTTCCCAAGAAACGCGAACGGGAGTACCGCCATTAACATTTACTTTATAAATTTGTGGTCTGCCACCCTGATCAGAAGTATACGCCAGAGTTTGGCTATCAGGATACCATGATGGCTCAGTATCATTACTACGACTGCGAGTTACCTGACTAATTTGACCGGAAGCTAAATTCATCACGTATAAATTTAGACTGCCATCTTTAGATAAAGCAAATGCCAGCTTAGAACCATCAGGCGAGAATGCAGGCGCACCATTATGACGAGGGAAAGAAGCAACACGTCTGATTGCGCCGTTCGCTAGAGTCTGAATAACCAGCTCTGAACGACCACTTTCAAAGGTGACATAAGCAATTTTGCTACCATCTGGCGACCATGCCGGAGACATCAATGGTTCAGGCGAACGATGCACAACTGACTGATTGAAACCATCATAGTCGGCAACACGCACTTCATGAGGATATTGCCCGCCAGCCTTGCGTACAATGTAAGCAATGCGGGTGCGGAACGCGCCTTTGATGCCTGTCAGTTTCTCAAAAGTTTCATCACTGGCAGTATGCGCGGCAAAGCGTAACCACTGTTTAGTCACTTTATATTGATTCTGGGATAAAACAGATGGTGAGCCGGAAGAGACGTCAACCAACTGATAAGACACTAAAAAACCGCCATCAGCACTTGGTTGAATCTGCCCAACCACAACCGCATCGATACCTAATGCAGACCATGCTGCCGGAACAACTTCAGAAGCCGTTGTTGGCGACTGAGGATTACGGGAAGCCGCAAGAGGATTAAACTTACCGCTGTTTCTTAAATCCGCAGCGATGATGTCACTAATATTATCAGGTGCAGCACCCGTACCAGTCCATCTAAACGGCACTACGCCGATTGGACGCGCGGAATCAACACCTTGAGTAATTTCGATTCTAACTTCAGCTTGTAGCACGGACGCCCATAAAACCAGCAACCCAATTGCCAACCGCAGTGCATGCTTCATGTTCTCTCCCTTATCCAGACCTTGTGACTACGATAATTTGCTTATCTTTGACAAAACAATAACTTTCAAACTCAACAAATATTGGTTAGTACCAATATGAAACCAAGTTTAGAAGTTAATTCTTTTAGGTAACATCATCTATTGTGCTAATTACTCTGGTTTAAAATCGAGTAATGAGCTTTTAAATTTCTCATATACAGCAGTTGATGGCGGTTTCGGGATCTTCGCTTGTTTAGCTGCCACTAATGCAACCTGACAAAGCGCGGGATCACCACCCTCAGCCTGAACGCTAAACAATGTTCCGTCTGGCGCTAATTTGATCCGCAGCGTACACGTTCTTCCTTTGTATAACTGTGCATCATAAAAATTTCGCATTATTGCAGCCTGAATTTGAGCTTTATAGCCATCAACTTCAGGACCACTGGCACCGGCTTTATCACCGCCGCCGGAAGCACCATTCGCAGAGGGAGCATTTTTATCAGAAGCTAACCCACCAAATAGATCATCTACTTGTTTAGAGGCTTCTGCATCTGCTTTTTTCTTTGCATCTGCGGCTTTTTTAGCATCGGCGGCAGCTTTAGCATCAGCAGCCGCTTTTTGTTTGGCGTCATCGGCGGCTTTTTGCTTCGCATCAGCTTCAGCTTTTTTCTTTGCTTCATCTGCTGCTTTTTGTTTTGCTAGCGCTTCGGCTTGTTTTTTAGCTTCATCAGCCGCTTTTTTAGCATCAGCTTCAGCTTGTTTCTTTGCTTGTTCGGCAGCAGCAGCGGCTTTCTTCTGTATCTCAGCCTCAGCTTTGGCTTTAGCGGCTTCTGCTTCAGCTTGCTTTTGCGCTGCTTGTGCTTTCTTTGCTGCCTCTTCTGATTGTTTCTGCTCGTCAGCCTGTTTCTTCGCGGCTTCTTGAGCTTGTAAACGATCTTTTTCTATTTGTTTTAAACGCTGCTGTTCTGCTGCTTGCTGCTGTTTCAGCTCTTCAGCCTGACGTTCAGCTTCTTGCTGTCTAAGTTTTTCAGCACGCTTCGCATCTGACTTTTGCTGTTGCTGACGTTCTGCCTGCTGCGCCATCGCATTAGGATCGACCATCACCGCATCAATAACAGAACCACCACCGCCACCACCGGTTAAGACATCTTTTTGCATAAAGGCACTGATCGCGAGCAAGCCAATCACCAAAATATGCAAAATGATTGAACCGATCACGGAACGGTTCAATTTATCTTCGTGCTCTGTAGCCTTTCCCACGCGCGATTCCAAAAACAAATTAACTTACAAAACCATATAACTCAATGAACTTGATTCAGCCATTAAATAGGTTGAGTCATAAGTCCAACCGAAGTTACGCCAGCACGATGTAACATATTCAATGCCTTAATCACTTCGTCATAAGGAACATCTTTAGCTCCGCCAATCAAGAACACCGTTTTAGGGTCTTCCTGCAATTTAGCTTGTGCTTCAGCGACAACTTGCTGTTCGGGGATTTGCTCAATGGTTTCGTCCCCAATTTTAAGTGCGTATTGACCGACACCGGAAACTTCAACAATTACCGGTGGTTTATTATCTGTAGAAACGGCTGTTGAATCAGTCGCTTCAGGTAAATCGACATTAACACTTTGACTGATAATTGGCGCTGTTGCCATAAAGATCAGCAACAATACCAGCAACACGTCCAACAACGGAACAATATTAATCTCCGCTGGTTTACCTGAACTACTACGCCGAGAAGTACGTTTACTCGCCACGTTAACCCCCTTGCTTATTTAGTTTCGGTAGAAAACGCCTGACGATGGAGAATCGTAGTAAATTCTTCCATAAAGTTGTCGTAATTCTGCTCAAGTTTAAACACACGTAAGCTAAGGCGATTATGTGCCATAACAGCAGGAATTGCAGCGAACAGACCAATTGCAGTTGCAATCAATGCTTCGGCGATACCCGGTGCAACCATTTGTAATGTCGCTTGTTTTACAGCGCCCAACGCGATGAAGGAGTGCATGATCCCCCATACCGTACCGAACAAACCGATATAAGGGCTAATCGTTGCCACTACGCCGAGAAATGGAATATGGTTTTCCAGATTTTCCAGCTCACGGTTTAAGGAAAGACGCATAGCGCGAGTTGCTCCCTCAATGGCAGCTTCCGGCGCATGACTATTTGCCCGATGTAAACGGGCGAACTCTTTAAAGCCTGAATAGAAAATTTGTTCAGAACCGGCTAATTCATCACGGCGAACATTGCTTTCCTGATATAAACGAGATAAGTCGATTCCAGACCAGAATTTATCTTCAAATGCTTCAGCTTCACGCCGTGCCGTACTGAGGATACGAGTACGCTGAATGATAATTGCCCATGATGCGATCGAGAACCCGACCAAAATCAGCATAATAATCTTTACGAGTAAACTAGCCTCAAGAAAAAGGCTCATGATATTCATGTCAGTCACTTCTTTAACTCCGCGACAATAGACCTGGGAAGTTTCATTGGCTTCATCAGGTGTGAATCAATACATGCGACCAACACATCCGCTTGGCTTAATAATTTACCATGTTGATTAAAGATGCGTTGTGCAAACGTAAGGGATGCGCCACCGATAGCCAGCACTTCAGTTTCAATCTCTAGCATGTCATCAAGACGTGCAGGAGAAATATACTCAACGGACATACGGCGAACAGCAAAAGCGACATGCTCACTCAGCAATTGTTGCTGATTGTAATTGTATTGGCGCAGCATCTCTGTACGCGCTCTTTCATAAAAGGCCACATAGCGGGCATGGTAAACAACACCGCCTGCATCAGTGTCTTCGAAATAAACCCGAACGGGCCATTTGAACAGCAAGTTACTCACAAATATATCCAGTCAAACTGATAACTAACCGGGGTGTTACTATACGCAAGAGTAAACCTCTTGGGAATGGGGAGAATGGGTGAGAGCAAAAATAATTATCAGACTAAGAAGCCAAATATTACTTTTGCTATTTATCGAATGAGATTATGACAAAAAATAAGCTAAACCTGCGATCATAATCGCAATTGCGGGAAATGGTGTAAAAAAGGCTTTCCATTGAGTTTTTTCCAGCCGAAAACCGACACCATGTATCATTCCTGTACAAATCGCCCACATAATCAAATAGCTTTGCCAAATAGCAATCGAACTCGTCTTGGCAGCGAAGCGGGATGGCTCCCAAAACACACAGAACGCCAGCGATAAAGCTAATATTAAAGAAAGGACCCGAAACGGGCCCTTATCCATAATAGCGTACAGTTTATTAAACACAGTACCCATTATTTTTCGTCTTTATTTCCGTTGTTAGTCTCATACCATACTGCACCGATCATACCACATGCACAGGCAAGCAACGTACCGAGACTCCAGGCAAAATACCACATTGTTTTGTTCCTTATGGTTAAAATCAATACAGTGAAACTTTATTGTCCTCAATATGCTTCTTATCGAGACGACCAAACATTTTCACGTAACTCCAAATCGTATAAATCAATACGATTGGAACAAACACCAATGCAACAAACGTCATCACGGTTAATGTTAGATGGCTAGAAGTCGCGTCCCACATCGTCAGACTAACGTTCGGATTAATACTCGACGGCATAATAAATGGGAACATGGTGACCCCTGCCGTAAAGATAACGCAAGCAATAGTTAGTGATGAGAATAAGAAAGCAAAAGCACCACTGTTGATACGGGAACTAATGATAGTTAACAGCGGAAGTACAACACCTAACGCAGGTAACGCCCACAGAATTGGATAATTGTGGAAGTTAACTAACCAAGCTCCAGCTTGATGTACCACTTCTTTATTCAGCGGATTTGATGGCGCGGTGTAATCTAATGCAGAGGTTACTGTATAACCATCAACATAGTTCACTACCCAGAAACCTGCCGCCGCAAATGCTACTAATACAACCAAAGCACCGATTTGTGTTGCAGTACGAGCGCGTAAACGCAGTTCTGCTGTTGTTTTCATCTGTAGCCATGCTGCACCTTGAGTCACTAACATCATCAAGCTAACGATACCAGCAACCAGTGCAAATGGATTTAACAGTTGGAAGAAGTTACCTTCATAAAACAGATGAGACATGCTATTGATGTTAAATGGTACGCCTTGTAACAGATTACCAAATGCCACACCAAACACCAATGCAGGGACAAAGCTACCTAGAAAAATACCCGCGTCCCAAGTGCTGCGCCAGCGCTGATCCTCAATTTTACCGCGATAGTCAAAACCGACTGGACGGAAAAATAATGAAGCCAGAACCAAAATCATGGCGATATAAAAACCAGAGAAAGCAGCAGCATAAGCCTGTGGCCATGCAGCAAACAGCGCACCGCCAGCAGTAATCAACCATACTTGGTTGCCGTCCCAGTGAGGTGCAATGCTGTTAATCATAATACGACGTTCAGTATTGGTCTTACCGATAATCGGCACCAGAATACCAACACCCATGTCAAAACCATCAGTAATGGCGAAACCTACCAGCAACACGCCAACCAACAGCCACCAGATAAATCGTAATGTATCGTAATCTAACATTTCTGGACTCCTGTTTACCGTGTTTCTTGCGCTAATGCAGCACTACTTTGTTCAAAATGATAACGCCCTGTTTTTAGGCTGCTAGGACCTAAACGAGCGTATTTGAACATTAAGTACATTTCAGCAACGAGGAATAATGTATACAGTCCGCAGATCAGAATAATGGAGAACCACAGATCACCTGAAGTTAACTCTGATGTTGCGGCTGCAATTGGTAGCATGTCGGCAACCGCCCAAGGTTGACGTCCATATTCTGCAACAAACCAACCCGCTTCACAGGCAATCCAGGGTAATGGGATACCATACATTGCCAGATGAAGCAGCCAGGGTTTTTCACCAATACGGTTACGCGCAACGTAATAAGTTGACAGCGCAATAATCACCAACATCAGGAAACCACAGCCAACCATCAAACGGAATGAGTAATAAAGCGGTGCAACTTCAGGAATAGTACTTTGTGCAGCCGCTTTAATTTCATCATCAGTAGCATTATTGACATCTTTAGCTTGGGTACTTAGCAAAATGCCATAACCTAAATCTTTTTTACTTTGCTCAAATGCAGCACGAATATCAGGATCAGTGTTACCTGCTCTTAATTTTTCCAGCATTTGATAAGCAGTAATCCCATTGCGGACTCGTGACTCATTTTCAATCACTAAGTCTTTAATCCCTGTGATTTGTTTGTCGAGAGAATGAGTAGCAATAATACCTAACGCATAAGGAATTTCGATTGCATAATGATTCGTCATTTCCGCTTGGCTAGGAATGCTGATTAAGTTGAATGCAGCAGGTGCTTTCTGTGTATCCCATTCTGCTTCAATGGCAGCTAACTTCACGCGTTGAACATCACCTAACTCACGACCAGACTCATCACCTAACAAAATAACTGACAGTGAAGCAGCCAGACCGAAACAGGCAGCAATAGCAAACGAACGTTTAGCAAAACACAAATCGCGTTTTTTCAGCAGATAAAATGCACTAACACCCAGTACAAACATAGCACCAGTGACATAACCCGCAGAGACAGTATGAACGAATTTAACCTGAGCAACTGGATTCAGCACCAATTCGGCAAAGCTAACCATTTCCATTCGCATGGTTTCAAAGTTGAACTCTGACGCGACCGGATTTTGCATCCAGCCATTTGCCACCAAAATCCATAATGCAGAAAGGTTTGACCCTAACGCAACAAACCAGGTTACAACCAGATGTTGCACCTTAGTTAAACGATCCCAACCGAAGAAGAATAAACCAACTAGTGTTGATTCAAGGAAGAATGCCATCAGTCCTTCGATAGCCAATGGTGCACCGAAAATATCCCCGACGTAGTGGGAATAATAAGACCAGTTTGTACCAAACTGGAACTCCATCGTTAGGCCGGTGGCCACACCCAGAGCGAAGTTAATCCCAAATAACTTGCCCCAGAACTTGGTCATATCTCTATAGATTTGTTTACCTGTCAGGACATATACCGACTCCATCACTGCCAACAAAAACGCCATACCCAGCGTTAAAGGGACAAACAGGAAGTGGTACATTGCCGTCAGGGCAAATTGTAATCGTGATAGTTCGACGATATCAAACATCTTGACTCCTTGCTCCTCAGGAAGATTCCAGACTTTGCCAAAACTCTGACTATCCAGAAACCTTACACTTGTTACTCACCAATGGTGAATGCCTTAAAAAACAATATATATCAATCAATAAGAAAACTTTACTGTACTCGCTATTCTAATAGTTACACAGGGTTTGAATGACAAACTCTGGCTCCTGATTGACTACAGTTTAATCTTTAGCTTAGTTCTCTACTGATATGCTTGCGAATATTACGCCCCTAATCCCCTACAATAAACAGGTGTTTTAGAGAAAAAACCAGAAATGTGAACTTAAGTCAAAAACAACTCCTTTCATAAAACGAATTAAATTGATTCAAAACAATTTTTCCCAATTACAACATAAATTAAAGATTTTACAATTACACTTAACGATTATTTTGATATTTCATATCAAAATATATAAATACCAAAGTATTTTAATTAACATTAATAATAAAAATAAAACAATTAAATAACATTTTATCTATCTATAAAAAATGATCTGCCATAATTGTAGGAACTTCATCTGGAAATAAAACAAAAAATAATGTGGTGTAATGAACCATTTATCAATTATGAAAAAACTAATATTAATAATTATATTGCTATGAAATTATTATAATAATGGCACAAAAAAGCCGCTTTCGCGGCTTATGGATAATAAAAAGGCTCAATCTGCCTATATAAAAATTACTATTGAATCAGATGCTCTTTAGCAGAAAATCGAATACGCAATGCGTTTTCTACCTCATCAATACTGATCGATGAGATCCCCACTTCCTCTTTTCCAACCAAAACCTGATGCAAATGATTATCTTGTAGTGGACTCGTTCCATATGCCCACCAATCACTGGGAAACATGGCAATTACCGGTGTCTTGACTGCAATAGCGACATGTAACGGACCGGTATCACCAACCAGTAAACATTCTAGTGCCGCTATTTTTTCGACTAATTGTTTCAAATTGGTTTGCCCTGCGCTATTCGTTATTCTACTGTCATACTCTCCGACTAAAGACATAAGCCGATTATTACGTTCAATTTCACCTGTACCGCCAAGTAACTCAACATCAATATCTGGATACTCTGCCAAGAACCAACGAATAACAGCCGCAAAATTCGTTACTTGCCAGCAACGTTCTTCTGATGATGCCCCCAGATGTATGCCTAAAGTTCTACGCGTCTTTCTTTCTGGCGTAAAAGAAACCGGAATAACCATTTCCACAGACGAAACATCAATCCCTATATGTTCTAGCAGTCCCGTTTTTTGATGGATAACAGGAATATCATGGTTCTCAATTCCTCGATGATCATAACTTGCGGAAAGATAAGGACTAAGAGTGAATTCTTCTCTTTCCAGATAATCATTGTAATAGACATCTTTAAGAATAATTTTTGAACGGGCTAACGTTGCAACAACAATATCGTAGGGCGAACGGGAGTGCAGGATAAAGGTGGCATCAATATTTTCACGACGTAGTGCTCTGGCTAACGATAACGCATGATTAATCTTTCCGTCCCAATACAATACCCGATCAAACATAGCGCTACCTTCGACCAGTAAGGCATTACGCTTATGTACAACCATAACAACTCTGGCAGTTGGATATCTTTTTTTGATTGCAACCATTGCTGGCGTATTCAGCATAAAATCGCCCAGCGCCGTAGTAGAAAAGATCGCAATCGTATTTAGATCATTAAGATCAATGGGCTGTATATTTCTTTTTACCTGAAATCCGGTGATCTTATAGACTCGGATAAAAAGTCCCGCTAATCGCTGTTTCAACAACTTACTCATGACACACCATCTTATTATTCAATCCCTGACAGAGCTAATAGTAAAACCATCTACTTGATACCATTTAGATGGGTAAAATTATAGCCAAAAAATAGGCAAAAAAATTTTTTTGATGTATATCGCTGCAAACTAATTAAACAATATAAGTTTTTAATTCACTAAATTTTAAGCGAAAAAAACCGCCAAACGGCGGTTTTCATGCTACTACACTAATATTAATTAGCGATAGAAAAAGCCTTACTTAGCTAATGCTGCTTTCACTGCATCACCAATATCAGCCAGACTGCGTACAGTACGAACACCCGCAGCTTCTAAGGCAGCAAACTTCTCGTCAGCAGTACCTTTACCACCAGCGATAATAGCACCAGCGTGTCCCATACGTTTACCTTTCGGCGCGGTCACACCAGCGATATAGCCAATAACCGGTTTAGTTACATGCTGCTTGATGTAATTAGCCGCTTCTTCTTCTGCTGAACCACCGATTTCACCGATCATCACGATCGCATCAGTCTGCGGATCTTCTTGGAACAGTTTCAGAATATCGACGAAGTTAGAACCCGGAATTGGATCGCCGCCGATACCAACACAGCTTGACTGACCAAAACCAGCATCTGTTGTCTGTTTAACGGCTTCATAAGTCAATGTACCGGAACGAGATACAATACCAATATTACCTGGTTTATGAATTTGACCTGGCATAATACCGATCTTACAAGCTCCCGGCGTGATCACACCCGGACAGTTTGGTCCAATCATGCGAACACCTAACTGATCGATTTTTACTTTAACTGTCAGCATATCCAACACTGGAATACCTTCAGTAATACAAATGATCAGTTTGATACCGGCATCAGCCGCTTCCAGAATTGAATCTTTACAGAATGGAGCAGGAACATAGATAACAGAAGCCGTCGCTCCCGTTGCTTCAACAGCTTCACGTACCGTATTGAACACTGGTAAGCCCAGATGTTCTGTACCGCCTTTACCCGGCGTAACACCGCCGACTAATTTTGTACCGTACTCTAGCGCTTGCTGTGAATGGAAAGTACCCTGACCGCCAGTAAAACCCTGACAAATCACTTTAGTATCTTTATCAATCAAAATAGACATTATCGTACCTCCCCTCTGGCAGCAGCAACCACACTCTGCGCCGCATCCGTCAGACTAGAAGCGCCGATAATATTCAGGCCACTTTCACCTAATTTTTTCACACCCAGTTCTGCGTTATTACCTTCCAGACGCACAACAACTGGCACATTTACACCCACTTCTTCAACAGCACTGATAATACCGTCAGCGATCAGATCACAGCGCACAATACCACCGAAGATATTGACCAGCACCGCTTTCACTTTGTCATCAGACAGAATGATTTTGAATGCTTCACTAACACGTTCTTTCGTTGCGCCGCCGCCAACATCAAGGAAGTTAGCAGGTTCACCGCCGTGCAGTTTAACAATATCCATCGTTCCCATTGCTAAACCAGCACCGTTCACCATGCAACCGATATTACCGTCCAGAGCAACATAGTTAAGTTCCCACTCAGCAGCATGAGCTTCACGCTCATCTTCTTGAGTTGGATCGCGCATTTCACGCAGATCTGGGTGACGATAAAGCGCATTGCTATCAATATCCAGCTTGCCATCTAAGCAAATTAATTCGCCAGTTTTAGTGACCACTAATGGATTGATTTCTACCAGCGACAAATCACACTCGACGAATAACTTACCTAAGCCGACGAAGATATTAGTGAATTGATTAACTTGTTTACCGGTTAAACCCAATTTGAACGCCAGCTCTCTGCCCTGAAAAGGCATCGCACCGGTTAATGGATCAATAACGGTTTTATGGATCAGATGCGGCGTTTCATGCGCCACTTTCTCAATTTCAACGCCACCTTCGGTGGAAGCCATAAATACAATGCGGCGCGAGCTGCGATCAATAACCGCACCTAAATAAAGCTCACGATCAATATCTGTCGCATTTTCAACCAAAATCTGGTTTACCGGTAAACCAGCCGCATCTGTTTGATAAGTAACCAAACGATTGCCTAACCAATGTTCAGCAAATTCACGGACTTCTTGTGTTGTTTTTGCCAGCTTTACACCGCCAGACTTACCGCGTCCACCTGTGTGAACCTGACATTTGACCACCCACGGACCTTGACCAAGTTTTTCTGCCGCATCGACAGTCTCTTGAGCCGTGCTACAGGCATAACCTGTTGGTACCGGTAAGCGATACCGAGCAAAAAGCTGTTTTGCCTGATACTCATGTAAATTCATGATGCTCTATCCATTATTTAGGGATTGAAAAACTGCGCTACTCAACATTCCGTTAATGTAGCGCAATAGGATACTAAGTCCGAGCATATATCGGTTCGGATATATGCTCTTATTTCACTAATGATATTATCCTAAACGTCTAACAGCAGACGCGCTGGATCTTCCAGCAACTCTTTAATCGCCACCAGGAAACCTACTGATTCACGACCATCAATTAAACGGTGATCATAAGACAGCGCCAGATACATCATAGGTAAAATAACAACTTGACCATTAACCGCCATTGGACGGTCTTTAATCGCGTGCATACCTAAAATAGCACTTTGCGGTGGATTAATAATTGGTGTAGACATCAATGATCCGAAAACACCGCCATTAGTAATGGTGAAATTACCGCCAGTTAAATCTTCTACGGTCAACTTACCATCACGACCTTTAACCGCGAGCTCTTTAATACTATTCTCAATATCAGCCATGCTCAGTGCGTCAACATCACGCAGCACTGGTGTCACCAGACCGCGAGGCGTTGATACCGCAATACTGACATCAAAGTAGTTATGATAAACCACATCTTCGCCATCAATAGAAGCATTAACTTCCGGGAAACGTTTTAATGCTTCCGTAACGGCTTTTAAGTAGAAAGACATAAAACCTAAACGCACACCGTGACGTTTTTCAAACGATTCACCGTATTGTTTACGCAGATCCATGATAGGTTTCATGTTCACTTCATTAAATGTCGTAAGCATTGCAGTGCTGTTTTTCGCTTCTAATAAACGTTCAGCAATACGCTTACGCAGGCGAGTCATCGGTACACGTTTTTCACTACGATGAGCTAATGAAGCTGCTGATGCAACGGCTGGTTTAGCTGATGATTGCTGCGCCAGATGTTGCGTCACATCTTCACGGCTGATACGACCGCCAACACCAGAACCCTTAATCGCACTGGCATCAAGACTATGTTCAGCAACCAAACGGCGAACCGTTGGGCTTAATGCGTCATTGCTGCCCGTCTCTGCCTGAACCGGCGCAGGAGCGACTTCTGCTGCTTTCGGTGCTTCTGCCGCAGGCTTACCGTTTACATCAGCCGGACGTAAACGACCAAGTAACTGGCGAGAAGTGACGGTAGCGCCCTCTTCTTCTACGATAGCATCAAGAACACCGGCTTCCAGAGCCGGAACTTCCAGCACAACTTTATCAGTTTCAATTTCTACCAGAACTTCATCACGCTCAACGCTGTCACCTGGTTTTTTATGCCATGTTGCAACAGTAGCATCAGCAACAGATTCAGGAAGATCAGGAACGATAATTTCTATGTTACTCATTATGTTATATTTCCTTAATTAATCATTTAACATTAAGCGCATCTTCAACTAACTGCTTCTGCTGCTCTTGGTGTACAGACATATATCCAACGGCTGGCGAAGCGGAAGCCGGACGTCCGGCATAGGTCAATGTTGCTCCAGCAGGGATAACATCACGAATATTATGCTGACTGCAATACCAAGCGCCTTGATTCAGTGGTTCTTCCTGACACCAGACGAAATCTTTCACATGAGCGTAATCACGCAGAACATCTTGTATCACTTGACGTGGGAATGGATACAACTGCTCAATACGGATAATCGCCACATCGTTTTCACCACTGGCACGACGTTGATCACGCAAATCGTAATAAACTTTACCGGAGCACATAACGACACGTTTAACCTGTTTAGGATCAAGCGCATCAACTTCACCGATAACTGGCTGGAACGCACCATTTGCCAACTCATCAAGTGAAGAGATTGCTTGTGGGTGACGCAATAATGATTTCGGTGACATCACGATCAGCGGACGGCGCATACCGCGCAGCGCTTGACGGCGCAGCATGTGGTAAACCTGTGCTGGTGTTGTTGGCACACAAACCTGAACATTTTGATCCGCACACAGTTGCAAATAACGTTCTAAACGTGCAGAGGAGTGTTCAGGACCTTGACCTTCATAACCATGCGGCAGCAACATAACCAGACCGCACATGCGACCCCATTTCTGTTCACCGGAAGTGATGAACTGATCGATAACAACTTGAGCGCCATTCGCAAAGTCACCAAACTGAGCTTCCCAAATCGTTAAAGTCCGCGGTTCTGCTGAAGCATAACCATACTCAAATGCCAGCACGCCAGCTTCAGTTAATACCGAATCCCAAACTTGGAACTCGCTCTGCTCTGCACGCAGGTTAGACAATGGCACGTAATAAGAACCATCTTTCTGATTATGCACGACAGCATGACGATGGAAGAACGTTCCGCGACCGGAATCTTCACCAGAGATACGGATTGGTGTGTTTTCATCAATCAATGTAGCATAAGCCAGATTTTCTGCTCCGCCCCAGTCGAATGGTTTTTCACCTTCCGCCATTAATGCACGGTCATCATAAATTTTAGCCACACGCGGGTGAAGTTCGATGCCATCAGGAATATGGCTGATTTGACGCGCAAGATCCTGTAAATGCTTAGTCTCAACTGCGTTTGGATAGGCTTCGTCCCATTCGTGATTCAGGTACGGCTCCCATGCTTTTGCACGTTCAGCCATCGGACGCCATTCATCAACCACGCAATCACCGCGATCCAGAGCATCACGATACAAGTTAACCAGCTCAGTCGCTTCCTCTGCTGATAGCTCTTTACTTTCGATCAGACGATCAGCATAGACTTTACGCGGCGTTGGGTGTTTTTTGATCTTGCTATACATCATTGGCTGAGTTGCACTTGGCTCATCAGCTTCGTTATGACCATGACGGCGATAACAAACTAAGTCAATCATCACATCACGTTTGAAAGTATTGCGGTAATCCAAAGCCAGACGAGTAACAAAAGCAACGGCTTCAGGATCATCAGCGTTAACGTGGAAAATAGGCGCCTGAATCATCTTAGCGATGTCAGTACAATATTCCGTTGAACGCACATCTTGCGGCAGTGATGTAGTAAAACCGATCTGATTGTTGATAACGATACGGATAGTTCCGCCGACTTCATAAGCGCGAACCTGTGACATATTCAATGTTTCTTGAACAATGCCTTGACCGATAACCGCAGAGTCACCATGAATGGTGATTGGCAATACCTGATTGCTGCTGCCTGACGCTTTCAGTCTGTCACGACGGGCACGTACAGAACCAGTAACAACCGGACTGACAATTTCCAGATGCGACGGGTTAAATGCCAGTGTTAAATGTACTAGCTTACCGTCAGTTTCAAACTCAGAAGAGAAACCTTGATGATATTTAACGTCGCCAGCGCCAAGATGGTCGTTATGGATACCAGCAAACTCATCAAATAAATCGCCGGGACGTTTACCTAACAGGTTAACTAACGTATTCAAACGACCACGGTGAGCCATGCCAAGAACAACTTCTTTCGCATCACTGCGTGCCGCATGACGCACGATCTCTTTCAGCATAGGAATTAACGCATCACCGCCTTCCAGCGAGAAACGTTTTGCACCAGGGAATTTCGCCCCTAAATAGCGTTCCAAACCCTCAGCGGCAGTTAATTCTTTCAGAAACGCTTTTTTCTCTTCTTTGCTAAATTTACCCTGACCTAATACCGACTCAAGACGCTGTTGTATCCAACGTTTCTCTTCAGTATTGGTGATGTGCATATATTCTGCACCGATAGAACCGCAATACGTTTGTTTTAATGCCTGATACAGATCCGCCAGCTTCATAGTTTCTTTACCGATGGCAAATGAGCCAACGTTAAAGGTTTCCTGCATATCTTCGTTAGTTAAATTATGGAAAGCAGGATTCAACTCTTGTACTGGTTCTTTATTACGTAATTTGATCGGATCCAGATCAGCATTTTGATGACCGCGAAAACGGAATGCGTTGATAAGCTGCAAGACTTTAACTTGTTTTGCGTCCTGTTCTGGATCGCTAACATTTGAGGTGTAACGAGTGGAGTCTTTAGCTAACCGGCGGAAATAATCGCGGGTTGTGGAGTGAAATTGGTCTGGGCTTAAAATATCAGCAGGCAATGAGTCAAAAATCTTTCGCCAACTCTCATCGATGGACGCTGGGTCTATCATGTAATCTTCATATAGTTGCTCTATATAAGATTGATTTGCACCAGCTAGGTAGGACGAGTCTAACCACGTCTTTATTGCGCCGTTCTGCATTATGACCTCTCAAACATCATGCTTCAGTATATGTTGCGATATGAATCATTATTCCACCTAACATATAATTAACATATTTTTAATATATCGTTGCCATATCGTTATCAAAAACACGCAAATTTGTTAATTATTGATTGTTAAAAAAGAATTGACTGATTCACTCTGATCCAGCACTTGTACAACTAATGTAACTGCTGATTGTGCAATTACCATTAGCATGTTTACTACAGCAGAAACTGCCGTCATTCCTGCATTTGCTTTGATTAATATCCAATGCTTTTGTTGGATATAATGCTTTATGTTATCAAAGTATTATGTTTAAAAAACCGCCGACAGCGATGACATAAAATAACCAAAGTGCGAGTTCGAGTATAGAGACCTCACTATGTAAATACAATTTAAAGAAATACAGCTTAGTAACATTTTTACTTAAATAGTGACAATGATCACACCCACAAAAAGCCATTAAAAAACCATTAAAAACAATAAGTTTATGTGAAGTCCGTCAATTTTCACACAGAATGGTTACTAAAAATGGATTAAATTGTAAAAAAAAAGTAAAAATATCACTTTCAGATGTTTTAATTTTATGCAACTGTATTAGGTAAAGCGCTATATGAGGAGCAATTATGCACGGTTTTATCACAAAAAATCGTTATAAATTAATTGCTAATACCTAAAGCATAAGTAATGACTGGAGGCAATCATGGCTGTAGAAAAAAAAGCGACATTAGTCTTTGATGACGGTAATAGTATCGAACTTCCCATATTAACCGGTACGCTGGGCGAAGACGTTTTAGACGTAAGAACTCTCGGTTCTAAAGGTCTTTTTACCTATGATCCCGGTTATCTCTCCACCGCTTCTTGTGAGTCAGCAATTACCTTTATCGATGGTAATGAGGGCGTTTTGCTGCATCGCGGTTATCCTATTGCTCAGTTAGCGCAAAACTCCACTTATCTGGAAGTTTGTTACATTCTGCTGCATGGCGAAGCGCCGACAGCGGAACAATATGCAACGTTTAAAGATATTGTTACCCGCCATACTATGATTCACGAGCAGATCACCCGATTATTCCAAGGCTTTCGGCGTGATTCTCATCCAATGGCAGTGCTATGCGGTGTCACTGGTGCGCTGGCAGCGTTTTATCATGATGCGCTAGACGTCCATAAAGAGCGAGATCGTGAAATTACCGCATTCCGCCTGCTGTCCAAAATGCCAACCGTTGCTGCTATGTGCTACAAATATTCCATCGGGCAGCCATTTATCTACCCGCGCAATGACCTGTCTTATGCAGCCAATTTCCTGCATATGATGTTTGCGACACCTTGTGAAGAATACGTGGTTAGCCCAGTGATTGAACGCGCAATGGATCGTATTCTGATTTTACATGCGGATCATGAACAAAATGCGTCAACATCTACCGTGAGAACAGCCGGTTCTTCCGGTGCTAATCCGTTTGCTTGTATCGCGGCAGGAATCGCCTCTCTGTGGGGACCGGCTCACGGCGGTGCTAATGAAGCATGTCTGAAAATGCTGGAAGAAATTGGTTCTGTCGATCGTATCCCTGAATTTATTGCCAGAGCAAAAGATAAAAACGATCCGTTCCGTCTGATGGGTTTTGGTCATCGGGTATATAAACATTACGATCCGCGCGCAACCGTGATGCGCGAGAGTTGTTATGAAGTATTAGCCGAACTAAATCTAAGCGATGAATTGCTTGATATTGCGATGGAGCTGGAAAAAATCGCCCTCAGCGATCCGTACTTTATCGAGAAAAAACTGTATCCAAATGTTGATTTCTATTCCGGTATTATCCTAAAAGCGATTGGTATCCCGACAAATATGTTTACCGTAATCTTCGCCATAGCCAGAACCATTGGCTGGATCGCTCACTGGAGTGAAATGTATGCAGATGGTATCCGCATTGCCCGTCCGCGCCAGCTTTACAATGGTTACACAAAACGAGATTTTCATTCTCAAGTAGCTAAGAATAAAAATAACAGCTAATGGCAATTCGTTTTCTTATTTAATCTAAGGTTCAGATAAGGAAATAGTAAAAAATAAATTAATATATTGATAATAAATAATAAATTGTAGGGGCGGCAACCTGCCGCCCGTTAATTTCACTAAAATTACACCGGATTATCAATATCAATAAAACTGACATCAAACTGATGTTGCTGCGCCAGCCATTCCCCTAATGCTTTAATACCATAACGCTCGGTTGCATGATGCCCTGCACAATAGAAATGAATCCCCATTTCACGCGCAATATGGATCGTTCGTTCAGAAACTTCGCCGGTAATAAAAGCATCAAATCCACGCTCTGCCGCTTCCTTGATAAAATCCTGACCGCCGCCAGTACACCACGCAAGGCTACGAATTTCTGCTGGTGCATTATCGTCGCAATGCAGCGGTACACGCCCTAAGCGATGAGTAATACGTTGCGCTAACGCAGAACCGCTTTCCGGTGTTTCCAGCTCTCCGTGCCAAATAAAGCAATCTGGACTTTCCGGTTCGATCGCGCCGAAACTGTTAATTCCCAGCACATCAGCCAGTAAAGCGTTGTTCCCCATCGTCGGGTGAGCATCTAATGGCAGATGATAACCATACAAATTAATATCATGATTAAGCAGCGTTTTTAACCGCTTTTGCATCATACCAGTAATCACCGGCTCATCATGTTTCCAGAAATAGCCATGATGAACCAATACCGCATCAGCGTCTAATTCGACTGCGGCATCAAGCAATGCCTGACAAGCAGTAACGCCGGTGACAATTCGTTTAACATTAGCTCGTCCCTGAACCTGTAAACCGTTAGGAGAATAGTCACGAAAGCGTCTTATTTTTAGCTCATTATTAAGCAAATACTCTAATTCTGTATTTTGCATTTTTACCTAACCACCATCTTCAAGATCAGTAATCCAGCGCAAACCATTACTCTTCCGGCAAGATAAACATGCCATGCGGATGAATATGCAGATAGTAATGATCGCCAGCTTCTGGTGCTAATTGTATCGCATTAACCTGTAATAATAGTGTCTGTCCATGCCAGTTAACAGTCACTTCATACTGCGGTCCCATATAAGCCACGCTGACAACCTGACATTTCTGGCTCTCTTCACCGCTTTCGACTAATGCAATCGCTTCCGGTCTCACACCAACGGTATAGTGACCCGTTAGCTGACCAAACTCCTTTGGTTGCGGAATGTGGTAGCCGTAAATATCCACGCTATCTGAAGTAAGATCAGCAGGGAAAATATTGGCATCCCCCATAAAATTAGCCATAAAACGCGATGCCGGTTGGCGATAAAGCTGTTTCGGCTCGCCAAGCTGCATAATTTTACCTTTGTTCATCACCAGCACCGTATCCGAGACAGCAAACGCTTCACTCTGATCATGCGTCACATACAGCGATGTAATATTGAACTGCTGTTGCAACTCTCTGATTTTATCGCGCATACTGCGACGCAAATTGGCATCAAGGTTACTCAGCGGCTCATCAAATAACAGCACTTTCGGTTTTAAGATCAACGCGCGCGCTAGTGCTACACGCTGTTGTTGACCGCCGGAAATCTGATCCACAAAGCGATCTTCAAATCCTTCCAGATCCACCAGCGTCAGAGCCTCTTTGACGCGCTGATTAATTTCATCACGCGGCAAACGCAGCATTTTCAAACCGTAACCGATATTGTCGCCCAGCGATAAATGCGGGAATAGCGCATAAGACTGGAACACCATGCAAATATCGCGCTGCTGGATCGAACGATCCGTCACGTCTTCACCATCAATAAAAATCTGACCGGAAGTCGGTTTTTCTAATCCGGCAACCAATCGCAAAATCGTTGTTTTCCCACAACCAGACGGACCTAATAGCGTCACCAAGTGCCCTTGCGGAATCGCCAGATTCAGCTCATCAATCACGGTGTTGCTACCAAAACGTTTATTAATATTTTTCAGCTCGACAAAATTTGTCTTAGCCTGTTGAGTATTTGTGTTCAAAATCTTCACTCCGTGATTAATTAGTGGTTTTCGCTTTGGAGCGGGCAACGCGCGCTTCGCCAACCAGATAGTCAAATATCAGGATAATAGCCAGCATGACCACAATTAAAATCGAACCATAAGCGATCGCAATACCGTACTCGCCATCTTCTACACGATTCAAAATATATGAGGTTGCTACACGCGTATCCGGCGTCACCAAGAAAATAATGGCACTCACCGTTGTCATGGCGCGCACAAAACTGTAAATCAGTGCGGACAAAATCGCTGGTCGCAGCAGTGGCAATAGAATATAGATGATGGTACGCAATGAGCCAGCTCGCAGACTTAACGAGGCTTCATCGAGGGATTTATCCAGTTGCCCCAAACCGGCAATACCGGCGCGAATCCCCACTGGCACGTTACGCATCACCATAGAAATAATAACGATCACCGCGGTTCCGGTCAGATAAACCGGCGCACCATTAAATGCCAGAATATAGGACACACCAGCCACCGTTCCTGGCACAGCGAAACAGAGCATGGTAATAAACTCGATAGTTTTTTTACCGTGAAACTGCTGGCGCACCACAATATATGCAATCAATAAACCAAAGAATGCAGTAACAGGCGCAGCAATACCGGCAAAAATCAGCGTATCGATTAATGAAGGCCAAGCGCCGTCACTAAATCCTTGCCCAAACAGATTAATAAAGTTCGCTAGCGTCAGGGTATAATCCACACCCCAGTTAACAGTAAAGCTGCCATAGAAAATACTGCCGTACAGCAGAACGTTAAAAGCAATCCACAGATATAACGTTAGTGAGATTCCCCATTGCAGCGTTGGCGGCAGCGGTTGCACATCACCGCGAGAAAACTTACCGGAAATAGTGACGTAAGAACGTTTACCGATCCATAAATACTGGATACAGAACACAAACAGAGAGAACAGCAGCAGAATCGCACCCAGCGTACTGGCTGCCGGATAATCCAGTTGTGAGCCGGTAATATAGAAGTAGATCTGCGTTGCCAAAACGTCAAAGTTACCGCCTAAAACCAGCGGATTACTGAAATCAGCCAATGATTGAACAATAACGATCAAAAAAGAGTTCGCCAATGCCGGTTTCAGCAACGGCATAAATACTTTATAAAACGTCTGATAACGGCTGGCTCGTAAGGTATAAGAGGCTTCTTCCAGTGACGGATGAATCGTTTTGATCGCGCCATCAAGGATCATAAATGACATGGGGGTAAACGCGAGCACTTGCGCGATCCAGATACCCGTAAAACCGTATAACCAGTTAGTATTTTCCAGCCCTAAATATGTCACCATCCAGCTAGTAACATAACCAGAACGCCCCATCATTAATGTCACGCCTAAACCGACGACAAAGGGCGGCGTAACAATCGGTAAAATAGAGAAGATACGGCTAACAAACGCCGAGCGTTTAGCAATGCGCGTTGTGTAAATAGCACAAACCAGACCAAAGAAAGTACAACCGATGCCCACTGCGGCAGCCAGAGCCATTGAGTTAATAATAACTTCAATAGTATGAGACTGGCTCAGCAATTGAATAAAGTTTAGCGGCGCAAAATTACCGGCATCATCGCTGAACATCGGCACAAAAATAGCGATGCTCGGATAAAGGATAAATACTGTAATTAAGCCAACAATCGCAACCAGTGAGCCCATGACAAAGAGATCACCACCCATCCAATCCATTCGCACACAGGCAAGAGTAATAATCGCTCCCAGCGCAAAAAACAGCGGAACAGTTGCCCAGCCTAATCCCTGCTCAACCCACCAGGATGAAAATACGGTCAGCAATACGCAAAACAGCGCATATCCCGCATCAAACAGATGACGGCTGCGTTCTTCTCGCGATGATGCTGAAACAGGACGAATAAATAACAGTAACGGAGGTAAGAACCACAGCCAACCAACACCGCCGCTATGCCAAATATAGCTGGTCATCAATTCATCAGCCGATGACTCAAACAAGCCGTAATCCAGTGTATATCCTGGCAGTAGAACAAAAGATGCCGCAATCAGCAGCAACCAATAAAAAATAGGATCCCAGACACGTTTAGCATGCAGGGCAATAGAGTGTGACATAACGCTCCTTAACAACAATTACTCAACGGCTATTTTCACAACTATTTTTATTTAACAGCGATGACCAACAGCTACAACCATCAGAAACAGCTTAGTAACGATAAAAAGACTGCGGCTTTTACCGCAGTCTTTTAAGCTGTGACAACTAAATTATTTTTCCATCTTCACGTCAGTCAGCCATTTAGAAATCAGCGCCTTACGCATATCTGCTGCACCATACTTATCCATATCATAATTAATCAGTTTCAGGTCATTAAGTTTCAATGAGTTCGGTGATGCTTCTGCACTGGTATTGGTCAGAATTTGATAAGACTGCCCTTTCTTCCAGGAAAGTTCTTGCGCTTCTTTTGATAATGACCAGTCAACAAACAGTTTGGCATTTTCAAGGTTGCGCGCATTTTTCAGGATACTAATGCCACCGATTTCATAGCCAGTTCCCTCGCAAGGCGCGACCAGCTTAATTGGTGCACCTTTTTCAATTTCCAGCGCGTAATCATGCAGGAAACCAATACCGATCGTCGCTTCACCGCGAGCAGCATTACGTGCCGGAGCAATACCGGATTTGGTGTATTGTGAAATATTCTTATCAAGTTGTTTCAGGTAATCAAAGGCTTTTGCGTCGCCCCATAGCTGTACAAACGTTGCCAACGCAGTATAAGCAGTACCGGAACTTTGCGGGTCAGCAATCTGAATTTCGCCTTTAAAAGCAGGGTTGGTTAAATCAGCCCAACATTTAGGCTCTGGCAGATTTTTCTCTTTCAGGCGATCCATATTGATACCATAGCCTAAAATACCAATATAAATAGCTGAAGAATAATTACCTTTGCGCGTTGCCGGATCTTGGAATTGCGGCATTAACTGAGACAAATTCGGTGATTTATAAGGTTGGAGTAAATCCAGCTCACCCGCTTGTGAATGCGGATCTAACGTACCGCCGTACCAAATATCTGCTTGAGGATTTTTCTTTTCTGCTTCGATTTTCGCTAATGTACTGCCAGAACCATTACGGATAAATGAAGTTTTCACATTATATTTATCGCCAAAGGCTTTTGCTTCTTCTTCACACATTGAGTTCATGGCACTGCAATAAATAACCAGACGACCTTTTGCCATTGCGCTGCCAGCCATTGTAGCAACTGCCAAACCTGTAGCGATCAGAACAGATAGGGTACGTTTTTTCATTATGTATTTCCTTGTGTTATTAGTTAGCAACCTAATTTTATATTAAGAAATCATGCTGCGACTTGTTATTTCTATTTCAGCTTCAATTCATATTACTTATTTCAGTTGATATAAGTCTCAAGATTATTGCCTGTAGTGTATGTGAAATAGCAATGAAATAAACAAAACAATCGATAAAACAATTAGAAAAAATACCTGAATAGGGGGAGGTTTTTATTATATTTGTGGACAAGTTAACAGTTATGCGAATTACTGGTAATGAAAATTGACAATGATAAATATTTTCAGCGGTGGAATTAAAGCTGTAGAGTGGAATAATAACGGTTAATGATGATCTAAACAGATACAATCGCTCAGATCATCATTAAAAATTAACTATGTTATATTAATCAGCATCCTGCCATTGTTTCTCAACCCACTGTTTTTCAAAAATTTTATTACCAGGTTTATCGGTAATCGCGTTGTCCGATAGACTTACTGACATAGATAGCGGTATTAAAGCCAGCAAATAGATTTGCGAAAATTTATTTAAATAAAGAATTAACCAGCCGTTTTCACTTAACTCCCTTAATTCATTACAATTAAAACGCTGGGCAAGTTGTTTTCTCAAGCGCTGGCTATCACTGTCAGTCGAATTTCGGTTAAGAAACAGCCGCCCTTGATACGGATAACGTAAAATACTTGGTAATATTTGCTGATGAAACCAATTCAGATTTATCCGTGAATGATTTACTGCTTCGGTCAGCATGTTAATAAATTGATGCGTATAATGAAGCTGATATTTATTTTCTGTTATCATTGTGACCTGTTTTTTCGACTGTTGCTCTCGTGAGCTTACTGGTTATCTGAAAAAGAGTGTTATGTGTGACGACTTTATTAGTCGCAATATCGTCCATTCCCTTTACTGCGGCTTGCAGTGCAGTATTATGCAGGTGTTGATAAATAATTTTCTGCATAAACAAATCGTTATGAAAATTATTATCCTGTAATTCTTCCATTAGTTATCCCCATGATGATGACTTATTCAAGTAACATAATTAACCTATTTCTCCACCGCCAGTAACAATTGACAAAATTGCGATACAGATTCAGATAATTAGCTGTCTTTAAACACAACCCGCCTTTAGCCCGCGACTATTTATTGTTAATGAGAATTAGTCGTAATATTATCTAATCTCTTATTTTCTCAATGGAAAAATAAAAATGGCTCTATGGCTTATTTACGCACTGTTATCGGCAATCACCGCTGCGTTGGTGGCAATTTTTGGCAAGATTGGGTTACAAAATCTGGATGCAAACACCGCAACCGCAATTCGTTCTATTGTGATGGCAGTTTTTTTGGTTGGCGTGGTAATCGTTCAAGGCAAATTAGAATTAATCAGCTCTGTTCTTGCTGACCGCAAAGCGCTGCTATTTATTGTACTTAGCGGTATCGCCGGTGCGCTGTCATGGTTGTTTTATTTTATGGCGATCAAAAACGGAACAGTCTCCCAAGTTGCGCCCATTGATAAACTTAGTGTTGTTTTTGCTGTTATTTTAGCGGTGATTCTGTTTGGCGAGAAAGTGACATTGTTCACTGGCGTTGGGATTGGGTTAATTTCGGTTGGAGCGTTATTGGTGGCATTGGGGTAATTGATCTCTATAAATCGATCAAAGTAATGAAAAAGTATATACTTTGTTAGTACCAGACAATTGGAGATAATTATTATGTCAAAACACGCTGTTTTCACGATGAAATTAGAACCTGAGCTGCGTGCTGAATTTATATCCGAAGCGGAAGCCGCCCACCGTCCTGCCTCACAAGTACTACGTGAACTGATGCGTGAATTTATTCAACACCAACGTGAATCCCGTGAATACGATGAGTTTTTGCGTCAAAAAATTGAAACAAGCCGGATTTCGATGAATGCTGGTCAAGGGCGTTCAAATGAGGAGGTTGAAGCTGATTTTGCCGCCAGACGAGCTAATATTAAAAATTAAGTATGGAAATTATTTGGACGTCAGAAGCACAACAAGATCGTGCTAATATCTAGGATCATATTGTGGCTGATAATCCTCAAGCCGCAGTAAAGATAGATGAGCTATTTAGTGATGCTGTTGCTCGGTTGGCTGAATATCCGATGCTAGGTCATCAGGGGAAAATAGCAGGTACTCGCGAGCTGATTCCTCATGAAAGCTATCGTCTTATATATGAAGTTAATCAGCAAACTATATGGATACTGGCGTTAATCCATACCGCTCGCCAATATCCACCAGTATATAGGTAGGTACAAAAATAGGCATCAATCTCTCAATGCCTATTTTCCAGAAGAAACTAAAACGATTTATTTAACATTAGCCAATACAGCACTCACAATATCTACTGCCTCATGCTCAATCTTTTCACGATGATCTTTGCCTAAGAAACTTTCGCAATAGATTTTATAAGCCTCTTCCGTACCCGATGGACGCGCAGCAAACCAGCCGTTATCAGTCATGACTTTTAAGCCGCCAATCGGCGCACCATTACCGGGAGCATTGGTTAAACGCGCTGTAATCTTGTCGCCTGCCAGCGTATCTGCCGTCACCATTTCTGGTGATAGTTTTGCCAAGATCGCTTTCTGTGCATGAGTTGCCGGAGCCTGAATACGGTTATAGCTTGGTGAACCAAACCGCTGGGCTAATTGCTCATAATGCTCTTGCGGATTTTTGCCTGTTATTGCCGTTATTTCGGCTGCCAGCAAACACATAATAATGCCGTCTTTATCTGTTGACCACGGTTTGCCATTGAAGCGCAGGAAAGATGCACCCGCGCTTTCTTCACCGCCAAAACCTAGCGTACCGTTAAATAATCCATCAACAAACCACTTAAAACCGACAGGAACTTCCACCAGTTTACGGCCCATATCTGCAACCACGCGATCTATCATCGCACTGGATACCAGTGTTTTACCGACGCCAATATCTTTACTCCATAGCGGACGATGCTGGAACAGATAATTGATAGATACTGCCAGATAACTATTTGGATTCATTAAACCTTTCGGCGTTACGATACCGTGACGGTCATAATCAGGATCGTTAGCAAATGCCAGGTCAAACTTATCTTTTAACGCCAGCAAACCCGCCATTGCCCATCGGGAAGAGCAATCCATACGGATAACGCCGTCATGATCCAAAGACATAAACCGGAATGAGGGATCAATAAAATCATTAACTAACTTGAGATTTAACTTATAGAAATCCGCGATCCGCTGCCAATACTCAATGCCAGAACCACCCAACGGATCGACACCCAACGCCAACCCTGACTGCTGGATAGCGGGCATATCCACAACATCAACCAGTTGCTCAACATAAGGCTGAACAAGATCTTGTACATGAATTAATCCGCTGCGCTGTGCGGCTTCCAGCGTTAACCGTTTTACGCCTTGTAACTTATTTCTTAACAATTCATTAGCACGATTTTCTATCCATTGCGTCAGATTGGTATCTGCGGGTCCGCCATTCGGCGGATTATATTTAATTCCGCCATCTTCCGGCGGATTATGCGACGGCGTAATCACAATACCGTCAGCTAATCCCTGACCTGCATGATCACGGTTATAGCAGAGAATGGCGTGTGAAATAGCTGGCGTTGGCGTGAAACCATTATTTTGCTGGATCACCACATCAACACCGTTGGCAGCTAACACTTCCAACACTGAAATAAATGCGGGTTCTGATAAACCATGCGTATCTTTACCGATAAAACACGGTGCGGTAATACCATACATGGCACGATTTTCAGCAATTGCCTGAGAAATAGCTAAGATATGTGCTTCATTAAAACTTTGTCTGCCAGAACTACCGCGATGCCCGGACGTTCCAAATTTAACTGCGTGAGCCGGATTATCACTATCCGGCTGTAACGTATAATATTTTGCAACAAGCTGAGGAACATTAATTAAGTCACTCTGTTGAGCTGGCTGCCCTGCTCTTGGGTGATTAGCCATTAAGAACTCCCTGATAGTCCGGTAATTAAATGCAGCATAGTTTACAGCACGTAACTCATAGCATTTACATGACAAAAATCTACGTTATGACAGTGGTTGAATGGTTAAACACATCTCTTCTGTCAATTCGGCTGGAAACTGCATTGTAGACATAATATGTTCAATCATACTGCGTTTACGTCCGGTATTGGTGTTAGTGATAACCCAATATGGAGTTTGCGGTATGCTTTTTGGTTTTGTATGGCGACCGCTTTTTAGCAGTTGATCTTTAGAATGAGAAAAATAGATGCGGGTACGACCATGCAGCGATTCTGTCGCTTCTGCAAAACCATCTTTATCCATTAAATAGAGCGTCGATAGCAGCAACAAAAAGCGATCAACTACTTTTTTCTGCCCTTTAAATTCAGCAGAATCTAACAAACTTCGGATACGATGAATCCGATCCCCTGATGTAACAGCAACGTTCTGCGCCGTCATTATTGCTGATGACGTCATCACCTGTTGTGTTTCTTGATCAGTGATAACTTGCTCATTATTCTCGGACACAGCCGGAGCCAGATTCAGCATCCGACGTAAAATTTCAGAAGCGCTTTCACCAATATGCTGGGTATGACTGGCGATATAACGATATAGCTCTTCATCAACTTCGATAGTTTTCATCTTTGTCCTATAATTCTTTTTCGGATTAATCTTGGCAATTATACAAGTTCGTATCGTGATACTCTAACGCAAAGCAACTAAATATGTGAGATGGTTATGAAATTAAACTATCGCCTACAAGGAAATCGCCGCCAAAACAGCGATCCTGTTATCCTACTTATTCACGGGCTATTTGGCAGTTTAGATAATCTTGGCGTGCTTGCCAGAGACCTACAGCAAGATTATCAAACGTTACAAATTGATGTGCGTAATCATGGACTTTCTCCTCATTCACCAGAAATGAATTATCAGGTAATGGCGGAAGATATTCTCGCACTTTGCCGCGAACTGTCACTGGACAAAATCTCACTGATTGGTCACTCAATGGGCGGCAAAATATCAATGAAGTTAACCGAGTTAGCGCCTGAACTCATCAGGCAATTAGTCGTGATTGATATTGCGCCGGTAGATTACAAAGAAAGTCATCATGATGATGTTTTTGCTGCTTTAAATGCCGTAACTCAAGCTGGCATGCAACAACGTACAGAAGCCGCAACAATCATGCGTAAAATGAACCTGCATGAGGGTGTTATTCAATTTCTGCTAAAATCATTCCATTCTGGCGAGTGGCGCTTTAATCTACCGGTTCTACAGCAATGCTACCGCGATATTATCGGCTGGCAGGACGTCCCTGCATGGGATCACCCGATGATTTTTATTCGCGGCGAACTCTCTCCTTATATTCAAGATAGCTACCGTTCCGAGATCGCGCGTCAGTTTCCTCAAGCCAAAGCCTATGTCGTTGCGGGCTGCGGTCATTGGGTTCATGCAGAAAAACCGCAGCATGTCATTCGTATTGTGCGTAACTTTTTTGCATCATGAGTTTTATATCATCATGCGTTTTTTCTCGTTTTGAGTAAATTCCAGCCAAATTCATTGATTATTGGCTGGATCAGCGCATTAGCCATTGGTTAACGGATATGACTACGCTATTATCCGCAGCCGCTATTTTTATAGTGAGTAATGGTGGGCTATGGTGAGTTTATGGCAAAAGAACAATTAGATCGTACTACGCTGGATCTCTTCGCTGACGAACGTCGTCCGGGGCGTCCGAAAACCAGTATGTTGACGCGAGATCAGCAGTTACGCATCAACAAACGCAATCAGTTACGGCGGGATCGGGTTCGCGGCTTAAAGCGCGTCGAGTTAAAACTTTCACAAAAAGCGGTAGAAATTCTCGATCTGCACGCCATGCAGCGCGATATGAATCGCAGCGAATTGATTGAAATGTTGTTAGTTGAATACAAAAAATAAGCACGAAAAAAAACGTTGCTAAGACCGCATAAAACATAATAAAAAGCACTATATCATTGATGTCGCTTAACACAGATTAACGATGCCAACCGACATCAACAATGTTATATTTATCCGATTCTTTCTATTAAAGGGTGTAAAGCATAATGGCAACCGTAGGTATTTTCTTTGGTAGCGACACTGGCAATACTGAAAACATTGCCAAAATGATTCAAAAGCAACTCGGCAAAGAAGTTGCAGAAATCCATGACATCGCCAAAAGCAGTAAAGAAGATGTTGAACGCTTCGATACGCTACTGCTGGGTATTCCAACTTGGTATTACGGCGAAGCTCAATGTGACTGGGACGACTTTTTCCCGACATTGGAAGAAATTGATTTTGAAGGAAAACTGGTCGCTATTTTTGGTTGCGGTGATCAGGAAGATTATGCAGAGTACTTCTGCGATGCAATGGGTACTATCCGCGATATTATTGAACCACGCGGCGCTACTATTGTCGGTAACTGGTCAACAGAGGGTTATCATTTTGAAGCCTCTAAAGGTTTAGAGGACGACGAACATTTTATTGGTTTGGCCATTGATGAAGATCGCCAGCCAGAACTCACGGCTGAACGTGTATCTGCATGGGTAAAACAAATTTCTGATGAAATGGGTTTGGCTTAACCTCAGATTTGAATAAAAAATGATAAAACTAATATATTGATAATAAAGAATAATTAGTAGGGCAACAATCTGTTGCCCGCCAAACCACAATGAATCCAACGGGCGATTAACAACCGCCCCTCCGAAAAATGACATAATGACTTAAAATATTTCAGTTGTTATTGTGTTTTTATGTTTTATTTCAATCTCCCTATTTCCTCTCTCCACTTCCCTAAATTCCAATAACTTATTTTTATCTAATACTTAGATTAACCGATATAAATCACCGCCCAATGAAAATCGCAACATTAATTAACATTTTATTATCATAATACTTACGATCATGTGAGCAAGTGCAAGTTAACGCCTCAATACCACTGTTAGAGTGAAAAACATCAACCAATTTGTAATAAATTTGTTAAATTCATATCACTAATGGAGGAATTACGGGAAGAATAAAATTTATAACAGTATATCTGCATTGCTTTATTACGATGGCTGAATAGATTTATTTACCGGAAACCACACTTTTTAGTATGTATGTCCCTGATATAAATCTATTCAGCGTACCCAACATTTAATTTTATGTTTATCTTCTTAAATTAATGAGGAGGAATGCCTATGCGCGGCATAGCGTCCTATATTGTATGGTTCGCCGTTGCTATTTTGGGTGCTTGTGGCATAGCCATGATTGCACTGAATAATGGCGAAAAGGTCAATGCTCTTTGGCTGGTAGTGGTTGCGGTATCCGTATATTTAATCGCTTACCGTTATTACAGTAAGTTTATCGCTAACAAGGTGTTATGCCTCGATCCAACCCGTATGACTCCCGCGTATCGTCATAATGACGGTTTAGATTATGTGCCAACTAATAAGTATATTCTTTTTGGTCACCATTTTGCCGCGATCGCTGGCGCTGGACCTTTAGTCGGTCCGGTATTGGCTGCACAAATGGGATATTTACCCGGAACGATTTGGATTCTAGCGGGTGTCGTACTCGCCGGTGCTGTCCAGGACTTTATGGTGTTGTTTGTATCTACGCGCCACGATGGACGCTCATTGGGGGATTTAGTTAAAGCTGAGTTAGGTGAAGTCCCTGGTGTTATTGCCCTTTTCGGCGCATTTATGATCATGATTATCATCTTAGCGGCATTGGCATTAATCGTGGTTAAAGCCTTAACGAATAGTCCGTGGGGAACATTTACCGTCGCTGCAACGATCCCTATTGCTGTGTTGATGGGGATATACAGTCGCTATATTCGTCCAGGCAGAATCGGTGAAGTTTCTATTATTGGCTTCGTGTTACTCATGTTAGCCATTGTTTATGGCGGTGAAGTAGCTAAAAGTGAATCATGGGCGTCACTCTTCACTCTGGATGGCGTTTCAATGACGTGGGCGCTGATTATTTATGGTGGTATCGCTTCAATATTACCTGTTTGGTTATTGCTGGCACCGCGTGATTATCTCTCTACTTTCCTGAAAATCGGCACTATTGTTGGTCTGGCTATTGGTATCGTTATTATCGCGCCGGAACTGCAAATGCCAGCGATGACACAGTTTGTTGATGGTACTGGTCCTGTATGGTCAGGTAAGTTATTTCCATTCCTGTTTATTACTATTGCCTGTGGCGCAATTTCTGGCTTTCATGCGCTGATTTCGTCAGGAACAACGCCGAAAATGCTGGAAAACGAGAAACATACCCGCGTTATCGGCTATGGCGGTATGTTGATGGAATCATTCGTCGCTATGATGGCATTACTCGCAGCATCAATTATCGATCCGGGTGTTTATTTTGCGATGAATAGCCCGCTTGCAATTCTGGGTCCAACTGTTGAATCTGCCGCGGCTGCTGTCAGTTCATGGGGTTTTGTTATCACACCCGATGTTTTAATTCAGTACGCGCAAGATGTCGGCGAAACCAGCATTATCTCGCGTGCGGGAGGTGCGCCAACGCTGGCGGTTGGCATGGCGCATATTCTCAGTCAGCTTACCGGTCCCACATTGATGGCATTCTGGTATCACTTCGCTATTTTGTTTGAAGCGCTGTTTATCCTGACCGCCGTTGATGCCGGTACGCGCTCTGGTCGTTTTATGCTGCAAGATTTGCTGGGAACATTCGTTCCGTCACTAAAACGTACTGAGTCATTTATCGCTAACATTATTGCTACTGCGTTATGTGTCGCGGCATGGGGTTACTTCGTGTATCAAGGCGTGGTCGATCCATTGGGCGGAATCAATACGCTGTGGCCACTGTTTGGTATCTCTAACCAAATGTTAGCCGCTATTGCGTTGATACTGTGTACTGTCGTTCTCTTCAAAATGAAACGTGAACGCTATGCTTGGGTTGCGATTGTGCCAACGATTTTCCTGCTGATCTGCACCATGACAGCGGGCTGGCAAAAAGTGTTTGACGATAATCCTGCTTTAGGTTTCCTTGCATTAGCGAATAAATATCAGGCATCACTGGATAAAGGTGAAATTCTGGCTCCTGCCAAATCACTGGATCAAATGAGTACCATGATATTTAACAATCAATTGGACGCAGGGCTAACCGTTCTGTTTATGTTAATTACGCTCAGTATTGTGTTCTTCGGTTTGCGCGCAGCATTTACAGCACGAGCCAATCCTAATCCAACAATCAATGAAGTGCCTTATGAAGCGATGCCTGATTCCGCAGTGAAAAATTAACTGCGGCTGACTAAGGCGTCACTTCGTTAATCACAATGGCAATATCGACAAATATTTTATGCGCTGATATTGCCAGTTTTATTGAGGAGATTCGGCTATGTTTGAACATCTGGCAAAAGCAGGACGTTATCTCGGACAAACAGCACGCTTAATGATTGGTATTCCTGATTATGAAAATTATGTGCAGCATATGCAACGTACGCACCCTGATCAAAAGGTGATGACCTATGAAGAATTTTTCCGTGAACGTCAACAAGCACGTTATGGCAAGGGGAACGGGCCCTGTTGCTGAAATACTTGTTTTCTGACTGACAAAAATGTACCGCTGCCACAAGTTGTGATCATGCTATACAAATAACAGGGCTAAAAATTAACGATAGGTATAATATAAGGGCAATATATCTTTAAAACAGTATTCCTGAAAAATAGTTCAGGATCAGTCTGTCAAGACATTCTGTTTGAGATTATGACGAGTATATCTATCAATACTATCGGGAATCTCCACATTCCTTGAGATTCCCATTTCATATATCAGTCTCTATAATGATATATTATATTTTTGTTAACCGTTCGCTAACGATTTACGGCGTCCAGAATTTAGGAATAAACTTGCATGACTGACAACAATATCGCACTGAAAAAAGCTGGACTGAAAGTTACTCTTCCCAGACTGAAAATTCTGGAAATACTTCAAGAACCAGAGAATCATCATGTTAGCGCAGAAGATTTATATAAGCGACTGATCGATATGGGCGAAGAGATTGGTCTTGCGACGGTTTACCGTGTTTTGAACCAATTTGATGATGCCGGAATTGTAACCCGCCACAACTTTGAAGGCGGTAAATCCGTTTTTGAATTAACGCAAAAACATCATCATGACCATTTGATCTGTCTGGAATGCGGTCGTGTGATTGAGTTCAGTGATGAATTTATTGAACAGCATCAACGTGAAATCGCAGCGAAATACAATATTGAACTGACTAACCACAGTTTGTATCTGTACGGAAAATGCAGCGCTGGCGACTGCCGTAAAGATGAGAGTCTACATGAACCGCGCAGTTAATAAATACAGCCAATAAAGTTCATTAATACAGCAAAGTTAAAGTCTAGAATGCCAGCAGCGTTATCACGTTGCTGGCATTATTTTTTAGCTTAATTTCGGATAAGAAATTATATTTTTACGATAAATTTCAAATGATTATATGATTTTACGTAGGGGCGACAATCTGTCGCCCGCCAAATCACGGTGAAATCAACGGGCGGTTAACAACCGCCCCTACTAATCATCTATTATCAATATGTTAATCTATTACTTTTATACGTTTTTAGCAGCCCAAGTATCACGTAAACCAACAGTACGGTTAAACACCAGATTGTCTGGCGATGAGAGTCGATTATCCGCACAGAAATAACCCTCACGTTCAAACTGATAGGCAAATTCTGGTTTTGCTTCTTTCATGCCTGGCTCAACAAACCCATGAGCAATAGTTAGTGAATCAGCACTGATAGTTGATAAGAAATCATCAGCCGCGCCCGGATTCGGCACATTGAACAGACAATCATACAGACGGAATTCTGCTGGTAGCGCATGAGCGACAGAAACCCAGTGAATAACGCCTTTTACCTTACGACCATCTGCCGGATCTTTATTTAGCGTATCCACATCACAGCTACAATAAATAGTTGTTATTTCGCCCTGAGCATCTTTCTCAACACGTTCCGCTTTGATCACGTAAGCATTTCTCAAGCGGACTTCTTTACCTAAGACTAAGCGTTTATATTGCTTATTCGCTTCTTCACGGAAATCGGCACGATCAATGTAAATTTCGTTGCTGAATGGTACAACGCGCGTTCCCATTTCTGGTTTATTCGGGTGAACACCAACCGTTAGCATCTCTTCATGACCTGACGCTAAGTTTTCAATAATCACTTTAACCGGATTTAATACAGCCATCGCACGCGGTGCATTTTCATTCAAGTCTTCACGAATGCAGCTTTCCAGTGCAACCATTTCGACATTGTTATCCTGCTTGGTGACACCAATACGACGGCAGAATTCACGCACAGCAGCAGCGGTATAACCGCGGCGGCGCAGACCAGAAATCGTTGGCATACGCGGATCGTCCCAGCCCTCAACCAGTTTTTCTGTCACCAGCAGGTTCAGCTTACGCTTAGACATAATGGCGTATTCCAGATTCAGGCGTGAAAACTCGTACTGGTGCGGGTGACAAGGAATAGTAATGTTATCCAGCACCCAGTCATACAAACGGCGATTATCCTGAAATTCCAGCGTACATAAAGAGTGCGTAACACCCTCCAACGCATCGGAAATACAGTGAGTGAAGTCATACATCGGATAGATGCACCACTTATTACCGGTCTGATGATGTTCGGCAAATTTAATGCGATACAACACGGGATCACGCATAACGATAAAAGACGATGCCATATCGATTTTAGCGCGCAGGCAAGCCTTACCTTCAGCAAACTCACCATTTTTCATTTTTTCAAATAAGGCGAGATTTTCTTCTACACTGCGATCACGATATGGACTGTTTTTACCGGCTTGGGTCAGCGTGCCGCGATATTCGCGCATTTCTTCTGCACTTAGCTCATCGACATACGCTAAACCTTTGCTGATTAGCTCAATCGCATATTGATGCAACTGGTCAAAATAGTCAGACGAATAACGCACCGCGCCGTCCCACTGAAAACCTAACCACTGCACGTCATGCTTGATTGACTCTACGTACTCGATGTCCTCTTTTACCGGATTAGTGTCATCAAAACGTAAGTTACACAAGCCATGATAATCCTGTGCGATACCAAAATTCAGACAGATAGACTTGGCATGACCGATATGCAGATAACCGTTCGGCTCAGGCGGGAAGCGGGTCACAATCGTTTTATGTTTACCGGACGCTAAATCTTCGTCGATGATATGACGAATAAAATTAGTTGGGCGAACTTCAGCCTCACTCATTTATTTTTTCCTCTATGCAGAATGCGAAATGCACAAGCGCTCACCGCTTATAATATATATACCCAATATCTTTCAAAATACAGGCAGCTAATCCCCCGCATTTTGAATTTTGAAAGATGACGGCTATAACCGCTAATAATCTAACAACCATTCACAGGACACAACAATTAAAATTCTAATAAACAAAAAAGCGGGAAGATTGCTCCTCCCGCCTTGTTCTCATTACCCAAAAAACTTATCCGTTGATAATATCGAACAGCTTAGACTTACCCGCAGTCACATTGCCGTTAGCAACATCAGCCAATCCGCTGAAATCATCAATATTGCTGACAACAACAGGGCTAATGATAGATGCTGCATTGGCAGTCAGATAATCCAGATCTAACTCCAGTACCGGATCGCCTGCTTTAACCGCAGCACCTTCCTCTACCAGTCGTTTAAATCCTTTACCCTCTAATTTGACAGTATCAATACCGATATGAACAACAACTTCCGCGCCATCATCAGTTTCCAGACAGAAAGCATGATTAGTACCGAAAATTTTCACTAGCGTACCATTGGCAGGAGCGACAACGATTTTATCGGTTGGACGAATAGCAACTCCATCACCAACCGCTTTACTGGCAAAGGCTTCGTCAGGAACATCAGTAAGCGCGACAATATCACCGGTAATAGGAGAGATTAAGGTACTCACCGTTGCAGCTTTTTTCTCTGCCGCTGGCGACTTCATTGGTGCTGACTCTGGAACGGCAGTTGCCGGAGCTGCAAACTTGGGCGCGATACCCGCCGCGATCACTTTACGCATACTATCTGCGATAGATTCCGCTTTTGCACCGACAACAATTTGAATACTTTGTTTATTTAACTTCACCACCCCTGCTGCGCCTAAACGTTTCGCAGCAACAGAATCAACCATTGCGGAATCTTTAACAGTCAAACGTAAGCGAGTGATACAAGCATCGATACCAGTCAGATTATCGCTGCCGCCAATCACACCAATGTAACTGGTTGCCAACGAATCTAAAGCATCAACTGAGTTAGTCTCTGTGGCGGTTTCTTCTGCCACATCAGCATCATCTTCACGCCCCGGTGTTTTCAGGTTGAATGCACGAATGATGACTGAGAACAGTAAGAAGTAGATGATAAAGGCGATCAAACCCATCACCAATAGCATCCAAACATTGCTACTCGCGGCAGGCAATTTATACATCAACACATAGTCGATAGCGCCAGCCGAGAACGTGAAGCCAGCATGGATACCCAGCGCCGTTGCTACATACATGCTGATACCGGTCAAAATCGCATGGACAAAGTACAGCACGGGAGCAAGGAACATGAACATGAATTCCAACGGCTCAGTAACACCCGTCAGGAATGCTGTTAACGCAACTGAAAGTAACAAACCGCCGACTGTTGCACGACGTGCTGGTTTAGCAGCTAAATACATCGCCAGTGCCGCACCCGGTAAACCAAACATCATGATCGGGAAGAAGCCGGACATAAACATGCCCGCGGTGGCATCACCATTGTAGAAACGGTTAATATCACCGTGGAATATCTGTCCTGCTGCGTTAGTGAATTCGCCAATCTGGAACCATGCAATGGTATTCAGAACTTGATGCAAACCGGTAGGAATCAACAGGCGGTTAACAAAACCGAAAATACCCGAACCTAGTGCGCCCTGCTCAACAATCCATTCCCCACCATTATGGATCGCCATCTGAACTGGCGGCCAGACATAACCGAAAATCGCTGCCAGAATTAAACAGAAAAAACCCGTAGCAATAGGAACAAAACGCTTACCGCCAAAGAATGACAGGAAGTCAGGCAGCTTAATATCACTCCAACGGTTATAAACAGCACCGCCGACTAAACCAGCAATAATACCGGCTAAAACGCCCATATTGATGCTGGCTTCAATAGTGACGGTGGCTTTGGTCAAAATAAAGAAACCGACCGCGCCCGCTAACGCCGCTGAACCTGCATTATCTTTAGACCAGGTAGCAGCCACACCGATAGCAAAAATCAATGCTAAATTATCGAAAATAGCCGCACCAGCCTGCGCCATAAATGGCAGATCCAGCAAATCGGGCTGCCCAAAGCGCAACAATAATGCAGCAACGGGTAATACAGCGATCGGCAATTGTAGCGATCGCCCTAGTCGTTGAAAAAATCCAAGTATATTCACCTTGTTTTCCTCTGTAAGAAGCCCTCAACAGGACTTATTTTTCATCAATAATTAGGCATCTATCGTACAAAGCAGCTACCGCCGATAGAGATAAGACAAACTGACCTGCGTACTGGTTTCCTACTGTATGGTATATATTTCGTCTCGCAAATTAAATCTCTATTTTTTGTGATTTTTATCACCAAAAAATAGATGACACAGCATAGCACCTAGCAATAAAACACAACTTATTTTATGATGCAAAATATTCACTTCACATAACGTAAAAAGCGTGTTTTATTAACATAGGTTATAGTTATATTAACTATTTTCAACCGGTCACGTTAATCATCACGCATGAGTATAGCTAATATTCTATGGCTGATTCATAGGCTAAATCGTGTAGCTAAGAGGTATTTACATGAGACTTATTCCGCTGGAAAGTGCTAAAGATGTAGGATTATGGTCTGCTCGCCATATTGCAAATCGCATTAACGCCTTTCAACCCACGGCTGAACGCCCTTTTGTTCTAGGGCTGCCGACTGGAAGTACACCGCTGACCACTTACTTACGTTTGATTGAGTTGTATCAAGCAGGCGAGGTCAGTTTTAAATACGTTGTTACATTTAATATGGACGAATACATCGGGTTAGAGGTATCTCACCCGCAAAGTTACCATTCATTTATGCACAACAACTTCTTTAGCCATATTGATATTCAGCCGCAAAACATCAATCTGTTAGATGGCAATGCCAGTGATATACAGGCGGAGTGCCAGCGTTATGAAGATAAAATTAAGTCATATGGTCAAATTCATCTATTTATGGGCGGAGTAGGTAATGACGGGCATATTGCGTTTAATGAGCCTGCCTCTTCTCTCTCTTCCCGAACTCGTATCAAAACGTTGACAGAAGATACTCGTATCGCGAATTCCCGTTTCTTTGACAACGATATGAACAAAGTGCCTAAATACGCGCTGACAATTGGTGTCGGTACATTGATGGATTCAGCAGAAGTAATGATTTTAGTCACGGGGCTAAATAAAGCGCTGGCATTAGAGGCCGCGGTTGAAGGCGGTGTAAATCATTTATGGACGGTATCTGCATTGCAGCTACACCCAAAAGCCATCATCGTTTGTGATGAACCTGCGACGATGGAATTAAAGATGAAAACCGTGAAATATTTCCGCGAATTAGAAGCGGAAAATATCAAAAAACTCTAATTCTTTTATTATTCAGAGAATCGTTATGTACGCGTTAACTCACTGCCGGATTTATACCGGTCACGATGTTCTTGATAACCATGCGGTTATCGTTGCCAATGGCATAATCAAGCAGGTATGCCCGCAAAGTGAATTACCTGCAATAATCGACGGCAAACAAATTGAGATTAAAGATTTACATGGCGCAATTCTCGCGCCGGGATTTATTGATCTGCAACTTAATGGCTGCGGCGGCGTTCAATTTAATGACTCAATCGATGCGATCTCTATCGCAACCCTTGAAACAATGCAGCAGGCAAATTTGAAATCTGGCTGCACCAGCTACCTGCCGACACTCATCACTTGCAGCGATGAGATGATGAAGTATGCCATTGATGTAATGCGTGATTATTTAAATAGTCACAGTCATCAAGCGTTAGGGCTGCATCTGGAAGGTCCATATATCAGTACGGCAAAAAAAGGGACACATAACCCAGATTTTATCCGTAAACCAGATGCGGCGATGATCACCTATCTGTGTGAAAATGCTGACGTCATTACCAAAGTGACGCTGGCACCGGAGCAAGTCGATAGCCAATATATTCGTCAGCTCAATGAAGCCGGTATTATCGTTTCTGCCGGGCATTCTAATGCGACTTATGAAGAAGCCCGACGCGGATTCGCTGCCGGTATCCGCTTTGCAACGCATCTTTATAACGCTATGCCATATATCGCAGGTCGTGAACCGGGTTTGATGGGCGCAATTTTTGATACGCCAGAAATCCATACCGGCGTCATTGCTGATGGCTATCACGTTGCCTGGGCGAGTATTCGCAATGCCAAGCGTATAAAAGGCGATAAATTAATTCTTGTGACTGATGCCACCGCGCCTGCCGGATCGGACATCGATCAATTTATCTTTGCCGGTAAGCCTATTTATTATCGTGATGGTAAATGTGTTGATGAAAACGGCACACTAAGCGGTTCAGCCTTAACCATGATTAAAGCGATTGAGAATAGCGTTCAGCATATTGGTATCCCACTTGATGAAGCTATTCGTATGGCATCGCTCTACCCTGCCCGTGCATTGGGTATCGAGAAAAAATTAGGCAGTATTGAAACCGGTAAAGTTGCTAATCTCACCGCATTTACCGCTGACTATAAAGTCACTCACACTTGGGTTAATGGTCAGTTGAAATACGAGGAAAATAAACAGTAATTATTTAGACATTAACAAGTTAGATGCTAATAAATAGTTAAATTAGAGGTCGCGTGATGATATATGGTCAAATCGGTAACATCGAGCTGGTAAAGCAATTAAATAGTGCCGTGGTATATGGTCTGATTGATCAACAAGGTCCTATATCACGTATTCAGATCGCTGAACTCAGTCAACTGGCACCTGCCAGTATTACCAAAATTACTCGTCAGTTGTTGGAGCGCGGTCTGATTCAAGAGGTTGAACAACAAGCCTCAACGGGCGGTCGCCGTGCTGTTTCGATCATCACTGAAAATCGCCCTTTTCATACCGTTGCCGTCCGCTTAGGGCGTAACGGCGCGACTATTACGTTGTATAACCTGAGCGGTAAATCTATCGCTGAAGAGTCCTGTCTCTTACCAGAGCGCACCCAACAAGCGCTGGAAAAAGGGTTACTGACGGCTATCGGTAATTTTATCAACACTTATCAACATAAAATCCGTGAACTGATTGCCATTGCCGTTTCTCTGCCTGGTTTAATCGATCCAGAAAATGGCGTGGTGAAATATATGCCGCATATTTCTGTTGATAACTGGCAATTAGGTAACATCATCAGCGAATGTTTTAATGTCCGTTGTTTTATTGGTCACGATATTCGTAGTCTGGCACTCGCAGAACACTATTTTGGCGCAACACAAGATTGTGAAGACTCAATGTTAATCCGCATTCATCGCGGTACTGGCGCAGGTTTTATTATTAACGGGCAAATTTTTCTCGGTAAAAATCGTAACGTCGGTGAAATAGGTCATATTCAAGTCGAACCGCTCGGTGAACGCTGCTATTGCGGTAATTTTGGTTGTCTGGAAACGATTGCGTCTAATTCGGCAATCGAGCAGCGAGTACGCCATATGCTTAGTCAGGGCTATAACAGCAAACTGACGCCGGACGATTGCGGCATCGTGGCAATATGTAAAGCAGCAAATAAAGGTGATGAGCTGGCTGTTAAAGTGCTAAATGATGTGGGTCATCAGTTAGGGAAAGCGATCTCCATTGCTATTAATCTGTTTAATCCGCAAAAAGTGGTGATCTCCGGTGATATTACTATTGCTGAAAAAACGCTGCTTAACGCTATTCAACGCTGTGTTGATAATCAGGTTTTGATTAATTTCAGAACCAATTTGCCAATAGTCATTTCACAGTTAGATCATCGCTCCGCTATTGGTTCATTTGCGTTAGTGAAACGGGCTATGCTAAATGGCATTTTATTGCAGCATTTAATGGGCGAAAATAACGACTAGAAATTTAATACCAGACAAAACAGCACAATATCAATTCGATATATCAATTCAATATTGTGCTTCATCTTGAATCATTGCACTAAAATAAACATCTCATTGCACCAATTTAGTGCAAATCAACTACACTCATTAACAATAATGAGCGATATACCGCACAATCCATTCATCTGGCTGGTTAAAAATCTGGCTCAATTCTGGCGTAGTTCTTGCTTAAATAGATTTAGATAAAATCAATAAGTTTTAAATTTAACGACAACAGAACAAAGGAAATAACATGTGCTCAATATTTGGTGTACTCGATATTAAATCCGATCCCATTGAACTGCGTAAAAAAGCGCTGGAAATGTCTCGCTTGATGCGCCATCGCGGACCGGACTGGTCAGGCGTCTATGCGTCTGATAATGCAATACTGGCTCATGAACGTTTATCGATCGTTGACGTCAATAATGGCGCTCAACCTTTGTATAACGCGGCACATACCCATGTTCTGGCTGTCAATGGTGAAATTTATAACCACCAAGAACTGCGCCGTCAGTTAAAAGATAAATATGAGTTTCAGACTGAATCTGATTGCGAAGTGATTCTGGCACTTTATCAGGAGAGAGGGATTAATTTCCTTGATGAGCTGCAAGGCATGTTCGCTTTTATTCTGTATGACAGTACCAACAATACTTACCTGTTAGGTCGTGATCATCTTGGGATTATTCCGATGTATACCGGTCATGACGCACACGGTAACTTTTATGTCGCATCTGAGATGAAATCGCTGGTTCCTGTATGCAAGACTATTAAAGAATTCCCCGCAGGAAGCTATATGTCGAGTACCGATCATAAACTCCAACGCTATTACCTGCGTGACTGGATGGAATATGACAACGTGAAAGACAATATTACCGACGCCTATGAACTGCGTAATGCACTAGAAGAATCGGTAAAAAGCCATCTGATGTCCGATGTACCGTATGGCGTACTGTTATCCGGCGGTCTGGATTCCTCCGTAATTTCTGCCATCACCAAAAAATATGCCGCTCGCCGCATTGAAGATGATGAACGCAGTGAAGCATGGTGGCCGCAACTTCACTCTTTTGCTGTAGGTCTTGAAGGCGCGCCGGACTTGGCAGCAGCAAAAGAAGTGGCGAATCATTTAGGCACAGTTCACCATGAAATTCACTTCACTGTACAAGAAGGTATGGACGCGATTCGTGACGTGATTTATCACATTGAAACTTATGACGTCACCACCATTCGCGCATCGACACCAATGTACTTAATGGCGCGTAAAATCAAAGCAATGGGTATAAAAATGGTGCTGTCTGGCGAGGGTGCTGACGAAGTATTCGGCGGGTATCTTTACTTCCATAAAGCGCCAAACGCGAAAGAATTCCATGAAGAAACCGTGCGTAAACTGCTGGCTCTGCACATGTATGATTGTGCTCGTGCTAATAAAGCAATGGCAGCTTGGGGCGTCGAAGCCCGCGTGCCATTCTTGGATAAGAAATTTCTTGATGTTGCTATGCGGATTAATCCAAAAGATAAAATGTGCGGTAACGGCAAAATGGAAAAATATATTATCCGTGAGGGATTTGAATCTTACTTGCCAGCCAGCGTCGCATGGCGGCAGAAAGAGCAATTCTCTGACGGAGTTGGCTATAGCTGGATCGATAGCCTGAAAGACGTTGCGGCTAAACAAATCAGCGATCAACAACTGGAAAATGCTGCATTCCGTTTCCCTTACAATACACCAACCTCTAAAGAGGCTTATTTGTACCGTGAAATTTTTGAAGAGTTATTCCCGCTACCAAGCGCTGCTGAATGTGTACCGGGCGGACCATCAGTCGCCTGCTCTTCAGCGAAAGCGATTGAATGGGACGAATCTTTCAAAAAGATGGACGATCCATCAGGACGCGCTGTAGGCGTTCATCAATCTGCTTATAAAAAATAAGTTGGTATGCTAAAGCGTCAAAACAGGTTATATCCACACGATATAGCCTGTTTTTCTTATGTTTTATCAGCGCAATAATGTAAAAACCAACCGCAAAATAAGCCATTCAAATAGCAAGCAAAATTGTCTTTTTATGCTATTTCTGTTTTTTTTATCAACATATCGGTTATAAGCCAGACAATCGGAGCTACGTAAGCCTTTTCGCAGAAAAAATTTGTTGACGATAGGAACACAGATACGCATAATGCGCCCCGCAACGCCGTTGAAGGTTAAGCAAATGTATGGCTACGTAGCTCAGCTGGTTAGAGCACATCACTCATAATGATGGGGTCACAGGTTCAAATCCCGTCGTAGCCACCATTCGCGGGAGTGGCGAAATTGGTAGACGCACCAGATTTAGGTTCTGGCGCCGCAAGGTGTGCGAGTTCAAGTCTCGCCTCCCGCACCATTTTCTTTCAATGACAATGCTTAGTTGGGGTATCGCCAAGCGGTAAGGCAACGGGTTTTGATCCCGTCATCCCCAGGTTCGAATCCTGGTACCCCAGCCATTTTTCTATTATGCTATTTATGTTTAGGTAGCAATTCGGAAATATTTTCCATTGGGATATCGCCAAGCGGTAAGGCAACGGGTTTTGATCCCGTCATTCCCAGGTTCGAATCCTGGTATCCCAGCCATTTCCTCCTCTAATTTTCTTCTGTTTCCCCTTGATTATTAACTCCGGTTATCCATCTCAATCTCAGTTTTTATACTTATTATTTTTTGCTTATATCAGCGTTGTGCTGCCCTATTGTTTTCTGAATATACAATCTGTTTAAAAGTTCATCACAACCTTGTGATAATAAAAAAATTTAACGATTTTACCGGGTTGAAGCAGATTAAAGTATTGACGAACAGGGGACAGATACGCATAATGCACGCCTCAACTTCGTTGTAGGTTAAGCACGGATTTGGCTACGTAGCTCAGCTGGTTAGAGCACATCACTCATAATGATGGGGTCACAGGTTCAAATCCCGTCGTAGCCACCATTCGCGGAAGTGGCGAAATTGGTAGACGCACCAGATTTAGGTTCTGGCGCCGCAAGGTGTGCGAGTTCAAGTCTCGCCTTCCGCACCATTTTCCTGCAACAAAATTGAAATTATTCTGGTGGGGTATCGCCAAGCGGTAAGGCTACGGATTCTGATTCCGTCATCCCAGGTTCGAATCCTGGTACCCCAGCCATTTCTCTTTAAGAGATTTTCCGCAAAATGGCTGACCGGACATAAAAAAACTCGCATTGGCGAGTTTTTTTTTATGTCTTTTTTCTGCTAATTCATCGCATTATCACAATCCTAATGCGTATTTTAATGCCCACTCTTTTAGCTTTCCTGAGCGCTCCGCCGCCATCAGCGTCAAATTCCGTAACAAACGCAAAGGCGGAAGCTGATTACTAAAGGCTTTATAAAAGAGATCCATTCCCGCCTGCATTAATAAATTATCAGGATAACGGCGGCGCTGATAACGGCTTAATACTTCATCACTGGCATAACGCTCATTTTTCTTACGCGCCTCAATTAAAACATGCAGCAAAGTATCAACATCACGATAGCCTAGATTCACGCCCTGCCCCGCCAAAGGATTAATGGTATGAGCTGCGTCACCAATCAACACTGCACCTGACTTAAAATAACATTGAGCATGTCGGCGAATAAGCGGAAATGACGCCGCCGAAACCACGTTTATTTCACCTAATCGTTCAGGAAATGATTGCATCACCTCTTTTTGCAATGCCTGCATTGAGAGTGATTGAAGCTGACGAATACGTGCTGGCGAGTCATACCAAACCAGTGAAGCATAGCAATCATACAAAGGAAGAAAAGCACGCGGACCTGATGGATAAAACTGCTGCCAGGTCGTATCCTGCTGAGGCTGATTAGTTTCCACCGTAATCAACATACATGACTGGCGATATTGCCAGCCAGTTACACCGATACCGGCAAGTTTCCTGACCGCTGAGTTCGCGCCGTCGGCACCAATAATTAATGCAGAACGTAAGTATTCACCATTATCCAACTGCAACGTCCATTGCGCTGAATCCTGGACTGACTTTTCCATTGAAATTAACTGTGCAGGGCAATGTAATGTCAGTGATGGATATTGCTGCAATTGTTGCCATAGCCCTAATTGCAGCAGGCGATTCTCGACCATAAAACCCAGCTCAGGCAAAGAGAGTGATGCTGCATCGAATACCACTTTGGACTCATTCCACTCCCACGTTTCCAACTTGCGGTAAGGCGTTACGCGCATTTCGGCGATGGTATCCCAAGCCCCTAAGCGGCGCAGCAAATTGACGGAAGTACAGCCAATGGCGGAAATACGGGCATCTGGCGAACTTTGAGGAATAAACGGCGCTGGCGGCTCATGTTCAATTAGCGCGACATTCCAACCGGCTTGTGCTAAGCCCAATGCAGCCGCCGCACCAACCATACCGCCGCCAACAACAATTGCGTCATACTCTTTTATTCTATTTTTCATATTGTTACCACAAGATACTTAAATCTGTTTCATGCTGATTGTAACGGATTTTTATCATTCCTTCAGCGCGGAAGATGCCCGATCACTAGTCATGACGCCCACAAACCATTACAATACGCGCCCTGCATAAGGTCTAACCTGCACTGAGTAACGAATCAATGAGCAAGAAATTATATATAAAAACTTGGGGCTGCCAGATGAATGAATATGATTCATCTAAAATGGCAGATTTACTGCAAAGCACTCATGGCTTTCAGCTAACAGAAGATGCCGAAGAAGCGGATATTTTGTTGTTGAATACTTGTTCAATTCGTGAAAAAGCGCAAGAAAAAGTGTTCCACCAGCTCGGTCGCTGGAAAACATTCAAAGACACCCGACCTGATATTATCATCGGTGTTGGCGGTTGCGTTGCCTCACAAGAAGGTGATCATATCCGCCAGCGCGCACCGTTTGTTGATGTAATTTTCGGACCGCAAACCTTACATCGATTACCGGAAATGATTAATCAAGCCAGCGGTACTCGCAGTCCGGTAGTTGATGTTAGTTTCCCTGAAATCGAAAAATTCGATCGCTTACCAGAACCAAAAGCCGAAGGACCTACCGCTTTCGTTTCCATTATGGAGGGCTGCAATAAATATTGTACTTACTGCGTTGTGCCTTATACACGCGGTGAAGAAGTCAGCCGACCTAGCGACGATGTACTCTTCGAGATTGCTCAACTTGCCGCTCAAGGTGTACGCGAAGTCAATTTATTAGGGCAAAATGTGAATGCCTATCGCGGTCCTTCATTTGATGGCGGCATCTGCACTTTTGCTGAATTACTGCGTTTGGTTGCCAGTATTGATGGCATTGATCGTCTTCGCTTTACTACCAGTCACCCGATTGAATTTACTGACGATATTATCGAAGTTTATCAAGATACACCTGAACTGGTCAGTTTCTTACATCTGCCGGTACAAAGCGGCTCTGACCGTATTCTGAACTTAATGAGTCGTACTCATACTGCGCTGGAATACAAATCCATTATCCGTAAATTACGCGCAGCTCGCCCTGATATTCAAATCAGTTCAGATTTTATCGTTGGTTTCCCCGGTGAAACGCAGCAAGACTTCGAGCAAACGATGAAGCTGATCGCCGATGTTGATTTCGATATGAGTTACAGTTTTATCTTCTCAGCCCGTCCCGGTACGCCTGCCGCTGATATGGTAGATGATGTGCCAGAAGAGGAGAAAAAACAGCGGTTGTATATCCTGCAAGAACGCATTAACCAGCAAGCAATGCAATACAGCCGCCGCATGCAAGGCTCTGTTCAACGTATTCTGGTGGAGGGAACTTCACGTAAAAGTGTGATGGAATTATCGGGACGCACAGAAAATAATCGTGTCGTTAATTTTGAAGGCACGCCAGATATGATTGGCAAATTCGTTGACGTAGAAATTGTCGATGTTTATCCAAACTCATTGCGCGGCAAACTGGTAAGAACCGAAGATCAAATGAATCTCCGGGTTCAGGAATCACCTGAAGCTGTTATCGCCAGAACGCGCAAAGAAGATGATTTAGGTGTAGGTCATTACCAACCCTGATATTTATTATCTTTTAGCATTCAAAAGGTCGCACTTACTGCGACCTTTTTGGTTTTATTTGTGGATATTCTGATCCCCCTGTAATAATCCTGATTCCAATCATCAACTGTTGCCAATTTCCCTATCGCCATGAATAATGCCATTAACTATCGAGAATCCTGATTTCACGCATTAAGAGGTTTGACTTGAAGATTGACTCTTTGGAAGTTTCCCTTACCCCCGCAGACAATGAACGTTTGAAAAGTCTGTGCGGTCCTTTTGATGACAACATCAAGCAACTGGAAAAACGTCTTGGTATTGAAATTAACCGCCGCGATAACAAATTTACGCTCGTGGGAAAAGCCTCCTGCGTTAGTGCGGCAAAAGAGATCATGCTTAACTTATATGTCGATACTGCGCCAATACGCGGCATTATTCCCGATATAGCGCCGGATCAAATTCATCTGGCGATTAAAGAATCTGGTGTATTAGAACAAATCGCAGAATCAGTACCCGACTACGGCAAAGCGGTCGTGATCAAAACTAAGCGCGGCATGATAAAACCTCGCACACCGAATCAGGCACAATATATAGCCAATATTCTCGACCATGACATCACTTTTGGTGTCGGTCCTGCCGGTACAGGCAAGACTTATCTTGCGGTTGCTGCTGCGGTTGATGCGCTGGAACGTCAAGAAATCAGACGCATTCTATTGACTCGCCCTGCGGTTGAAGCCGGTGAAAAACTCGGTTTCTTACCCGGCGATTTAAGCCAGAAAGTTGATCCTTATTTACGCCCTTTATATGACGCGTTATTTGAGATGCTTGGCTTTGAGCGAGTAGAAAAGCTGATGGAGCGTAATGTCATTGAAGTCGCACCGCTGGCTTATATGCGCGGACGCACACTCAATGACGCTTTTATTATTCTTGATGAAAGCCAGAATACTTCTATCGAGCAAATGAAGATGTTCCTGACACGAATCGGCTTTAATTCTAAAGCTGTTATTACCGGCGATGTCACCCAAATTGACCTGCCGCGCAATCAAAAATCAGGCTTACGTCATGCGATTGAGGTATTATCTAACGTCGATGAAATCAGTTTTAACTTCTTCCACAGCGAAGATGTTGTCCGCCACCCTGTAGTCGCGCGTATTGTTACCGCTTATGAAGAGTGGGAAGCGGAAGAGCAAAAACGAAAAGATGCGCTGGCACAGCAGCGTAGACACGAATATCAGCAAGGCGCTGAATCGGATACACATTAATTAAAGGTTGTCATGAACCACGTCATTCTGGATTTACAAATAGCCACCGAAGATACAACCAATCTTCCCAATGAAGCGGACGTACAACGCTGGCTCGATGCAGCGATACTGCCTTTTCAGACGGAAGCGGAAGTCACCGTGCGCTTGGTGGATACCGCCGAAAGCCACGAGCTTAATTACACTTATCGCGGCATGGATAAACCAACTAATGTGCTGTCATTCCCTTTTGAAGCACCGCCAGGTATGGAAATGCCGCTGTTAGGTGATTTGGTCATTTGCCGCCAAGTGGTAGAAACCGAAGCCGCCGATCAAAATAAGATTTTACTCTCACATTGGGCACACATGGTTGTTCACGGCAGCCTCCATCTGTTAGGGTATGATCACATCGAAGATGATGAAGCAGAAGAAATGGAGTCTTTAGAAACTGAAATTATGCAAGAGTTAGGCTATCCTGACCCTTACGCTTCAGAAAAAGACGCTAACTAATAATCCAACAAAAAACACTAATAAAGAACGCATGAGCGACGATCATCCACAAAACAACGACAGCCCCAGTCCTAAAAAGGGCTTCTTTTCCCTCATTCTAGGTCAATTTTTTCACGGCGAACCGAAAAATCGCGGTGATTTAGTTGAGCTTATTCGAGATTCAGAACAAAACGATCTGATTGATCCTGATACCCGCGACATGCTGGAAGGCGTCATGGACATCGCCGAACAGCGCGTGCGTGACATCATGATACCGCGCTCCCAAATGATTACCCTGAAACGGAATCAACCGCTGGAAGAGTGTCTGGACGTAATTATCGATTCTGCTCACTCCCGTTTTCCGGTGATCAGCGAAGATAAAGATCATATTGAAGGTATTTTGATGGCAAAAGATTTATTGCCATTTATGAGTAAAGACACTCAGCCGTTCAGTATTGATAAAGTGCTGCGCCCTGCGGTTGTTGTGCCGGAGAGTAAGCGTGTAGACCGAATGCTGAAAGAGTTCCGATCTCAGCGCTATCACATGGCGATTGTTATTGATGAATTCGGCGGTGTTTCTGGTTTGGTCACGATTGAAGATATTCTCGAACTTATCGTCGGTGAAATTGAAGATGAGTATGACGACATTGAAGATCGTGATGTTCGCCAACTCAGCCGTCATACGTTTACCGTGCGCGCATTAACACCGATCGAAGAATTTAATGAAATGTTCTCAACTCATTTCAGTGATGATGAAGTCGATACTATTGGCGGCTTAATCATGCAAGCCTTTGGTCACTTACCGTCACGCGGTGAGATCATCACTATTGAGGGCTACCAGTTTAAAGTAGCGATGGCTGACAGTCGGCGCATTATTCAGGTACACGTGACAATTCCTAACGAATCTCCTCAACCCAATCTGGAAGATTAAATAACACATGGCTTTAGCCCACATTCTGGATCGCCAGCGGACTCGCCTGCCGCTGGCGTTAATTTTAGGTGCTTGCGGTACACTTTCCCTATCACCATTTAATCTGTGGCAAATGGCGCTGGTTTCCTTGTGCGGTTTACTGGCACTGACCTTAAATCGCCTGCCGCGACAAGCGATGGCAATCGGTTTTGTCTGGGCGTTGGGGCTATTTATCTCTGGCATACATTGGGTTTACGTCAGTATTTCTGAATTTGGCGATCTGCCGCTGCCTGCAAGTATCGGTCTGGTGTTATTGCTCGCAGCTTATATGTCACTTTATCCAATGTTGTTTAGTTGGTTACTGACGAAATTCTGGGCAAAAACGACGTTCTGGCGCTTAGTTTTTGCTGCACCTGCACTTTGGCAAATCACCGAATTTTTACGCGGTTGGGTATTCACCGGCTTTCCGTGGATTCAATTCGGCTATAGTCAAATCGACGGACCGCTAAAAGGTATCGCCCCGATATTGGGCGTTGATGCCATTACCATGTTGATGATGGCGATCAGCGGGCTACTCGTCTTTGCCTGCTGTCAACGCAAAATATTGCCTGCGATAATCGCTATTCTCTGCGTGCTGCTTGCCTATCCGCTAAAACAGCTACATTGGTTCACAGAGCAACCAGATCGCACGGCAGATATTGCTTTAGTTCAAGGCAATATTGCTCAATCGCTAAAATGGAATCCAAACCAGCTATTACCAACGCTCGAAGCCTACGTTAACGAATCCCGACCTTATATTGGTCGCTCTCGCCTTATTATTTGGCCGGAAGCCGCAATTCCTGACATTGAAACTCGACAAGCGTCATTCTTAAACATGCTGGATCGCAATTTCCGCGAGAATAACAGCACGTTGATCACCGGAATTATTGACTATCGCGCAACCGCGCAGCGCGCTGATTACTACAACTCATTGATCGTATTAGGTGATAATCAACAGCCTTATCACTACAACGGAACGAATCGATACAATAAACATCATCTGGTAATTTTCGGTGAATATGTACCGTTTGAATCCATTCTGCGCCCGATTGCAACATTCTTTGATTTGCCGATGTCCTCGATGAGTGAGGGAGAATATCAACAATCGCCGATTGAAGCCGCTGGCTACAACATTACCAGTGTGATCTGCTATGAAGTGATTCTTGGTCAGCAAGTGCGAGATAATTTCACGCCGGAGACTGATTTCCTATTAACTATCTCTAATGATGCCTGGTTTGGTGACTCTATCGGTCCGTGGCAACACTTGCAAATGGCGCGCATGAGAGCGTTAGAACTGGGTCGCCCGATGCTGCGTAGCACCAACAACGGCATTACCGCCGCAATTGATGCAAACGGTGAAATTATCGCAGACATTCCGCAATTTACCCGTCAGGTACTCGATGTGAAAGTTGCACCGACAACAGGCGTTACACCTTATGCTCGTTGGGGATCATTACCGCTTTGGGTGATAACATTGCTGCTTGCGGTTAGTGGTTATTTATTCTCAAGACGCAATCCAAAAAACTAATCAGAAATTATAATTTTATTATAAATTTCAAATAATTATATTATTTCCCGTCGGGGCGGCAACCTGTCGCCCGTGAACCCACCTCGTTGTTAATTCGGGCGGCAGATTGCCGCCTCTACAAACTCCTGCATATTTCATTCAAACCTGGCACGTTGATTGCTACATATCTAGTGACTCGATATGAAAGGTAAGCAATATCCCTGAAATTTCTCGTTATTAGAAAGCATCTGCACTGACGAAGTGCGGGCAGGCACTATAAAAGAACGTAGATGTGAAATCGCTCACTAATAGTACAAGTCACAGGTAAGCAAAGTGTTAATAACTTTACAGTGATATAACATTAGAATACATTTTAATTACATCATTGATTGCAAAGCGTGCAATTAAATGAGTAAACGGCTGTTACGACACCATACTGATAACCATGAAGGAGTAAGTCATGCAATTACGCAAGTTAGTACTACCTCTAGTTTTAATGACGATGACCGGTACTGCGCTCCATGCTGAAGATTTAGATGGCACGCTAAAGAAAATTAAAGATAGCGGTGTCATTACCGTAGGTCACCGTGAGTCTTCTGTTCCTTTCTCCTATTACGATAATCAGCAAAATGTTGTGGGCTATTCACAGGATTATTCCAACCTGATTGTTGATGCCGTGAAAAAACAGCTTAATCTGCCAAATCTACAGGTTAAGTTAATCCCGATTACATCACAAAACCGTATTCCATTACTGCAAAACGGCACTTTTGATTTTGAATGCGGCTCTACCACCAACAATTTAGAACGTCAAAAACAGGTTGATTTCTCTGACACCTTGTTTGTGGTCGGTACTCGTTTATTAACCAAAAAAGATGGTGCTATCAAAGAATTCGCTGATCTGAAAGATAAAAATGTTGCCGTAACTTCCGGCACAACTTCAGAAGCGATCCTTAATAAGCTCAATGATTCCGATAAGTTGAACATGAAGATCATCAGCACTAAAGATCATGGTGATGCTTTCCGCACCGTTGAAAGCGGGCGCGCGGTTGCCTTTATGATGGACGATGCGCTGCTGGCTGGTGAACGCGCTAAATCTAAAAAACCAGATCAGTGGGTTATCGTTGGTACACCGCAATCATTTGAAGCCTACGGCTGTATGCTACGCAAAGGTGATGTGCAATTTAAGAAGCTGATGGACGACACCATTGCTCAAGCTCAAACCTCCGGCGTAGCTGAAAAATCTTACGATAAATGGTTCAAACAACCGATTCCGCCAAAAGGTCTGAATCTGGATTTTGATCTGTCCGATGATATGAAAAAACTGTTTAAAGCACCGAACGATAAAGCTCTGAACTAACCGGATTACATCGCAATTATCAGCTCTAGGTTAGCGCTCTTTATCGCGATTTTTAGGGATAAAGAGCCGCTAATAAAAATAAAAAATAAGGGCTAAGTTATGTTTGGAAACTGGAACTGGGGAATATTTTTAGAACAAGCGCCTTTCGGAGATGCAACTTATCTGGACTGGCTGTGGGCGGGTTTTCAGGTAACGGTAGCACTGGCTATTTGTGCATGGATTCTGGCATTTATTCTGGGATCAATATTCGGTATTTTACGTACCGTTCCTAACCGCGTGCTATCTGCGATCGGCACGACCTATGTCGCACTATTCCGTAATGTTCCACTGATTGTGCAGTTTTTTATTTGGTATCTATTAGTGCCTGAATTACTGCCAGTTTCTGTTGGGGATTGGTTTAAAGGCGATTTAGATCCCGATATTCAATTCTTTATTTTATCGGTTTGCTGTCTTGGCTTTTTTACCGGCGCTCGTGTCTGTGAGCAAGTCAGAACAGCGATTCAATCGCTACCGCGCGGGCAAAAAGGCGCAGGATTAGCGTTAGGGCTAACGTTACCGCAAACCTATCGCTATGTACTGTTACCAAATGCTTATCGCGTAATTATTCCACCGTTGACCTCTGAAATGTCAAATATGGTGAAGAACTCTGCGGTTGCATCAACCATTGGACTGATCGAACTGTCGGCGCAAGCCAACAAGCTGCTGGAATATTCCGGCTACGCTTATGAATCATTTCTCGCCGTCACGCTCGCGTATGTTTTCATTAATATCGCAGTTATGCGCGTGATGAAACTGGTTGAGAAGAAAACTCGTCTACCCGGCACATTTGGAGGATAACCATGCTTGAACTTGACTGGAGCACCATTATTCCCAATATGCCTTATCTGTTTCAAGGTATGCTTGTCACGCTGAAAATTGCGTTAAGCGCCATTGTATTTGGTATTGCCTGGGGAACTGCACTGGCAATTTTCCGGCTGGCACCGCGCCATTTGCGCTGGATTAGCTGGTTGGCGGCGGGTTATGTGAATACATTCCGCTCTGTACCATTAGTGATGGTATTAATGTGGTTTTATTTGATTGTGCCGCAACTATTACAGAAAGTATTCGGCTTATCGCCGCAAACCGATATTCGCCTGATTTCTGCTGTAACAGCGTTTTCGCTCTTTGAAGCGGCTTATTATTCAGAAATTATCCGTGCGGGTTTACAAAGTGTCGCTAAAGGGCAAAACTCTGCGGCACTGGCGCTGGGCATGACACCATGGCAATCCATGCGGCTGGTGATTCTGCCGCAAGCATTCAAAGCCATGACGCCATTACTATTGACGCAGGGAATTATCCTGTTTCAGGATACTTCACTGGTTTATGTGTTAGGTTTGGCGGATTTCTTCTGTAGCGCCACTAACGTCGGGAAAACATCAGGTACAGAAATTGAGATGGTTTTATTTACTGGTTTCGTTTACTTTATCATTTGTTTATCCACATCTTTACTCGTAGCTTATTCTAAAAAAAGGACAACAGTTTGATGATTTCCTTAAAACATGTTTCTAAGTGGTATGACCGTTTTCAGGTGTTGTCAGATTGCACAACTGAAGTAAAAAAAGGCGAAGTTGTTGTAGTTTGCGGACCTTCCGGTTCAGGAAAATCGACGTTAATTAAAACGGTTAATGGGCTTGAACCTATTCAGGAAGGCACGATTACAGTAGATGGCATTGTGGTGAACGATCCTAAAACTAATCTGGCGCTGCTGCGTGCCAGAGTCGGTATGGTATTTCAGCATTTTGAACTGTTCCCGCATCTGTCCATTATTGAAAATTTAACGCTCGCTCAAGTTAAGGTTCTGAACCGCAATAAAGCAGAGGCAGAAAAAAAAGCGCTGGCGCTGCTCGATCGTGTCGGTCTGGCAAGTCATGCACATAAATTCCCCAGCCAGCTTTCCGGCGGGCAGCAACAGCGCGTAGCTATCGCTCGTGCGTTGTGTATGGACCCGATCGCCATGCTGTTTGACGAACCAACCTCAGCACTTGATCCTGAAATGATTAATGAAGTATTAGATGTTATGGTCGAACTGGCTTACGAAGGCATGACCATGATGGTGGTAACGCACGAAATGGGATTTGCCAAAAAAGTGGCACATCGCATTCTGTTTATGGACGAAGGAAAAATTATTGAAGACACCAAAAAAGATGACTTCTTTAATAATCCGCAATCTGATCGGGCGAAAGATTTTCTGGCGAAAATTCTTCACTAATCATTTATCCGCTTTTTTACCTGATTTTTGCTGTTTAACCCCGTTTTTACGGGGTTTGTTGTATTAAAATTTGTTATATGGCTAATGAAAAATTTTAATAAAGCGCACATAACGCCTTACAGCGATCCTGCATTCTGATAGACTCCGGCATCTTTTTATCTTCATACCACCCACCGATTTTAAGCTGTAACTAATTATGCGTACCGATCTGCAAGTCCTTTACCGAGCCATACAACAATTCATTATCTACTCTCTCGCGGTTGCGATAGCCATCGGTATGATGTTTATGGACGCCACATTCATCGGCTGTAAGCTGGAAGAACTCTCTTTTGTCGAAATCACACAAGAAATCATACTGCTTTTTGTCGTTATCCTGTTTTTGCGGCTGGCATATAAAAATCTGGCAATAAGAAATTCCAGTATCCTAATCGCCGGTTTCTTTGCCTGTATGTTTTTTCGGGAACTGGACAGCGTACTTGATCTGATTACACATGGGTTTTGGGTTTACCCTGCCCTGCTTGTAACGGCTATTTGTCTGTTTTATACCTCGCGCGATATTAAAAAAACGTTGAATCAATTAGCTAATTTCGTTCGTTCGCCTAATTATGGCTTTATGATTTCTGGCTTGATATGCACGTTGGTTCTTTCACGTTTATTTGGTATGAAATATTTGTGGTTTACCTTTCATCCGGAGCAATCAAGACACCTGATGTATAACATAAAAGCCTTTGTTGAAGAGGGTACAGAACTCTTTGGTTATGCACTCTGCACAATTGCCAGTCTGTGTTATTACAGTGAAGTAAAAGGTCAATACAATACAGAACAACAAAAAATAGAAGATCAACTCGTCAAATCACGATAGCTGACCTTTCAAACATCTTTCCGTCACCTTTTCTGGTGAATATTTAACACAAAAATCATTTACGGTGCTTTTGAGTGTTGTTGCGGTTAGCGCTTATCGGCTATCCTATGGGGATCTATTTCCCAATTACAGATATATGCTACGGCTGTCAGCATTTGACAGCCATTTGTTCATGTAATGACAAACCAAAGCATAAATAACAAAGCACAAACAAAAGGACGACACGTCGCCATGCAAGAGCAATACCGCCCGGAAGAGATCGAATCTCACGTACAAAGCCACTGGCAAGAAAACAAAACCTTTCAGGTCACTGAAGATCCAACTAAAGAAAAATATTATTGCCTTTCCATGTTGCCATATCCTTCTGGTCGGCTGCATATGGGACACGTTCGTAACTATACTATTGGCGATGTCATCTCCCGTTATCAACGTATGCTAGGCAAAAATGTATTACAGCCAATCGGCTGGGACGCATTCGGTCTGCCAGCAGAAGGCGCGGCTGTTAAAAATAAAACAGCACCAGCGCCGTGGACTTACGAAAACATCGCTTACATGAAAAAGCAGTTAAAGCTGCTCGGTTTCGGCTACGACTGGAGCCGTGAAATTGCCACTTGCGATCCTGATTATTACCGTTGGGAACAATGGTTCTTCACCAAGCTATATGAAAAAGGTCTGGTTTATAAGAAAACCTCTGCGGTTAACTGGTGTCCGAATGACCAAACCGTTTTGGCTAACGAACAGGTGATCGATGGCTGTTGCTGGCGTTGTGATACGCCGATTGAGCGTAAAGAAATTCCGCAGTGGTTTATCAAAATCACGGCGTATGCAGATCAACTGTTAAATGATTTAGATACGCTGGAAAGCTGGCCGGAACAAGTTAAAACCATGCAACGCAACTGGATTGGTCGCTCCGAAGGAGTGGAAATCAAATTTGCAATTGATGGTTCTGATCAAACTCTTTCTGTCTACACAACTCGCCCTGATACCTTTATGGGTGTGACATATGTAGCTATCGCCGCCGCTCACCCGTTAGCCGCATTAGCAGCGCAAAACAATCCAACCTTGAATCAATTTATTGATGAATGCCGTAATACCAAAGTTGCCGAAGCAGAAATGGCAACGATGGAGAAAAAAGGTGTTGCAACGGGTTTCTACGCTATTCACCCGCTGACCGGTGAAAAAGTTGCCGTCTGGATCGCTAACTTTGTCCTGATGGATTACGGTACTGGCGCAGTTATGGCGGTTCCGGCTCATGACGAACGCGACTGGGAATTTGCCACTAAATATAGTTTGCCAATCAAGCCGGTTATTTTAACGGCTGACGGTACTGAACCTGATTTAAGCCAACAAGCCAATACAGAAAAAGGCGTGTTGTTTAACTCTGGTGAATTCGATGGTCTCGATTATCATGCGGCATTTAATGCCATTGCCGACAAACTGGTGGCGATGAAAGTCGGCGAACGTAAAGTTAATTATCGTCTGCGTGACTGGGGCGTTTCTCGTCAGCGTTATTGGGGCGCGCCAATTCCAATGATGACCTTAGAAGATGGCTCGGTTGTTCCTACACCAGAAGATATGCTGCCCGTTATCCTGCCGGAAGATGTCACCATGAACGGCATCACCAGCCCGATTAAAGCCGATCCTGAATGGGCAAAAGCCGCTTATCACGGTCAGCCTGCCCTGCGTGAAACAGATACTTTCGATACTTTTATGGAATCATCGTGGTATTACGCGCGTTATACCTGCCCGCAATATGATAAAGGCATGTTAGATCCCGCGGCGGCAAACTACTGGTTGCCGGTGGATCAATATGTCGGCGGTATCGAACACGCTATCATGCACTTAATGTATTTCCGTTTCTTCCACAAACTGATGCGTGATGCTGGTCTGGTGACCTCTGATGAGCCAGCGAAACGTTTGCTGTGTCAAGGTATGGTGCTAGCTGATGCGTTCTATTACACCGCTGAAACCGGTGAACGTATTTGGATTTCGCCAAATGACGTTACCGTTGAGCGCGATGATAAACAACGTATCGTGAAAGCCTTTGATAAATCCGGTCATGAGCTGGTTTATACCGGCATGACTAAGATGTCAAAATCGAAAAATAACGGTATCGATCCGCAAGAAATCGTTGAGAAATACGGCGCGGATACCGTTCGTCTATTTATGATGTTCGCATCACCGGCAGAAATGACGCTGGAATGGCAAGAATCTGGCGTTGAGGGCGCAAACCGCTTCCTGAAACGTGTCTGGCGTCTGGCTTATGATCATATTGCGAAAGGCTCAACCACGAAATTAGATGTTGCCAGCCTGACGGAAGAGCAAAAAACACTGCGTCGTGAACTGCATAAAACCATTGCGAAAGTGACTGATGATATTGGTCGCCGCCAAATCTTTAACACCGCAATTGCCGCAGTAATGGAATTAATGAATAAGCTGACTCGTGCAGCGCAGGAAACTGAACAAGATCGCGCGCTGATGCAGGAAGCCTTATTAGCCGTGGTTCGTTTGCTGTATCCATTTACGCCGCATATCTGTTTTAGTCTGTGGCAATCGCTGGGCGGAACGGGTGATATTGATGCCTCTGCGTGGCCGGTAGCTGACGAAGCAGCCATGGTTGAAGATGCAAAATTAGTCGTAGTTCAAGTTAACGGTAAAGTGCGTGCAAAAATTATGGTTCCGGCAAATATTAGCGAGGAACAAGTTAAAGCTATCGCAATAGCCGAGCCACAAGTCACTAAATATCTTGACGGTGTTACTATCCGTAAAGCGATTTATGTACCGGGTAAACTTTTAAATCTGGTCGTCGGTTAAGCTGAGGAGTAAACGTGCGAAATCCTATTGTAATAGCAATACTGGCGCTGAGTGTTCTGATCACTGCTGGCTGCGGATTTAACTTACGCGGCACAACAAATGTGCCAGATAATCTGCAAACGCTGATTTTAGACAGTTCAGATCCTTATGGTCCATTAACCAGAGCAGTACGCAGCCAGTTACGCCAAAGTAACGTGACAATCGTTGATGATACTAACGCTGATGATACTAACGCTGATGCGGCTGCCCGTAAGGATATTCCCTCCATTCGTTTAGCGGGTGAAACATCGGGGCAAGATACGGTCTCCGTCTTCCAAAATGGTACGACTGCTGAATACCAAATGGTGATGCAAGCGCGCGCTCAAGTGATGATTCCGGGAAAAGGCATTTATCCAATTCAAGCCAAAGTTTTCCGTTCATTCTTTGATAACCCGCTGACAGCACTGGCGAAAGATGCTGAGCAGGATATGATTCGTCAGGAAATGCGCGAACAACTTGCACAGCAATTAGTTCGTAAGCTGGTGACGATTCAGACGACAGAACAACCGCAATCTGAATCAGATACAGCGCAAGACGCTATTGATGCTGATGCGCCGGTTCGATGATTCGAGTTTATCCTGAACAACTTCATACGCAGCTCCAGGAGGGGCTGCGTAGTTGCTATTTACTCTTTGGCAATGAGCCGTTATTGCTGGAAGAGAGTCAGGACGCAATCCGTCGAGCGGCGGCAGTGCAGAATTTCAGCGAAACGTTCAGTTATGAGCTAAATCCTCAAACAGATTGGGAAGCGATTTTTATCGAGTGCCAGTCTTTCAGCCTGTTTTCCAGCCGTAAAATATTTATTCTGAATTTCCCTGAAAATGGTGCTAATGCTGCGATCGGCGAGCAGTTGCTAAAACTTAGCAGCCTGCTTAATCCCGATACGCTGGTGATCTTACGCGGCGCTAAACCAACCAAAGCACAAGAGAACAGCGATTGGTTCAAAGCGTTTGGCGAAAACGGCGTTTATGTAAGTTGTTTAACGCCAGAACCGACACATTTACCGCGCTGGGTAACGCAACGGGCTAAATCGACCAATCTGACTATTGATGATCCGGCAACACAACTGCTGTGTTATTGCTATGAGGGCAATCTGCTGGCACTGGCGCAAGCGCTTGAACGCCTCTCGTTGCTGTTTCCCGATGGCAAATTAACGCTGCCGCGCGTTGAGCAAGCAGTGAATGATGCGGCACACTTCACGCCCTATCATTGGATTGATGCCATTATGGGCGGCAAAACTAAACGCGCGTTTCATATTCTCCAACAGTTACGTTTGGAAGATACTGAATCACTGATTTTAGTTCGCACGCTGCAAAAGGAGTTACTCCAGTTGTTACATTTGCAGCGAAAAATGCAACAAACACCGCTAAGAACGCTATTCGATCAGCAAAAGATATGGCAGAATCGTCGCCCTCTGTTAACTCAGGCTTTGCAACGGTTAACTGCCGCGCAACTCGCGCAAGCCGTCGCTTTACTGACTCAGCTTGAATTAACGATAAAACAAGATTTTGGGCAATCCATTTGGGACGGTCTGGAAAGTCTTATGATGCTGCTGTGCGGCAAACCTTTATCAGAGGCGCGTTAAGATGTCTGATCGGTTAGAAAATAGTGCAACCATTCGTGCATTGTTTGGCGGTACATTTGATCCTATCCATTACGGGCATTTAAAACCAGTTGAAGCGCTGGCGCATGAAGTCGGACTTCAGCACATCACTTTATTGCCTAATCATGTGCCGCCGCATCGCCCGCAGCCAGAAGCGAACGTACAGCAACGCCTGCATATGGTTGAACTGGCAATCGCCGATAATCCGCTATTCTCCGTTGATGTGCGCGAGCTGCATCGTACCGCCCCCTCTTACACTATTGATACACTGGAAGAGATCCGCAAAGAGCTTGGCGAAGAAAAACCGCTGGCGTTTATTATTGGTCAGGATTCGTTGTTAACCCTGCATTATTGGTATCGCTGGAAAGCGCTGCTCGACTATTGCCATTTGCTGGTTTGCGCCCGTCCCGGCTATTCCGATACTTTAGATACTCCTGAGCTAGAGCGCTGGTTAGATGCTCATCGCACTACCGATACCAGCGCATTAAAACAGCAGCCAAACGGTTTAATTTATTTAGCACATACGCCATTATTAGATATTTCCGCAACAGATATTCGCCAACGCAAACATGATGGCATGAGCCTTGACGATCTGCTCCCTACTTCAGTACAACGCTACATAGATCAGCAAGGCTTATACCGCTAAAGCTGTAGTTGTGCTATTATCTAAATCCATTTATACCCTAAATAATTCATTATCATTCGGCAGAATACTATTTTGTCGAATAAATCACTTTTGCCCGGAGGGGAACCATTGCAAGGCCATACACTCCAAGCTTTTGTTATCGATAAAATCGAAGATCTGAAAGGTCAGGACATCGTAAGCATTGATGTCAGTAAAACTTCAAGCATCACTGACTGCATGATCATCTGTACCGGAACGTCGAGTAAACATGTGCAATCTATTGCTGATCATGTGATTCAATCTGCTCGGCAGGCAGGAATGTTACCGTTAGGTATTGAGGGAAAAAGCGATGCTGATTGGGTCGTTGTCGATCTTGATGATGTAATAGTCCATGTTCTACAAGAAGATAGCCGCCGCCTGTATGAACTGGAAAAACTCTGGAGTTAATGGGTGAAACTGCAATTAATCGCAGTCGGTACAAAAATGCCAGACTGGGTGCAAAGCGGATTTAACGATTATATCCGTCGTTTCCCTAAAGATATGCCTTTTGAATTAACTGAAATCCCTGCGGGAAAACGCGGTAAAAATGCGGACATTAAGCGGATTTTAGAAAAAGAAGGCGAGCTGATGTTAGCAGCGGTTGGTAAAGGCAATCGAATTGTCACGCTGGATATTCCCGGCAAACCGTGGGAAACCCCGCAGTTAGCACAACAATTAGAGTTCTGGAAACAAGATGGGCGTGATGTCAGTTTACTGATTGGCGGACCTGAGGGATTAGCTCCCGCATGTAAAGAGGCAGCAGAACAAAGCTGGTCACTGTCACCGCTAACGTTACCCCACCCGTTAGTCAGAATTCTGGTCGCCGAAAGTCTCTATCGTGCATGGAGCATCACGACCAATCACCCATATCATCGTGAATAGCCGTGTTATTGTGAATCATTGTATTGTGAGTTGTTGTATTGTGAATACCAAATTAAATGAAATAGTCTTTAGATGAAAAAAGAGCCTAACGCTTTCCGTGATCACACGGCAGAATCGACGCTATTTTTACGCCGCGCACTGGTTGCTGCTATTGGCGTAGTGGTACTTATCGCTATTCTTATTGCGAATCTCTATAACCTGCAAATTCAACGCTTTGAAGACTACCAAACTCGCTCAAACGATAATCGCATCAAACTCGTTCCTATCGCGCCGACGCGTGGATTAATATACGACCGTAATGGTATTGCTCTGGCAGAAAACCGGACTATTTATCAGTTGGAATTAGTACCGGAAAAAATCAATAACCTGAAAGGCATTATTGAGCAATTACGTTCAATCGTTGATCTCACCGATGACGACATTACTAATTTTGAAAAAGAGCGCAAAAACTCACGGCGATTTACGCCTATCGCACTAAAAACCAAACTGACTGAGCTGCAAATTGCGCGCTTTGCCGTCAATCAGTACCGTTTCTCCGGCATTGAAATTAAAGGCTACCAACGCCGTTACTATCCTTATGGCGCAGCTCTTACCCATGTTGTGGGTTATGTATCCAAAATTAATGCTCAAGATCTGGAACGGTTAGCCGCCAACGATCAACTGCAAGACTATTCCGCCACTCATGATATTGGCAAGCAAGGTATTGAAAAATATTACGAAGAAATTTTGCATGGCAAACCAGGTTATGAAGAAGTTGAAGTTAACAGTCGCGGTCGCGTGATCCGTCAGCTTGATGAACAACCGCCGCAAGCGGGTAAAGACATCTATCTCACCGTTGATTTAAAACTGCAACAATATATCGGCGAACTACTCGGTAGTCGGCGTGCTGCGGTGATTGTCAGTGATCCGCGCGATGGCGGTGTGCTGGCAATGGTTTCTAGCCCTAGCTACGATCCCAACATGTTTGTTGATGGTATCGCCTACGATGATTATCAAAAATTATTGAAAGATCCTGACCGCCCGCTGATTAACCGCGTCACGCAAGGTACTTATCCCCCTGCTTCAACTGTTAAGCCCTTTATTGCCGTTGCTGCGCTGACTGAAGGGGTAATTACGCCCAAAAATACCCTATATGATCCAGGCTGGTGGCAGTTACCAAACAGCGATAAACGTTTCCGTGACTGGAAACGCTCCGGTCACGGTATGCTCAATGTGACACGTTCACTGGAAGAGTCCGCCGATACTTTCTTTTATCAAGTCGCTTATGATATGGGTATCGACCGTTTATCCAATTGGATGCACAAATTTGGTTATGGCGAATATACCGGCATTGATATTGCTGAAGAATATCCGGGCGTCATGCCAACCCGCGAATGGAAATTGAAACGTCATAAGAAACAGTGGTACTTAGGCGATACTATCCCTGTGGGGATCGGTCAAGGCTACTGGACCGCAACCCCAATGCAGATGTCAAAATCGCTGGTAACACTAATCAATGACGGGCAAATTAAAACACCACATTTACTTAGTGCCACCAAAATTAACGGAAAACTAATTTCTTATCAGCAAGCGAGTGATCAGCATATTGGTAACGTAAATTCCGGCTATTGGGAAATTGCCAAAGATGGTATGTACGGCGTGGTCAGCCGACCAAATGGTACGGCACGACGCATATTTGCCGGTACGCCTTATAAAGCAGCAGGCAAATCGGGGACTGCACAAGTCTTTGGTTTAAAGAAAAATGAAGTATATAACGCACAGAGATTGTCCGAACATTTACGCGACCATGCGCTATTTACTGCTTATGCACCATATGACAATCCGAAAGTTGCCGTCTCTATGATTCTGGAAAACGGCGGCGGCGGCGGCGGTAATGCCGGTCCGATTGTGCGCCGTATTCTCGACCATATTTTGGTGAACGACCAAAACACCGTAATGCCTGAACTCAATGCGTTACCTAATGTTGGTGACTGATCGTGATTAATAAAGAATTGATAAAAAATTGATGAATAGCCGATGAATGATAATCAAAAAGCCACAATATGGACGAAAATTCATATTGATCCCATCATGGTATTCTTTTTGCTGACACTGCTGGCTTACAGCTTTTTTGTGTTATGGAGTGCCAGCGGGCAAGATCCGGATATGATGCAGCGGAAAATCAGCCAAACCATTATCGGCTTTGGTGTAATGCTGGTAATGGCACAGATCCCTCCGCGCGTATATGAAAACTGGGCTCCTTATCTGTATATTTTCTGTATTATCTTATTGGTTTTTGTTGATGTTTTCGGTCAGATTAGTAAAGGCGCGCAACGCTGGCTAGATTTAGGTTTTGTCCGCTTCCAGCCATCGGAAATCGCTAAAATAGCCGTTCCGCTGATGGTTGCACGCTATATCAACCGTGATGCCTGCCCGCCATCACTGAAAAATACCGGTATCGCACTGGTTATTATTTTCTTCCCGACACTGCTAGTCGCCGCACAGCCGGATTTAGGAACGTCGATCCTGATCTGCGCTTCCGGTCTGTTTATCTTGTTTTTAGCGGGTATGAGCTGGCGCTTAATTTTAGTCGCGCTTCTCGCTGTTGCTGCATTTATTCCCATACTTTGGATCTTTTTAATGCACGATTATCAGCGTGCTCGCATCATGATGCTGTTAGATCCAGAAAGTGATCCGCTCGGTGCGGGTTATCATATTATCCAGTCAAAAATCGCTATTGGCTCTGGCGGTTTATGGGGTAAAGGCTGGCTGCATGGCACGCAATCACAACTGGAATTCCTGCCTGAACGTCACACTGACTTTATCTTCGCGGTATTAGCAGAAGAGTTAGGGCTGGTCGGCGTATTGGTGCTACTGGCGCTATACTTGTGTGTTATTCTGCGCGGATTTGTCCTCGCCGCTCATGCTCAAACGAGTTTCGGGCGTGTCATGATCGGCGGAACGATGATGATTCTCTGTGTTTATGTTTTCGTTAACATCGGTATGGTGAGTGGAATTTTACCTGTAGTTGGCGTACCGTTACCATTCATTAGCTATGGCGGCTCCGCTCTGATTGTACTGATGGCGGGTTTGGGTATTGTGATGTCGATACATACTCACCGAAAACTACTTTCGAAAAATGTATAAAAGGATAAGGAGTATTTCATGAGTAATCGCTTTATGGATAATAGCTGCATCGGTAAACGTTTTATGCGTAAGCAATGGATCTTGATCTGTGCCATGTCGTTATTCCTGACTGCCTGCGAATCAACAAAACCGTCTACGCCAACGCTGCCGCCATTGACACAAAGCGGTCCTGTAAAAGAAATTAACGGCGCTGAACCGCGTTATGAACCTTATGATGCAGGTACGCTGAAAGACTATAAAGTTAAAGGTAAGACCTATCACATTGTTACTGAACCGGAAAAATTCAGCCAGATTGGTCTCGCTGTTTGGTATGGTCATGAACTGCATGGTAACAAAACATCTACTGGTGAAATATTTGACGCCAATGAGTTAACCGCCGCTCACCCGACGCTTCCTTTGCCAAGTTATGTGCGCGTCACTAACTTAAATAATGGTCGCCAGTTGATTGTGCGCGTAAATGATCGCGGTCCGTTCACCGCAGGCAAAATTATCGACTTGTCCAAAGCTGCCGCAGAGCGTTTGAATATCGCTTCTCAAACTAAAGTACGGGTAGACGCTATTGTTGTTGCGCCAAACGGTGCGCTTTCAGGTCCCGGAACTGTAGGTACAATCGTTGCAAAACAAAGTTATGCGCTAGAAGATCGCCCAATGATTGGCTCATCAAGTGCTGCCACAGAAAAATCTGCACCAACAGGAGCAAATCCCTTTGCTGCCAAACCGCTTACCGCACAACAAAGTGAGCTGGTGAGTATTCCTGCCCAACCGGATAACAATGTAAAACTGCCGACACCAGCCAGCAATAATCATTCTCTGCTATCGGGTACACCGCAAGCAGCACAGCCATCATCTGGTTATATGGTTCAAGTCTCTGCGGTAAATGATCGCCAGAATGCTGATGCAATACAGAAAAAATTAAGCAATCAGCTAAATGTGCCGGGAAAAGTGTCTAACGCCGGAGCAATCTATCGCGTTCAGTTAGGACCGTTTAACACCAAACAGCAAGCTCAAGAGCTGCAACAGCGTTTAGCTGCTCAAGGGCAATCAAGTTTTATTATGGTGCCATCGTTATAAAGCCGTCATCTTTTATCTAATAAAATCGTTATTAGATAAGAATAAATTGCAGCGGCACGGTATCTGATTTAAATCAAATATTCGTGCCGCTTGGTTCGTCACTTGTTTTCTTGTGACCATTATTAACTTGTTACGGATATTATCGTCCTACTTATGAAGCAGCTTTCTATGAAATCTCTATCTATCCAAACATCTCATCATACCTTGCTGAAAAGCATCACTTTTGGTGCATTAATCGCTTTTTGTTCTACATCAGTAATCAGCGCCGATGATGTTAATTTAACGACGACAATCCCCGCCGTTCCGCAAATCGATGCTGAGGCTTATGTCCTGATGGATTACGATTCCGGCAAAATATTGGCTGAGATGAATGCCGATGCACGCCGCGATCCTGCCAGCTTGACAAAAATGATGACCAGTTATGTGATTGGTCAAAGCATCAAAGCTGGAAAAATCAGCCTGAATGATAATGTGAATATTAGTAAAGAAGCATGGGCGACGGGTAATCCGGTGTTCAAAGGCTCTTCACTGATGTTCCTGCAACCGGGAATGCAGGTTAAAGTTTCCGACCTTAATCGCGGCATTATCATTCAATCAGGAAATGATGCCTGCGTAGCAATGGCTGAACACGTTGCAGGCAGTCAGGAAACGTTCGTTAATATCATGAACAATTACGTCAATACATTGGGAATGAAAAACACCCATTTCGAGACTGTTCATGGTTTAGATGCTTCGGGTCAATTCAGCTCTGCTCGTGATATGGCGCTGCTTGGTCAAGCATTGATCCGCGACGTTCCCGATGAATACTCTGTTTATAAAGAAAAAGAGTATTATTTCAATAATATCAAACAATTAAACCGTAATGGTTTATTGTGGGATACCAGCCTGAATGTTGATGGTATCAAAACCGGTCATACATCCGCTGCGGGTTACAATCTGGTGGCTTCTGCAACCGAAGGCAATATGCGTCTTATTTCTGTCGTAATGGGCGGACGGACATTCAAAGGCCGTGAAACGGAGAGTAAAAAACTTCTGACTTGGGGCTTCCGCTTTTTTGAAACCGTGACACCAATTCAGGGCGGTAAAGAGTTTGCCTCTGAACCGGTATGGTTTGGCGATACTGATCGTGTTCAACTGGGTGTGGATAAAAACGCGTCTGTAACCATTCCGCGCGGTCGTTTAAATGATCTGAAAGCAAGCTATACACTAAATGAAGCGGAAATCAATGCGCCGTTAGCTAAAGGTCAAGTTGTCGGTACGATCAACTTCCAACTGGACGGTAAAACCATCGAGCAAAAACCATTAGTGGTATTAAACGAAGTGCAAGAAGGCGGATTCTTTAGCCGTCTGATTGACCATATCAAGTTGATGTTCCATCACTGGTTCGGCTAATACTTGAAATGGGATTTTTAATCCCCACATAGTATTCAAGCCAGAGATAACGATAGCTCCCGTGTTGATAACAAATAGCGGGAGCTATTATTTTTATTGGCAATCCTTTTCAATTTTTTGTCGGAGAAACCATGAAAACTAAACTGAATGAACTGCTTGAGTTCCCTTGTTCCTTTACTTACAAAGTGATGGGCGAGGCGAAACCTGAGCTAGTTGACCAAGTAGTCGAAGTGGTACAACGCCATGCTCCGGGTGACTATACCCCTCAGGTTAAGCCTAGTAGCAAAGGAAACTACCACTCCGTTTCAATTACGATTAATGCCACGCATATTGATCAGGTTGAAACTTTATATGACGAACTGGGTAATATCGAAATCGTGCGTATGGTGTTGTAATCAGCTCAGGCAAGATAAAAAGACAATGCAAAAAGCCGGATAAATTTTTTATTCGGCTTTTTGTTATCTGCTTTTTGTTATCTATTTTTTAAATCAGACGATACCCGCTATCTTTTTGGTTGCAGCTAGTACTGCTGTAATTTGCAAGATGACGGTGTAATAAAAAACGCTCCTGACATGGAATATACCTATTTCGTCTGGTGGTATCGCTCAACGGTGGGTATAATAGACTCACCATTTTCGTAACATTATGATGACTTACTTGCAACAAGATACCATTATATTACGCCAACTGGGATTGCAGCCCTATCTGCCCGTATCCCGCGCTATGCATAACTTCACTGATCGTCGTGACGCTAATACGCCTGATGAATTGTGGCTGGTTCAACACTCGCGCGTCTTTACTCAAGGTCAAGCCGGAAAAGCAGAGCATGTTCTCGCTGCGGGTGATATTCCGGTGATCCAAAGTGATCGCGGCGGTCAAGTGACCTATCATGGTCCCGGTCAGCAAGTGATGTATGTCATGGTCGATCTTAAACGTAAAAAACTCGGTGTACGTGAATTGGTTACCGCTATTGAGCAGACGGTTATCAATACCTTAGCGCACTTTAATATTGATGCTATCGCCCGTCCTGACGCCCCTGGCGTCTATGTTAACGGCAGTAAGATTTGCTCATTAGGTCTGCGTATCCGTAAAGGTTGTTCATTTCACGGACTGGCGCTGAATATCGACATGGATCTTGAACCGTTCACTCGCATCAATCCCTGCGGTTATGCTGGCTTGCAAATGACACAAATAAAAGACCTTGCACCGTCCACCGATTTTGCACAAGTTCACCCTGTTCTCGTACAGGAATTCATTCAATTACTCGGTTATCAACAACCTGAGACAGGCTATTGGAATCTAAACGATTATGAGTAAACCAATTCAGATGGAACGCGGCATTAAGTACCGCGATGCAGACAAAATGGCGCTTATCCCTGTGAAAACGGTAGAAATCGATCGTCATGAGATGCTTCGTAAACCTGAGTGGATGAAAATCAAGCTGCCAGCCGACTCTTCTCGCATTCAAGGCATCAAAGCTGCAATGCGTAAGAACGGATTGCATTCTGTCTGCGAAGAAGCCTCCTGCCCGAATCTCGCAGAATGTTTTAATCACGGTACTGCCACCTTTATGATTCTCGGGGCGATCTGCACTCGTCGCTGCCCGTTTTGCGATGTGGCGCACGGTCGTCCTGTCGCACCAGATAGCAATGAACCCGCCAAACTAGCGCAAACGATTAAAGATATGGGATTGCGCTACGTTGTTATCACCTCCGTAGATCGCGACGATTTGCGCGATGGCGGCGCTCAACACTTTGCGGATTGTATCAGTGCGATTAGGGAGAAAAGTCCTGCGATTCATATTGAAACGCTCGTACCAGACTTTCGCGGTCGTATGGATCGCGCATTAGATGTCCTTACCATTACGCCGCCTGATGTATTCAATCACAATCTGGAAAATATTCCGCGCCTTTATCGGCAGGTTCGTCCGGGGGCTGACTATAACTGGTCGCTAAAACTGCTAGAACGATTTAAAGAAGCTCACCCTGAAATTCCTACAAAATCAGGTTTAATGGTGGGATTAGGCGAAACCAATCAGGAAATCATTGAAGTAATGCGGGATCTACGCGCTCATGGCGTTACCATGCTGACTCTTGGACAATATTTACAGCCAAGCCGCCATCACCTTGCGGTTCAACGCTATGTCAGCCCTGCTGAGTTCGACGAAATGAAAGCCGAAGCAATGGCGATGGGCTTCACCCACGCTGCCTGCGGTCCATTTGTCCGCTCGTCATACCATGCAGACTTACAAGCTAAAGGTGTGGAAGTTAAATAACCTGAACTTCGGATAAAAATTTATATTTTTATGATGAATTTCAAATAATTATATTGTTTTTCGTAGGGGCGGCAACCTGCCGCCCGCCAAACCACGGTGAAATCAATGGGCGACTGATTGCTATCCTGAAAATTATTTTATTATCAATAGATTAATCTATTTTATTATCAAAACCTGAAGCTAATTAACGCTGAAATTACTTACTTCTTCTCTTCTACCTGCTGTGTATGTGAATCTGCGTTTGATGAAGAAGTCGTATCATTATCCATCGCTTTCTTAAAACCCTTAATTGCTGCGCCTAAATCACCACCTAACGTCCGCAGCTTGTTAGTACCAAATAACAGCACAATCAACGCCGCAATAATCAATAATTTAGTAATGCTTATACCTGCCATCTGGGTTTTCCTCTGAGCTAAATCTATGCTGTGAACTTTGTACGACAAACATGAGACAAGTACAATTTTGAAATGTAACAGATTAAAACAGTTTGGGTGATAAGGGCTAAAAACCATGCACTATCATCAAAATCAGGATAATGCCCCATTGAATCAACATAGAACTCGCGGCTAAATACAATAAACGGCGCGCCCCATGCCAACGAGAGATTAAGCTACGCTGACTTCCCTCTTTTCTACCCCAACACTGATTAATTGCACTATCAAAAATATCACTCTGCTGTAAATGCTGATAAAAAATGGTGAATAAATGACAATCCAGCCACAATCGCCAGCAATAATACTGACAAGCCAAACCAACGAGTGATGCGATAGCTAAAATAACTGATGAGTAGCTATCAGTAAGCAACATAACCAAAGTGAATAACATGGCTAATGCCGATAGTGCAGAAAAATAGCGCCAGCTATTTAATGTTACGACTAATACGCTTCCTGCTAATGGCTGTTCTATTATCTCATTCCCTTTATACATATTGTTCAGAGACATATTGTCTGGTCCATTGGTTCAGCACATTAAAGTGCGATTCTTTCAACATAATATCAGGACGCGCGCGCTGTAACTTTTCAATCGCAGAGGAAACATCAGGAACTTCATTTTGCTGAATCAGCCAGGCGGCAACCACCGTGGCACTACGCGAAAGACCAAGCGCACAATGCACTAACACTGTTCCCTCCGCTTGCAACCGATTCAGTGCCGAAACAGCTTGTTGCAGCTCTTGCACACTCGGTGTTAACAAATCCAACAACGGGTAAGCCTCATAGGATAAATCACGAGAATAAGCACTTCTTTGCCACTCGGCAGTGAGATCCAGCACTGCATCAACCGGCAAAAAGTGTCTTGGATAACTTCCCAATATTATCTTTGATGTAATCTGATTACTGGCATCGTATTTAGCACTGAAATAGCGAAATGAGCACCAGGCACCAATCTGATAAGGAACAAGTAAAATACGCGCTGAGGGAGACATCCAACCTGATGTATTCTTTTGAAAAACTGAATTTCCTAGTCCGTAATAGCCCAATGCTACAATAAATAAAGCAACGGCTGGCCACAGCAAGAACCAAAAAACACTGCCTAATATTGATGCCAGAATCACTAACACCATCGCTGGAATAGCGTAATACGCCGCCACACGACGAGCAAAAGGGTCTTGACTCGGCTGCCATTGCCAACGAGAGGCTATTGGCAATATATAACTGATACAGACACCAATAAAAAATCCACTAATTACATCAATAAAATGATGCTGCCACGTTGTCAAAACTGAGATACCAATGAGCGCAAACCAGCTATGCAATAACCAGCGCCATTTAGCCGCGACATGAGGATAAAAACGTAACCATAGCAACCAAAGTAAAATAATGTGCAATGACGGAGCTTGATTATAAGGCAAATCAAATAGTTCCAATTGTTGAAATAGCCAACCAAAAGCACCATCACTCACAGGACGGGCAAAGCTAAAACGCAGCGGATACAATAAAAAACCAATACAAGCGACAGCCGATGCGAGCAGTAAACGGCAACCATGTACCATTAATTCTCGTCGAGTTGTACAGATAAATAATGAGATGCCGTATAACAAGTCAATGCTCCAGTAAGGAACAATCGTCCACGGCAAAAATGGAATTTGAGATTCCCAACTAAAAACCAACGTGCTGACATCATCACGAGTCGCGGTAAATTGATTTACTTGCCCGTAAGTCAGGAAAAAATAGGGAGCAAGAAAAAGCAGCCAGACAAATCCCAGCCGCCAGAGCTGGCGACGGGAATTTGTAACCGATAATGGATTGAATTGATCAGCCATCTGACAGACTTAGCTCTTGCTTACTCGTTCAGCAAGAGAAACGCTGAAAATACCATCATCATCAATAAGTTGAACTATTTTGACAAATCCGGCTCGTTCAACCAAGTTATCCATTTCACCTTGAGTACGACAACGCATTATCCACGGTTTTCCACTTTGATGACTTGTCAGTGAACGGGCGATCATGTCTAACTGTGGGTGCCAGGGTTGATCGGTATACACCAGCAAGCCACCAACAGGAATGGTATCCGCCAATCCCATCAATGATGACTGAACACTTTCGTTTTCAGGAAACAGCTCATATAAACCAGAGACAATACCCAATGTTGGATTCGGCGTAATATTAGCCAGACTTTCACGGTCAAACGCATTACCTACGACAAAATCGGCTTTATCCGATAAATGACGTTCAGCGATCTTCTGTTTACCTTGCTGAACATTTAACTCACTATAATCACGCAATAAAATAGACTCGATGTCTTGTGCATCACCAATCGCATCTAAAACATATCTGCCATGACCTGCGGCAATATCAAGAATACGCACGGGAGTATTGCGCTCTTTTAACATATTAATCGCCTGACGAATCAGCGTTTCAATATTTTGTTTACGCTGGCGAATACCGCGCCAACCGATGCTGTTCAGATATTGTTTATCAATAAACCGTCCAAACTTATTTTTTCCTTGCGGTTGATTCCGGTAAACATAATCCAGCGTACTGCCTGAATCAAAACCCGTTTCAAAACCAATATTTATCCCTTTTGATGCTTTGCCTAACGATGCCATTACCGCTGTTAATCCACGATAATAACCCCGTGTTATCGAATAGCGCGGCAGAGGAGCTTGCAGTCTGCGGTATTCATCGGCACTAAAGCTCCAGCGGTCTTCTTCCGAATAGTCGTGCCGGACGGGTTCCATATCAAATAATTTATTGATAAAAGAACGGATTTTATCAAATGCCAGATGCCGATTTTCTTCACCCAACGTATCGTGATAAAAACCACTCAAAATATGCTTTTCTTTGACTGGCGTATTTAATCGCTCATAGAACTGATGCTGCGGCTTATGGTGTACCACATAATCATCACCGGAAATCAGCAATTGCGTCGGAGTGGTAATCGCGGAAGCATCAGCAACTACACGTTCGGAAGTCTTATACAGTTCAAGCAAAATATTAACGGCAATAGATCGCGTAATGAGCGGATCTTGATTAAAAGAGTCTATTCGCTGTTTATCGTGAGTCAGATAATGCGCTTTAACATAAGAGTTAACATAGAACAAACCACGGAAGTTCTTCATGACGCCCAACCCCAAACGGGCAAACGGCACATAGAGTTTCACTTTAAAAGCAGGTGATGCCAAAATCATACCGCGAATTTTCGGCGCGTAATCATGCACCCAAGTAGCCGCTAATACCGCGCCTACGCTTTGTGCAATGATGATGACATTTTCCATAGCAACATGGCTTTGTTCAGCGACATAACGAACAAATTCGTCTACGTCTCTAACGGAAGTCCCCAAGCTAGGGCTGTATCCTCTTGGTCCCGATGTTTTACCGTGACCTCTGGCGTCCCACGCATACATCGGGACGTCCGGCATATTCAATTCATCAACGATATGCTGTAACCGCCCTGAATGTTCATGACCGCGATGAAAAAGAACAATAATCTTATCCGGCGTTCCTGATACCTGCTGCCAGCAGCGATAAAACAACTCTGTGCCATCAGAAGTTTTAAATTGATTCTCTGTTGCGATACGTGTTTCTGACAAACTCATTATTCCGTCCTTAGTACATCATTTTGTAATACTAATAATGCAGATAATATAGTGCATGAAAAAACAGCGGAGCAGTATAGATCAGTGAGTCTAACCTATCCAGAATACCGCCGTGACCCGGAAGTAATTTACCTGAATCCTTAACGCCAATATCGCGTTTCACCGCAGACATCACTACATCACCAATAAAACCGGCTACACCAATTAACAAACCGATGAGTAATGATTCCCACCCTGTCAGCGGCGTTAAAATATCACCTAAAAGCCAAGACAAAAGCATGGTTGTCACAATACCGCCGACTAATCCCTCCAGAGTTTTGTTAGGACTGACTTTTGGAATCACTTTTATTCGCCCTAACGATTTACCCCATAAATATTGAGCTATATCGTTACACTCAGTTAGTGCAACCAGATAAATCACCAATAATGCACCTGTTTTTAATGCGTTATCCGGCAGCACCGTTAAATAGGCTACATGACTAATAGAAAACACCGTAATCATTACGCCCCAATGCAATATCGCCGTAGAGTGTAAAAATTTTTGATTATTACCAATCAGCACCATTCGCATGGGTAAAAACAAAAAAACATAAACAGGGATAAACACCAAAAACATGCTATACCATTCCATATAAACAAAATAATACTGTAGAGGAATGGCAAAATAAGCCCATAGCAACGGCATTTGATCTGAACGACGAGTAGGAATAAGCGTGAAATACTCTTTCAGTGCCAGAAAACTGATCATGGCAAAAATGGTGAGGGAAATAGCTTTTGGCGTCGAAATTGCCAATACAAAAACAATGACAATCCACCACCATGTATTCACCCGTTGGCGTAATTCAGACCAGTCTTTTTCTGGCGAACGCATGGATAAGACCCGAATGGTGATCGTTGCCACGATAAGCAATACAAACATGATCACAAATGATCGAATTAATACTGAACTCATAAATAAATTCTCTGGTTACGAGTGAACTTCTGCCAACGCCCGATAACAGCGATTAAAACAAGTCCATATCAATAAGATAGATACCGCAGCAAACACCAGCCAGCTCCATTCTTGTAATACTGGCCAGATAAAAATAGCTAACCCATAAGCGCCAAAAATAAACGCACGATCACTTTTTCCCATTGGTCCATCATAGCGACGAGATGCACCAATGGTTTGCGCCAGCACACCGCAAAACTCGGTCAATGCGGATAAAAAAATCGCCAGCATAACCAGCCAGATAGTCGCATGAGGTAATAGCGCAAAAGGCAGATAAAGCACACTATCAGACAGCACATCACCCGTTTCATTCAGCAACGCGCCCAGTTTAGATTGCTGGTTGAATTCCCGTGCTAGCATGCCGTCAATGGCATTCAATGCCATGCGAATAAAAAGGAAAATAGGCAGGATAATAAATAGAGAAGAAACAGGAAAAACGATCAGAAGAACACCGATAAAAACGGAAGCAATCAGCGCCGCTAACGTAACCTGATTGGCTGTTATTCCTGCATCATACAGGCGTTTTAATATTGGTCTTAACAAAGCCTGAAATCGCGGTTTTAAATCGTATATTGTCATAAATCCGTTTAACTCACTGATAAAAATATATTACTAGGATATGATTAGATTACGCTGTAGCAGCATATCTTTTAAATCAACAAAGCGCTTAGTTGAGCGTGACATTCTGTAATGAATAATGGCAATTTGCTATATTTTTATTCATGGATCACTATCTCAATACACTCATTCATTTTCACTAATATTCAAATTTTTTCATTTCTGCGCTCTTGTGTTCATCTTTTGCGTCGAGTAGCCTTAAGAGTCCGGTTAATGGCATAAGTATCCAAAAAATGATATTAAAACGATTGATTTATAGCTTATTTGTGTTGCTGGCGTTAGTGCTATGCAGTGCACTGCTGCTTGATCGTTGGATCAGTTGGCGTACTGCGCCCTACATCTATGAAAATATTGCCGAACTTCCTGCAAGCCATGTTGGTGTCGTATTAGGCACATCTAAATATGTGCGCTCTGGCGGGATTAATCAGTTCTATCGGTTTCGTATTCAGGGCGCGCTGAATCTGTATAACAGCAATAAAATCAGTTATCTGTTGTTAAGCGGTGATAATGCTCAGTTGAACTACAATGAGCCGATTATGATGCGGAAAGATCTTATTCAGGCTGGCGTTCCCGCTACAGATATTGTTCTCGATTATGCCGGATTTAGAACGCTGGACTCGATCATTCGCACCAAAAAAGTCTTTGATACCAACGAATTTACTATTATTACTCAGCGTTTTCACTGCGAGCGCGCCTTGTTTATTGCCCTGCATAGCGGCATTAAAGCGAATTGCTATGCCGTGTCATCGCCGAAAGATATGTTTATGGTGCGTGTGCGAGAAGTGTTTGCCCGATTAACCACATTAACCGATCTCTATATGCTGAACCGAGAACCGCGTTTTCTTGGTCCGATGATCCCGATCCCGACACCATACAATTTGGGCGATGATAAACAGGATTATCCGGCAGTGTCAGCAGAACAATTATTCGAGTTAGAAGATTTAAATAAAGCAGCTACACCGCCAGTTAAAGCAGAAACGACCACGCCAGCAGCAAAATAAACTCGACGGCTATCTGATCGCCGTTCTGTCCGTTAGTCTTCGCCATAACCATTCGACAGGACCTTGCCGGAAAAACTTCAGCCACAGCACGGAAACCGCAATATTAATGCACCAAATTGTGGGAACGAATGCCAGCAGGCTCAATCTATCCAGCTTTTGATACCAGCCAAAATGATAGAATAACGTGGTACAAATTAAGGTTTGCAGAAGATAATTAGTTAACGTCATGCGCCCTACACTCGCTAAACAATGAGCCACTGCGGATATTTTTATCCCTTGCCCATAGCCGTACCAAAGCGCCAGATAAGCCAGACCTTGAATCGCTGAGCTTAGCTCTTTCGGCACTTGCAAATAGTAACCCGCGATAACAAAATCCCAGTTACAATGCCATTGCAGCAACAGCACCGGAAAATGAATCAATAACGAGATTAAAAACAATATCCAACCTTGTCGGCGATATTGCGCGGAGGTCCTTTGCCCTTTCAGCCAGCCCGTTCGCATCAACGCAGCACCGAGCAGCATTAATCCAATCAACTCCCAACCAAACTGCAAGATCACGGAAAGTTGAATTCCCTGCATCATAACGAAACGCGCTTGCCGCGCGGCTTCTCCGCCAACCAGCTTCCATTCAGTTTCAATTACCAGACTTTTTGCACTGGGAAACCAATCACCACTCATGCTGTTATCTGTTAACAGCCCGAACCACAACAATATTGCCAGTCCGATCGTATAAAGCAGAATACCGGTACGCATTAATCCGCTCACCGATGATGTAGAGCGAATAATCAGCAATGCCCCCAAACCAGCAATGCTATAAGTCAGCAGAATATCACCGTCCCACAAATAAACGCTGTGAAAAAAGCCTAGTAATGCCAGCCAGAACAGGCGCGAGATATTCCAGCTAACACTGCGTTTATGCAGTAATTGCAGCGCTGCGCCGAACAATATGGCAAACATGGCAAGAAAAGCGCCTTGTGCCAGCACGCTTAATATCGACCATGTTACGCCATCGCTCATAGACGGCATTCCCGCATAGGCTGGATTCATATAAGCCGCTTTGGGTAAACCAAAACCGCCGATATTCAGGATTAATATCCCTAGTAACGCGAATCCGCGCGCGCTGTCTAGCTGAGAAATTCGCCGGACGGAGGACGTTTCCGGCGGTATGAAAGATGTTGTAGGGCGCGTGTTATCACGCATCATCAAAAGAGAGACTTAAAGGTGATTGGAGTGACGCACCGAGCGCAGGAATTCCTGACGTGTACTCGGATTGCTTTTGAAAATACCGCCCAGCGATGTGGTGCTGGTTGAGCTGGTCGCATCACTGACACCACGCGATTTCACACAATAATGCAGTGCATCAATGGACACCGCGACATTCGTCGTGCCAAGCAGCGTTTGCAGTGCCACCAGAATTTGCTGCGTCAAACGCTCCTGAACTTGCGGACGCTGAGAAAAGAAACGCACTACGCGATTAATTTTCGACAAGCCAATCACGTAATCTTTCGGAATATAAGCAACCGTCGCTTTGCCATCAATAGTAACAAAATGATGCTCACACATGCTGGTCAACGTAATATCCCGCACTGTCACCATCTCATCGACTTTCATTTTATTTTCAATTAACGTGATTTTAGGGAAATTAGCGTAATCCAGACCAGAAAAAATTTCATCAACGTACATTTTGGCTACACGATGCGGCGTTTCCGCCAGACTGTCATCAGATAAATCAAGATTCAGCAATTCCATAATCGATGCCATATGTTGCTGAATTTTTTCTTTACGGGTTGCCGCATCTAACACCGGACCTCTCAACGGCGTTTCCAGCCCGCGTGACGCCAATGCAGCATGAACTAATATTGCTTCTTTACTCAATGATGACATCTGTTTCTCCAACCTTATTCAATATCTTCGGTAAGGATAACTCCTTAGGGAGACACTGTAATTTAGGCGCGTAGGTTTATCCAGCGTCTAATGAAATAAATGTGGTTTTAATGAGGGAAAGAATAATTCGTAAAGGCGGCAATTTGCTGCCCGTATTAACAACGCTGTGGGTTCACGGGCGGCAGATTGCCGCCGCCACGAAAATTATATAATCACTTGAAATTTATTGTAATAATATACTGAACTGCTGGTTAATGTAACTTCAATCTTGGTCGAATAATTCGGTTGATTCCGCCCACCAGCATGATCAGCCCAGTTTTAACATAACCAAACAGCGCAACCTGGTGCATACGATATAACGAGATATATGCCAATCTCGCTAACCTACCCTCGATCATCATCGAGCCTTTCGTTAAGTTACCCATCAGGCTGCCAACGGTACTATATTTGGATAGCGATACCAGTGAACCACGATCAGTGTAGTGATAGCTTTTCAAATCAGAGCCATTCATCAAAGCCAAGATATTGTGATAACACAAACTTGCCATTTGATGTGCTGCCTGAGCGCGCGGCGGTACAGGAATACCGTTTGCCTGCATACAGTTAGCACAGTCACCAATGGCAAAAATAGTGGAATCGAGAGTGGTTTGTAAGGTTGGAAGTACCACTAATTGATTAATGCGATTAGTTTCTAATCCGCCTAAATCTTTCATGAAATCAGGAGCTTTAATCCCCGCAGCCCAAACCATTAAATCAGCTTTAATAAAATCACCGTTCTTAGTATGTAGCCCATTGGTTTCTGCGCTAGTCACCATCGTTTGCGTCAGAACGTTCACACCTAAATTCGTTAATTCGTGATGTGCCGACGCAGATATTCTCGGCGGTAATGCCGGTAAAATTCGCTCGCCCGCTTCCACTAACGTGATATTCAACGCTTTGTTATCTAATCCCTGATAACCGTAACTATGCAGTTGCTTCACGGCATTGTGTAACTCAGCCGACAGTTCGACACCCGTTGCACCACCACCGACGATAGCAATATTGACGCGCTCTTGCTCATTTGAATGAGCAGAAAATTTCAGGAATAGATTCAGCATGTTGTTGTGGAACAATTGTGCTTGTTTTGGATTATCCAAATAGATGCAGTTTTCTTTTACGCCTTGTGTGCCAAAGTCATTTGAGACGCTGCCTAACGCCATAACTAGAATGTCATAAGCCATATCACGCTCTGGCACTAACTCTTCGCCCTGTTCGTTATTAATACACGCTAAACGGATCGTGCGTTGCTCACGATTAATATCGATGAGCGTTCCCAATTGGAAGTGAAATGAATTGTTGCGGGCATGAGCTAGATAACTTAACGCATCGACGCCATCATCTAATGCGCCAGTGGCAACTTCATGCAGTAATGGTTTCCATAGATGGCTCTGGTTACGATCAACCAGCGTAATTTCAGCTTTCCCTTTACGCCCCAGTTTATTACCCAGACTGGTTGCCAGTTCTAATCCACCAGCACCGCCGCCGACAATCACAATCTTTTTAACGTCTGTTTTCATATTGGCATCTCAACAAAAATAAAATACAAATTCAGGTAATGAATGTGTAACTCTTCATTACAAACTGGCAACATAATATCACAATTGGGCATTTGGTCATACCAAAATTGACATAAATCAATATTTATATGTTTTTAATTGATTTTTATTATGTATTATGAGCTGTAGATAGCAGAAAACAGCATGTGGGTAAGCAGTTTACGGGCATAAAAAACCCCAGTAAAAACTGGGGAAAATTCATATCTTAGATATATATTTCGAGATGCAGGCAATAATCTGCCGCCCCGACAAAAAACAACATAACAATTTGAAAGATGACGGTATATTGATTAACGTTGTTTAAACGCTTTAATTGTCTGTAAATGCTGAGATATTTGTTTAAATTTATGACTCTGCTCTTCGTCCCAAATCACATCGTAATATGGGCTTAACACATCAGCATTGCGCTGGTTGTCCAACACTTCGTCATTGCGGGACAAGAAGACCAGACCGTTGCCCTGATTTTTGCTGCGGAATTCAGCAACACATTTAGTCGCAATATCCAGATACTCTTCCGGTCGATCAATTTTGCCCGTCATATTTTCATGCGGGAATAAATTAGGATTGAAAATCACCTGCCGAATACCACACAAAAATCCCACACGTTCAGCCCAAAAACCGCCTAAACCAACACCGCAGATCAACGCGCGGTTATCATTTCCCTGCTGAATGGCTTTATCGGTTTCTTTCAGCAAATATTGCATATCATGGCGTGGATGCCGTGTGCTGTAGTTAATAAAACGCACATCGGGATCGATGAATTGTAGCTGTAAGACTTTCTCATGATTCCCCGGACTGGTTGAATCAAAACCATGTAAATAAATAATCATCTTTAGCCTCACTGCTTTCTATACATACTCACAATATTGCTTATGTCGTATCGCACTAACCTCATACAGCATTACACGGGATTATGCTGTTGTTTGTACTCGTTCCAACGATCACTTAATGCGCTCAACTGTTTATTCGCCTGCTGCCAGCGAGCAGATGCCAGCAAATCACGGCAACTCAGCACGTTTTTATGGAACAACTGCGTTACACGTTCAGCATGATAATCAGCATAAACAGCCGCCGGTAAGTTATCCAGTACGCTGACCGCGCCTTTACGATTATTGCAGATTAGTACCATATCACAACCTGCATCAAGTGCTGCCTGACTGCGTTCGACATAATTACCCATAATCGCTGCGCCCTCCATCGACATATCATCGGAGAAGATCACACCGCTAAACCCTAGCTGCTGGCGCAATACGGTTTTCAGCCAATGAGGTGAACAACTTGCGGGACGCGGATCAACTTCGCTGTAGATCACATGTGCAGGCATCACACCATTTAATAGACCTGCACTAAATAAATAACGAAATACCGCCATATCTTTGTTATATAACTGCTGATAAGTTCGGTTATCTACCGGCGTTTCTTTATGCGAATCAGCAGACACCGCGCCATGTCCCGGAAAATGTTTCCCTGTCGCACGCATTCCCGCGCTATTCATACCCTGAATAAACTGGCTTGCCATCAGCATCACCACTTCTGGATCACTGCCAAATGAGCGATCGCCAATTGCAGCACTGCTGTGACCGACATCAAGCACTGGCGCGAAACTAATATCAATATCCAGCGTAACCAACTCAGCAGCCATCAGCCAACCGGCTTCTAATGCCATACTTTCTGCCTGACGATCTGCTAACAGTGTAGCAAACGCTTGCGGCGCTGGTAATTTGGTAAAACCATTTTTAAAGCGTTGAACTCGTCCGCCCTCCTGATCAACTGCGATTAGCAGTCGATCGCGTGACGCTTCCCGAATTTGCCGCACTAATTCTGCCAGTTGTGCGGGATCGTGAAAGTTACGGGCAAAAAATATCAAACCACCTACTGCCGGATGTTTTAATATCTCACGCTCTTCTGCGTCCAACTCATAGCCCGCAACATCTAACATCACTGGTCCCACGTTATCCTCACTTTGCTGCTGTTTTTTAAAGTTAAATTTATTAATCAAAAAGATAAAAGCTCATACTTAACGCTGAGTTTCACCCTTTCCAGTCCAGATAATTTCACCGCTTGATGCCTGTATCAGTTGCAGCATGATCTCCGGCATTCCTGAATTACCATTAGCACTGGCATAAACAATATATTTCGCGCCCAAATAACGCGCCAGACTGATGGCTTTCGCCCGTGAAATTAAGCTGTCATCACCCTGTAAGCCTAATGCCTGACGCCCTTCATTGAGTTTGCTGTCATCAACCAATTCAAAATGATGCGTCGCTAATAATGACTCTTTCAGCGCTTTGGTCGCATCAGCCGTTGCGACTTCACCGGTAGTATTATTTTTTACTTTATCTAACAGCAAAACACTGTTATCGGTTGTTTCAGCAGATGCCGTGATCATTTTCACCACCAGCGGTTCTACACTGGCAGCCCAGTTAATCGGCTGTTCTGGCGGCGCTAAATCCGGCGGTGTTGGCGGCGGCTCATACGGCGCAGGAGTTGGCGGTGTGACAACCGGCGGTTTCGTCGGCTGGGTATTAGTATGAGGACAACCCGTTAGCATCAACACCGCCAAACTTATCCCTAATAACAGAACTTTTTTCATTCCCTACTCCACTGATTTAACTGACTGATTTAACCTGCTGATTTAAATGACTTATTCAGCAATAAATATATGTTCAATAATCTTAATGAGATAGCATCGGTCCCAACACTTTGCCGCCCAATAAGTGCATGTGAATATGATAAACTTCTTGCCCGCCGTGACGATTGCAGTTCACCACCAAACGGTAACCATTTTCGGCAATACCTTCCTGTTCGGCGATTTTAGCGGCAGTAATGATCATATGCCCTAACACTTGCTCATGCTCTGGCTTAACATCATTAACAGTAGGGAGCAGGATATTAGGAATAATCAAAATATGCGTCGGTGCCTGCGGTGCAATATCACGAAATGCCGTTACCATATCGTCTTGATAAACAATGTCAGATGGAATTTCGCGACGAATAATTTTACTAAAAATAGTCTCTTCAGCCATGATGTGCTCCTTGGTTCTGTTGTTAGTGATTCCAGTATGAGTAGATAGCTTCTGCCTTTCAAGCGTTGGCATCAATGAAATGCGTCAATAATCATTGCAAGACCGGCAATAACAGCGATCGCCAGCATAAAATAACGCAGATGAAAACGCATGCTTCTGGCAGCTAATACCAGACAGCCGACCAAAATCACAATGCGGAAAAGAGAGTCTGAATCCATTTGTTTTACCTGCCTGACCTGAATTGCAAATAATTATAATCCGTGCGGAGGCGTTCTCCTATAACAGTAGTCCTGTCTCCGGCTTATGATTTGTTATGTGATAAAAGAATATCAATCACACTATGCGTATTAAGATCAATAATTTCGCCGAGCTGAATATCGACTGGCTGGCTAAACATTGGTCCGCCGTAAACAAAAGTGTGATACTCGCCATTTTCGCCGCAAATATCTGCGCCGGTGGCACGGATCTGCCCGACAACATCGCGATCAAGCGTTTTACCGAGAAATTCATCACTCATATATTTCGATTCAACGCATTTAATTACTGCCTGAATGCCTGAGTCTAACAACTCATAAACCAGTGCTTCACGGCTTTGATTCCATAGCGGAAGAACACATTCTAGTCCGGCATTGGTACAGCGATCTTCATTCCATTTAAGGTGATCGGCGATGTCGATGTCACCAAAAACACAGGCTTGTGCACCCATCTCTTTTGCTTGTCGGAGTCCTTTTTCAAATTCAGTATGATAATTCGCGCCAGTACTTTGACACTTGATCAACGGAATGCCCATATTTTGTGCAACCGCATCAAGAAGTTCAAAATTCACACCATGAAACCATGAACGACCGGCTTCCAAATTGATATTTACAATCATACAAACCGGTTCATGCCCGTTTTGTATCATGCGCCATAAGGCAAGTGCGCTATCTTTTCCGGTACTGTAAGCGATGGCAAATTTCATCTATTTCTTCCTGTTTTAATAATAGGTTATCAAGATACTAATCTATTATTTATATAACGAAAATCCGGCATCATATAAATATGAAGCCGGATTTTTTAGACTAACAAAACAAGCGATACTAAAGAATGATTAAAAACGTGCCTGAACCCCTACATGGACAGAGTAACCATCGAGATCACCCTCGAAGCTCTTCAAATATTTAGCGTCCATATAAAGTGACGTGTTCTTGGTGACATTTGCCGTTACACCGGCACCTGCTTGCCACCAGCTTGTATCAAAATCAGCACGCATATCATTACCAGCAACGTTAACTGATGGTGCTTTAGACAGAGAACTAACTGCATCTAACGTCAGATAAGGTTTGAATATTTCACTGGCTTTATCCTGAGCTTGATCGCGGAATAAGCGAACACCGGCACGCGCTAAACCTGTGCTGTTATTATCACCTTGAATATCACCTTTCTGATCGTGAAAATCTTCCGATTTCAGAAGTTGATAAGCAATCTGACCTTGCGGCTCAATTTTCCAGTTTTCCGTTACTGCATAAGGCTTACCGCCTTCCAGTGACAAAATCAAACCATAGCCTTTTTGATCAGCATCATAACGGCTATTAAAGTGAGTATCGTAGTAGGTGAACTGAGTAACTGCATCGATATAACCGCCGTCTTGCGCGTAGCGGGTATAGTAACCGCCAATACTGTAGTTATTGGTATCGATACTACCTGTATCAATGCTATCGCCGACATAAGTACGATATTTATCATGAGCATCGGTAGTCGTTTTCCCCAATGTCACCGTTGCACCAGCCGTTACCGATGTTCCGGCTTCCGTTTGATACTGATACAAATCATGTCCGAATTGAGCAAACATGGTGTCAATATCGTAATTAAAGCGCCCTGCTTTTGAGTCTAAATGCTGACCGACGAAACGTCCCCACGTTTTATTATCCGCTCCGCGAGCGAACTGCTGGCTGTCACCCATTCTTTCATGCAGCGTGCCAACACTCTGGTAACCATACAACATGTTGATATAAGGCGAGGCAATATAACTGGCGAATTCTTTACGCGCGAAAGAAACACTTGGTCTTTGCGTTCCCGCAGAATCATTTGATTCTGCCGTATTTTCACTATCAGGCTTGATAACAACTTCACTACGCAGATACCAGTCATTGCTATCCGAGCCATCTACGCTGCCTTCAAACAGATAGTAATCGTATTGACCGATACTGACTTCGTTGCCCAATTTAAACAATTCGCTGTTTAAAGTTGCACCGTCAATTTGCACAACTTTAATGCCATTGTCTGCCGTCGCTGCACCGGAACCCGATTTGTTGACGTAGAGTTTATAATGACCGCTGGCATCGCCTAATACATGAATAAGATCGGATTGAGTATTGGCTGCCCCCTCATTTAGCACCGTATTAATATGAAAATCACCCGTACCAGATAATGTATTGGCGGATAACGTTTTGTAGTTCTGACTAGTTGGTGCAGCAAAGCTAACACTACTGTTTGATAATGTTAATTTATTGAGTTGTGATGATTCGATGATATTAAATGAGCTATTGTTGTTCATTGTCAGGTCTATCTGATTCTGCCCGCGCGTTGCGCCGTTAAGAATTGACTTATCCATTGTCATCACAATTTTAGAAGTTGAATCCTCTGGCGTGAACGCCAAACCGCCATTAATCACTGAGTTATTAATCGCGCTGACATTAACAACGGTATCCCCTCTTTCTCGATAATCACCGACATAAATTGCACCCAGTGCGGCAGATAATGAAGTGTTATCCAAATTAACAGTCCAATTGCCACCCTCAGCATAAAAACCAACTTCACCATCGGTGGTCAGCGTTGATTGTCTGGCATTAAATACCCCGCCGTTGGTTGTACCGCCATAGTCGTTAAATAAAAGCAGAATGGAATCAGCATCACCTTGTTTTGTTGTCACAATCGTATTATTAAGATTTACGGTTCCATCACTGCCGGTTCCATTACTGCCAATAGTAATAGTACTACTCACTAAACCCTCAGTGGCAAGGCGAGTATTATTTAATGTCACTATGCCGCCACGAACTTCAATAGCATTAGCATCATCAACTCGACTTAATAGTAAACCTCCCGTTATATTGATATTTGAGCCACGAGAATTAATCACAGAATCACTATTTGAAATGATAGAGATATTGTTATCAATCGTAACATTAGAATCCGATGAGTAGATGCTGGTATCATCACTTTGAATTGTAGTATTACCAATTAAGTGAAGATTAGCACCACCTGTCACATTAATAGCAACTTCATTAGTAGTAATAATTGTCGCATCATTAGGAGATACCACAGTGTCAGGTAAACCATTAAGGTAATTAATCCGAATTGGCGTAGTATTCACCGCCATCGCCGTCGAACATTCTCCCAACGCAACAATTAATGCCATTGCAGGCATCGCTTTTGCAACCATAATAGACAGAGGTTTTAATTTCATATTAACAATTGACATATCAACAACCTTATTGATGGATAATATCCTTTCCGCTTTTAATACCTAAAATTAAATAGCAGAGTAATAATATCGATTTTTCTCTATGATTTATTTAGATAAAAATAACTATATAATTAAACTAATTTAAATAGCCTGCTCTTGTTCCATAAAAGCACAGTTAATATGTTAATTATTTCTACTTGGAATAGTTAACAACAATAAGTAAATACTTATAGAATATTGTCTGTTGCCTCACAGAAAGCATCGCGCAACTATAATGATTTCAGTATAAAAATAAAGCAAAAGATGATCGATTAAATATCGTTATTTCCTATTAATAGAATTAAGTCTCCCGTGGGCTTTAATTTAAAGTAAATATAATCAATCACTCATGTAATCTCATTGCTGGCAGAGTATAATCGCAGCAGAATTAAGAGGAGTTGAGCATGAGTTATAATCTGGCTGACCTGCCAAAAGAAGATCGAGAAAAAGTTGATGTTGATTTACATGCGTCAGGTGTCGCTTATAAAGAACGTTACGGTATGCCGTTTAACTACCGTGAGATAGAGGCGTTGATCCCTGCCAGTCTTAAAGATTACTTTAAGCAGCGCGTAGAGTTTTTTCGCAGCAATCCTTACCATTTAGAAAAACTGCCTTATATGGCAAAAGAAAAATAGGTTTCTGAATATGAAAAATATCTTGCTGATCATTACCGTACTTTTGCTTGCATCTTGTACCTCAACCGGCATCAGCGGTTCTGGCGGTAGTGCCGGCGGAAACGTAGGAATTGGAACGGGGATTAGTTTCTAAGAGATCTATTCGGGAAATGAACATTAAACAGGACGAACAAACATCGTCCTGTATCTTTCAATAAAGTTTCTTCTACGCAAAAATCGTTTGCAGCATCTTCAGACTCAGCAAAACCAATAATCCGGCAAAAACTTTTTTCAGCACTGCCACAGGTAAACGGTGAGCTAATTTGGCACCGACTGGTGCGGTGAAATAACTCACCGCAGAAATCAACACCACTGCCGGTAGATAAACATAACCAATGGTGTAATCAGGAAGATTTGCTGCGTGCCAGCCATTAATCATGTAACCCAATGCGCCGGATAATGCGATAGGTAATCCAACAGCGGCAGATGTACCGATCGCTTGCTGTATCCGCACATTACACCACGTCAGGAAAGGTACGGTTAATGAACCGCCGCCAATAGCGACTAAAGCAGAAATACCGCCGATAGTTAAACCAGCGACTGACATACCCACCGCTCCGGGTAATTGACGGCTTGGTTTCGGTTTGATGTTTAATACCATTTGAATCGCCACGTAAGCCATAAAGCAGGAGAAAAAAATCCCCAGCGCTTTCGTTGGGATCATGGCTGCGATCCACGTTGCTGATAAAGTACCTATCAATATTGCTGGCGTAATCTTCAATACTACCTGCCATAAAACGCCTTGATGACTATGATGCGCGCGCGCACTGGCAAATGCAGTAAACACAATCGATGCCATCGACGTCCCTAATGCCATGTGCACCAGATGCTCTGCCGGTACACCTTGAGCAGAAAACAACGCCGTCAAGATCGGCACCATAATTCCGCCGCCACCAATACCCAACAACCCCGCCATAAAGCCAACGACTGCACCTAGCATTAAATATGCCAGAATCCATTCAATACTCATTGGATACCTTATTTTTTGTCTGATCTAAATATGCTCTAGATTATCAGTCAGCATACAAATGGTCGATATGATTTGTAATTAACTCAACAACAAATTTGTTAATAATAAATTATTAGCTAACCGGAGGTTTGGATAAGCAGTTATATTATTATGATAAATTTCAATTAATTATGAAATTTTTTCGTAGGGGCGGCAATCTGTCGCCCGCCAAACCATCGTGAAGTCAACGGGTAGCAGATCACCGCCTCTACAAATGATTATTTATTATCAACCGATTAACCTATATTTTTACTATATATTTATCCAAATATCAGGTTAACGAATTTTTTATTTATTAAAGTGACGGGAAGAATGATAGATGTGAAAAGCCCCAACAACAAAATTGTCGGGGCTTTAGGGTTGAACATATTGTAAAGTTAACATTAATACTTCAATTATTTACGTCTAACATAACTAACTAGATGTACTCGTTTTTCATAAGCGAAAAATTAAGCATTGATAGTTTAAAATCCCTCCGATTTATTGACTAAACACTATAATTTTCTACACATTTAAACAATAACGTTAGTCCGTTCTCAATTGTTCGGCTAACTTCGTACACCACCTATACGCAACAGAATTTCACTTCATTATTCATCAGATTAAAACTGCTGCGCGCCCTTTCGTTCCCAGTACGCGATGTTACTTTACACAACGAGGCTCGCACTTCACCGCGATAAAAATGGCTGATAAATCAGTCGCGGTTTGTTTTACATTAACACCCGTTAAAACAACTTCATTTATTTGCTTTAACTTATTTACTACTTTACTACAGAACTCTTATCGCGCTTTTTTATTAAAACGCCGACATTAACGAACCGCCCTGAGAGACTGATTCTGCCTGCGTTATACTTAAATCTAGCCCTTTATTTACCCTTGTCAATACTGTTTTTTCATACATGAAAAACTATTAAATTTTATACAATAAAATCAGTCGGATAAAAAATTATATTATTACAATAAACCCCATATAATTATGCGATTTTTCGTAATGACAGCAATCTGCCGTCCGTGAATCTACTACGTTGTTAGTTCAAGCAACAGATTGCCGTCACTACGAATTATTCTTTATTCTCAATACATTAATTTACCATTTTCTTATCCAAACCTGAGATTAAGTAATATTTGAGATCGGTCATCAATATCTTCATTTTTATCTATTTTTTATTATTTAAATATGTCATAAAACTATTTCATAAAACAATTACGCAACTTAATTCCAATCTACTACCAAATATTTAAACCCCTATTAAACTATATGATTTTAATTGATTTATTATTGATTTCAGCGCGACAAATAAATTAAATAGCACCATACATTCATTTTAATCTAGAATTTTGTGACAATTATCACCGTCTGTTAACAGTATTTATTTTACGCTTCAAAATAAATACCCCAAGCTGAATTTCGCCACACATTCAGACTAATTATTAACCTTTGGCTTCCCTTTTAGACCATACGTTATCTGGAGCACTTTTCATGTTTAAAAATCTCTTTGCTAGTTTGCAAAAAGTCGGCAAGGCACTGATGTTACCCGTCTCCGTGTTACCTATCGCCGGTATTTTACTTGGCGTTGGTGCCGCTGATTTTAGTTGGCTGCCATCGATTGTATCTAAAGTGATGCAACAAGCAGGCGGATCTATTTTCGATCAAATGCCGTTATTGTTCGCTGTCGGTGTTGCGTTGGGATTCACCAATAACGATGGTGTTGCTGGTCTGGCGTCGATTGTTGGCTACGGCATTATGGTCGCCACATTAAAAGTGATGGCTGAAACGATGGGCGTTGATAAAATCGACACCGGAGTGTTAGGCGGTATTCTGGTTGGCGGTCTGTCTGGTTATCTGTTTAACCGCTTCTACCGCATTAAACTACCTGATTATCTGGGTTTCTTTGCCGGTAAACGATTTGTACCGATTATTACCGGTTTCATCTGTATCGCGCTCGGTATTGTGTTGTCATTTGTCTGGCCGCCTGTCGGCGGTGCTATCAGCGCGTTCTCGCAGTGGGCTGCTTATCAAAATCCGGCATTAGCTTTCGGCATTTATGGATTTATCGAACGTTCACTGATTCCTTTTGGTCTGCACCACATCTGGAATGTGCCGTTCTTCTATGAAGCCGGTCATGCCTGCGTTGTGGATAATAAAATTATTACTACTATCTCCACCGAAACCGTTTGTAATGCTGAAAATGGGCGCTGGATCACTGGTGAAATTCAACGTTTCCTGCAAGGCGATCCTACTGCCGGAAACTTAGCGGGCGGTTATCTGTTCAAAATGTGGGGACTGCCAGCAGCAGCGATCGCCATGTGGCATACAGCGAAACCTGAAAATCGTAAGAAAGTCGGCGGGATCATGATCTCAGCCGCGCTGACATCATTCCTTACCGGCATTACAGAGCCAATCGAATTTGCCTTTATGTTCGTTGCGCCGGTTTTGTATATCATTCATGCGGTGTTAGCGGGTCTGGCTTATGTGATTACTATTCTGCTCGGCGCAAAACACAGTATGACGTTCTCGCACGGTGTAATTGACTTCTCGCTGTTCTATCACTTAGCGCGCAATGGTTGGCTGTTCTTTATTCTCGGACCACTTTATGCGCTGATTTACTACGTTATCTTCCGTTTCACTATTGTAAAACTCAACCTGAAAACACCAGGTCGTGAAGACGATACCGCTGAAACTGCCAGCAAGACCAGCAATGCAGGAACGAATATGGCAAGTGAACTGGTGGCTGCTTTTGGCGGTAAAAATAATATTACCAATCTCGATGCGTGTATTACACGTTTGCGGGTTGGTGTTGCTGATGTTTCTCAGGTGGATCAGGATAGGCTAAAACAGCTCGGTGCAGCCGGTGTTGTAGTGGCAGGCTCTGGAATACAAGCTATCTTCGGAACGAAATCAGATAACCTGAAAAGTGATATGGACGAATATATTCGGAATCTCTAATTTCTTTCTCCCATTAGCAAAATGCCGTCAAATTTGACGGCATTTTTGTATCATCTTTCGTTAAATGCAAAACTTATTTAGCCACAAGTTTGGATAAGAAAATGGCGATAATAATAATTCGTAGAGGCGGTTGTTAACCGCCAGCCAAACTACTGTGAATTCACGGGCGGCAGATTGCCGCCTCTACAAAAAAAACATAATTATTGAAAGTTATCGTAATAATATAGCTTTTTTATCCGAAGTTCAGATTATTTAATCTCAGATTTTGCTTTCATCTTCTGTGAAATATCACGACGCTCTCTCGACAGATCTGCATTTTTGATGATGTACTCATCGACACGCTCTTCATAATCGCTTTTCATATTAGCGATAATGGCTTGGATCTCATCAATAGTCATACCCGGCTTGATATATTCACTCAAATTATCTAATAACAAGACACGTTTTTGGTTATCACGGATTTTCTTTTCGTTATCCACAATTTCACGTTTCAGTTTATTTTTGCGGCGGGACAGGTGAACGTACTCCAGCACATTTTGAAATGAAGGTTTCGCGTTTTCCATCATAGTACCCTTACTTGAGAGACAATTAATTGAATATAAACTGTAGATATAGTACGGAAGTCAGGTGAGAGTTGCCACTTAAATGACATTTTATGCGCTATTAAACATAACGCAGCGGTAAAAAAATCCGGCAATTCAGCCGGATTTTTGTCTTCACATACAGAACATCAAAACAAACTTATTCCAGCCATTCGGTATGGAATACGCCGTCTTTATCAGTACGTTTATAAGTATGTGCGCCAAAGTAATCACGCTGTGCCTGAATCAAGTTCGCCGGTAATACTGCGGCACGGTAGCTGTCATAATAGGCAATTGCCGCAGACAGTGTTGGCGTTGGGATACCATGTAAAACCGCATAGGCAACAACATCACGCAATGCTTGTTGATATTCATCAGCCGTTTTCTTGAAGTAGCTTGCCAGCAATAAGTTAGCAATATCACCGTTTTCAGCATAAGCATCGGTAATTTTCTGCAAGAATTGCGCGCGGATAATACAGCCAGCACGGAAAATCTTAGCGATTTCGCCGTATTGTAAATCCCAGTGGTATTCGTCTGATGCAGATTTCAGTTGTGCAAAGCCTTGTGCGTAAGAAACGATTTTACCCAAATACAATGCACGGCGAACTTTTTCGATAAACTCAGCTTTATCACCGCTGAATGCTTGCGCTTTCGGACCTGACAGCACTTTTGATGCGGCAACGCGTTCTGTTTTTAACGCCGATAAGAAACGGGCAAAGACTGATTCAGTGATCAATGATAACGGAACGCCTAAATCCAGCGCGCTTTGGCTTGTCCATTTGCCCGTGCCTTTTTGAGCAGCTTCATCAAGGATCACATCAACCAGATAGTTACCTTCTTCATCTTTCTTACGGAAAATATCGGCAGTGATTTCAATGAGATAACTATCCAGCTCGCCTTTATTCCATGCAGTAAAGGTTTCTGCCAGTTCTTCATTACTCAAGCCAACCGCTTGTTTCAGCAAAGAATAGGCTTCTGAGATTAACTGCATATCGCCGTATTCAATACCGTTATGTACCATTTTCACATAGTGACCCGCGCCGTCTGCTCCGATATACGTAATGCACGGCTCGCCATTGGCTCTGGCGGCGATTTTTTCCAGAATCGGCGCGACCAGTTCATAAGCGGCTTTTTGTCCGCCTGGCATGATTGAAGGCCCTTTCAGCGCGCCCTCTTCACCACCGGAAACCCCCGTACCAATAAAATTAAAGCCCTCTGCTGAAAGCTCTTTGTTACGGCGAATAGTGTCTTTGTAATAAGTGTTACCGCCATCAATCAAGATGTCGCCTTTATCCAGATAAGGCTTGAGGGAATCAATCGTTTTATCCGTTGCTTCGCCTGCCTTGACCATTAACAGGATACGACGCGGTTTTTCCAGCGAATCAACAAACTCTTCAACGCTATAGCAAGGAACCAGTTTTTTACCCGGATTCTCAGCAATCACCTCATCAGTTTTATCGCCAGAACGGTTAAAAATAGAGACAGAATAGCCACGGCTTTCAATATTTAACGCCAAATTGCGGCCCATTACCGCCATTCCAACGACACCAATTTGCTGTTTAGACATAAAGACTCCTAGCTGACAGGTCATATTTACTGGGAAAATAGCCCCAATAAACAACTTATTTATTTTAATAATTATGATAACGCACGCTACACACAATTGGTACGATATATCGCGCTATCACTCTAATCGCTGATTCAAAACAGAATCCAGACCATTTAACTTCTGCTACTATTTTAAGATTAGCAATGAGATAACTGATTGTCGTGCTTGATGTCTGACAGCTATGCACAATACAATTAAATTCGCAGCATGTGCTGTTAATGCAAAGGTAACCACCTGACTTATGGAATGGATCGCTGATCCAACAATTTGGGCCGGTCTGGCAACGCTGATTGTGCTCGAAATCGTTTTGGGGATTGATAACCTCGTTTTTATCGCCATTCTGGTTGATAAACTCTCTAAAAAACAACGTGACCGTGCGCGCGTCGTCGGTTTAAGCCTCGCTTTAGTGATGCGTTTGGCATTGCTTGCCAGCATCTCTTGGCTGGTAACATTAACTGCTCCTTTCTTCACCGTTTTTGAACACCCATTCAGCGGTCGAGACCTCATTATGTTGATCGGCGGTTTATTCTTGCTGTTCAAAGCAACGATGGAACTGAATGAGCAGTTGGAGGGCGGCGATCACGAAGAGTCATCACAGCAAAAAGGCGCGAAATTTTGGGCAGTTGTCGCACAAATCGTAGTGCTGGACGCCGTATTCTCAATAGATTCAGTCATTACCGCTGTGGGAATGGTCGATCACCTTGCCGTAATGATGATCGCTGTTTGTATCGCCATGAGCCTGATGTTAATGGCAAGCAAGCCGCTAACGCGCTTTGTCAACGCTCACCCAACGATCGTTATTTTATGCCTCAGCTTTTTGCTGATGATCGGTTTCAGTCTGGTTGCTGATGGTTTTGGTTTCCATATTCCGAAAGGTTATCTGTATGCGGCTATTGGTTTCTCCATTCTGATTGAGATCTTTAACCAGCTATCCATCGCTAACCGCCGTAAATTTTTATCCTCCAGCAGCCCGCTGCGTCAGCGCACCGCAGAAGCAGTTTTACGCATGTTGAGCGGTAAACATGAAGAAGCGGAACTGGATAATTACAGCGCGAACCTGCTTGCTGATAAACCGAATGAAGAAGTGTTTAACAAGCAAGAACGCCACATGATTGAACGCGTGTTAGGTCTGGCACAACGTTCTGTCGGCAGTATTATGACTTCACGCCATGATATTGAGAATCTGGATTTAAGTGATTCTGATGATGAGATCCGTCAGATCCTACATAAAAACCAGCATACTCGTTTGGTGGTGATTGAAGATGGCGCTGTTGATGAGCCGCTTGGTGTTATCCACGTCAATGATTTGCTGAAACAACAATTGGAACAACCAGAACTCGACATTCGCGTGTTGGTAAAACAACCGCTGATTTTCCCTGAAACCGTTTCTTTGTTAATGGCGCTGGAACAATTCCGTCAGGCAAAAACCCATTTTGCGTTTGTGGTTGATGAATTTGGTTCTGTGGAAGGTATTGTTACATTAACTGATGTGATGGAAACCATCGCTGGTAACTTGCCGGTTGACGGCGACGATATTGATGCTCGCCACGATATTCAGCACGAAGCCGACGGCAGTTGGATCGTCAACGGCTATATGCCGCTGGAAGATTTAACGCTGTATGTGCCAATCGAAATTGAAGAAAAACGCGATTATCACACCGTTGCCGGTTTGTTGATGGAACATGCACAGCGTATCCCTGATATTGGCGAGCAAATTAAAATCGGTGACTGGTTATATGAACCGCTGGAAGTCAGCAGTCATCGCATTCTAAAAGTGAAAATTACATCGCTGAAAGAACCGGAAGAAGTCGAGGAAGAGTAATCTTTGATAACATAGCATTTGATAACATAGAAATAGAAAAGGCGCTCAATGCGCCTTTCCTATTTTTGCCTCAGTTCTTCCCCTCTCATCAGGCAAAGTTCAGCCACTTAATTAAAGAAACTTATCCAACAGCTTTTTCACATCTTTGCTTTTCTGTTTATCTTTATTCTTATCGATCCACTTCTCGATAGCTTTACCCGCTTGTTCTTTGACTTGCTCGCGTAATAATTGCTCAACATTCAGTTGATAGTTGAGTTTGTTCCACGCACCATAAATCCGTAGAGGAATGCTGGTATTTTGCAGCATAGCAATCACATCCGCTTTACCGCTCCAGCCTTGTATTACACGAATATTCAGATTCATATCACAAGATTCAGTAGGTAAATTCAATACGCCCGAACCCGCAACCGTCAACGACGCTGATTCGCCATGCAGTTGACTGACATGAACTTCACCCTGACGGAATTGTGCATCAACCACTAGCTGCGGCACTTCGGTATAGCGTTCATAGCGCTCTTGCCCTTGTACATCTTGATTGCTGCGGGAAGCGGCTTGATGAATCAATTGCTGAATATTCAAACCATACAAACGCGCATTTTCAATACTGATATGAGCATTGCCTTGCCAGCCTTTCACAAAGCTATCGAGATCTTTACCATCGCTATTAAATGAACCGCGCAAATTTAGCTGACCAGCTAATGATTGCGGATAATTTAATGTTTTCAACATCTCATCTAATGCAACGTTTTTCATAACTGGATTCAGCGTAATTTCCGGCACTGATGCCGTTGCGTCTACGCTGCCCGTTACATTCACTGAACCGCCGATAAGATTGCCTTGCAGCGTTTCAATCGTGGCTTTGCCCTGCCGGTTATTTGCTTTTAACAGCAAGTCATCAACCGTAATATTGTGGAAAACAAGCTGTTTGGCTGCAACAAAGAGATTAGCATTGAAATCACGCAGGAAAGTGAAATCCGTCTGTTTCGACAAGCCATTGGCTGATGAGATAACCGGCGCTGGTGTATCCTTAACATTTTCACTGCTTGCAGTCATATCCGCAGGCGCTGATAAAAAGAGTTGATCCAGATTAAGGCTATCGGTATTAATCGCCAGATTATATTGCGGAATTTGCCCCAACGACGCGAAAAGCTCCGCAGTTATCTGGCTGTCATTAAGTGTTAAACACAACGGAGATATTTTTATGCTCGGCGTCGAGCTCTGGTAGGCAATGTTAAATGCACTGCTGCTTTTGCCTGCTATTCCCTCCGCAGGAATGCTTGCGCCTTGAAGCTGATAATCTAACTGACTAACATCAAAGCCTAATTCTTGCGGGAAATGACTCAAATCCAGAACGCCATTAAGAGAAAAACTCAATTCCCGCTGATTACGGCTAATGCGCGCTTTCGCCGTGAGATCTGCCTGACGAGCTTCAGCGCGTGTTAATGTGAAGTTGATGTCTCTGACATTGATAATATCGTTTTCGCTGTGCTGCCAAACTAATAGACTGTCCGCGATAACGATTTTGTCTAATTCCAAAGACCAGGAAGATGGCGTATTAGCAGTATAAGAACTGTTTTGTGTACTATCAGGAGCAATCGGCGCATTCTGTGCTGCCCGCCCTTGTGTATCAGGAATGAGTTGAATAACGCCGCCTTTCAATACTACGTTATTCACCACCAGTTGATGCGAAAGCAGCGGCATTAATTCGACGTCCAGACGCATATTTTCAGCACTTACCAGCGGTTTAGCTGCTCCCGGTGCTGTTAACGTCATTTTCCCCGATAAAATACTAAGCTGAGGCCAGACATGCCAGCGTAAATCACCTTCGAGATTTAGCTGATAGCCCGTTTTATCCTCAACCTTTTTAACCATATAACCACGAAAATCATTGGGATTAACCAGCAGAATAAGCGCGGTCATTCCGGCTATCACAACCACCAGAATAATGGCTAATGCGGTTAAAAATCGTTTCATGGAATTTTGTCCCCAACGGTTAACAAATTTAATTCTTAACGGGCAACCACCAGCATTAGTTGCCCAATAAGAACTTAAAACGTTTAAAGCATAGTTCTAATATTAATTTCTGACGGAATCGTCTGCCCTTGCCAGTACAACTCAGCAGCGACTTTCGATGCAACCTGACGATAAAGCTGGCTGTATTCGCTGTCAGGATTGGCAATCACCGTCGGCTCGCCGCGATCTAAATCTTCACGAATACTGATATGCAGCGGCAGTTGCCCTAATAATTGGCTGCCATGCTTTGCGACCAGCTTTTCTGCGCCGCCAGTACCAAAAATCGCTTCCTGATGCCCGCAATTGCTACAAATATGAATACTCATATTTTCAATAATACCCAACACAGGTACATTCACTTTCTCAAACATCACCAGCCCTTTCATGGCATCAATTAATGCGACATCTTGCGGTGTTGTGACGATAACCGCGCCGGTTACCGGAATATTTTGTGACAGTGTTAGCTGAATATCGCCTGTTCCCGGCGGCATATCGATCACCAAATAATCCAGATCAGTCCATAGTGTATCTTGCAGCAATTGTAATAAGGCTTTGCTCGCCATCGGACCGCGCCACACCATCGCATTACCATCTTCTACCAGATAACCGATTGAATTAGTTGCCAGACCGTGCGCCATGATCGGTGCCATGTGTTCGCCGTCTGGTGAAGTTGGGCGATCATGAGCTGTACCTAGCATGGTTGGAATAGAAGGACCGTAAATATCCGCATCAAGAATCCCAACTTTAGCGCCCTCAATTGCCAGCGCTAATGCCAAATTCACCGCTGTGCTGGATTTCCCCACCCCGCCTTTGCCGGAACTCACTGCGATAATATTTTTAACCCCTTTCACGCCAGCCTGATCATTGGCGCGTTTTAAAGTCGCAATATTGTGGTGTAAGCGCCATTCAATAGCATCTGCACCCGTTGCTTTGAGAATTTCAGCGGTTTTTTCTGCTTTTAACGCATCAAAACCACCCTGCCATGCAAACGGCATCAACAACTCAATATGCAAAACGTTATCCAGCAACGCACAATGATGCAGCGCTTTAAGCTGGATCAGATTTTTCTTTAATGTTGAATGAGTAAAGGTGGCGAGCACTTCTGTCACCTGATGATTTAACGCATCTGGCGTTACCGGACGCTGGGATTGTGAGTTCATCCCTACTCCTTTTTTAGGATCTGTAATGAATTTTAATTAGCAAACTATTATTGTCGGATAGCATACCAGAAGCCAGAGCAAAACGTGTAAAGGCGTTGTCCGTTTAGATAATTGTTCGCTTAAATAATCGCTGCTCGTTTAAATAACGGTGACTCATGCAGTTAACATCGTTAGCAAGATGCTCACTGGTTTTGCTGACTAGTTGTTATTAACTAGTTGCTATTAATCAGAAGTGAGTGGATAAAGAAATTATCGCATTCAGGACTGAATACCTCCTAGCCGATTTTTGCTCGATCAGGTAACATCAACACTTACCATTCATTTCTCATTCTAAAGATTAAGACGCTCATTATGGCTCAAGTCGCGAAAAAAATACTGGTGACCTGTGCGCTACCATACGCAAACGGTTCAATTCATCTCGGTCATATCCTCGAACATATTCAGGCTGATATTTGGGTTCGCTACCAACGAATGCGCGGGCATCAAGTTAACTTTATCTGTGCTGACGATGCTCACGGCACGCCAATCATGCTTAAAGCGCAGCAACTTGGCGTGACACCAGAAAGTATGATTGATGAAATGAATCGAGAACACCGGCAAGATTTCGCTGGTTTTTCTATCAGTTATGATAACTACCACTCTACACATAGCGAAGAAAACCGTGAGTTAGCTGAGCTTATTTATGGTCGTTTAAAAGAGAACGGTTTTATTAAGAGCCGGACGATTTCCCAACTGTTCGATCCTGAAAAATCAATGTTCCTGCCGGATCGTTTTGTCAAAGGTACTTGCCCGAAATGTAAAGCGCCGGATCAATACGGCGATAACTGCGAAGTATGCGGTGCAACTTATAGCCCAACCGAGCTGATTAATCCGCGTTCTGCGGTTTCTGGTGCAACGCCGGTTATGCGTGATACAGAACACTTCTTCTTTGATTTGCCTGCGTTTCAGGACATGCTGCAAGCGTGGACGCGCTCTGGCGCATTGCAGGATCAAGTAGCAAATAAAATGCAGGAATGGTTTGATTCCGGTCTGCAACAATGGGACATCACCCGCGATGCGCCTTATTTCGGTTTTGAAGTGCCTGATGCACCAGGTAAATATTTCTACGTTTGGTTAGATGCGCCAATCGGCTATATGGGTTCATTCAAAAACCTGTGTAATCGTCGCGATGACTTGGATTTTGACGCTTACTGGCGTGAAGATTCTGATGCAGAACTGTATCACTTTATCGGTAAAGATATTGTCTATTTCCACAGTTTGTTCTGGCCTGCCATGTTAGAAGGCAGCCAGTTCCGCAAGCCAACAAATCTGTTTGTACACGGCTATGTCACCGTTAACGGCGCTAAAATGTCGAAATCGCGCGGTACATTTATTCAAGCCAGCACCTATCTGAAACATCTTGATCCAGATTGCCTGCGTTATTATTACGCTGCGAAACTCTCTTCACATATTGATGATATTGATTTGAATCTGGAAGATTTCGTCCAACGCGTGAATGCTGACATCGTAAATAAAGTAGTGAATCTGGCTTCGCGCAACGCTGGTTTTATCAATAAACGCTTTGGCGGTCAGCTTTCCGCTAAATTAGCCGATAGCGAACTGTATAAGACCTTTACTCAAGCAGCGAAAAATATCGCGGATTACTACGATCAGCGTGAATTTAATAAAGCAATTCGTGAAATCATGGCGCTGGCAGATATTGCCAATCGTTATGTTGATGAGCAAGCGCCGTGGGTTGTGGCTAAAGAAGAAGGTCGTGATGAAGACTTGCAGTTAATCTGCTCGATGGGTATTCAGATGTTCCGTGTGCTGATGACATTCCTGAAGCCGGTTCTGCCGTCACTAAGCGAACGAGCCGAAACGTTCTTAAATCATGAACTGCATTGGGACGAGATTGAAACACCATTACTCGACCATAAAATCAATACGTTTAAAGCGCTGTTTACTCGTATCGAAAGCGATAAAGTTGATGCGATGGTTGAAGCGTCCAAAGCTGACTTACTGGCAGCGCAACCAGCACAGAAAGTGGCTGCAACCGGAGCGCTGGCAGAAGAGCCAATCGCGGAGACAATCACTTTTGATGACTTTGCCAAAGTTGATTTGCGTGTTGCGTTGATCAAGCAAGCCGAAGCCGTTGAGGGTTCAGATAAACTGTTAAAACTGACACTGGATTTAGACGGTGAAATCCGACAAGTTTTCTCTGGTATTAAATCTGCTTATCCTGATCCAAAAGCACTGGAAGGTCGTTTGACGGTGATGGTAGCGAATCTGGCTCCAAGAAAAATGCGTTTCGGTGTATCCGAAGGTATGGTGATGGCTGCCGGACCTGGCGGCAGCGATATTTTCCTGCTAACACCAGATAGCGGCGCTAAAGCGGGAATGTCGGTTAAATAATCAGAGATTCAAATAAACAGTTAATATTATTACGATAAATTTCAAAGGATTATGTTATTTTTCGTAGGGGCGGCAATCTGCCGCCCGCCAAACCACGCTGAAATCAACGGGCGACAGATTGCCGCTCTTACAAATTATTCTTTATTATCAATCCATCAACATATGATTATTGCCATTTCCTTATTCAAACCAGAGGTTAAATAATCATTTTATCTTATTGAATTTACTGAAAAGGCTATGGAATTTTCCATAGCCTTTTGTTATATGCGCTACATATCAAAAAAGAATTAAATCATCAGAAAGTATAATCCGCAGCCATAAAGTAACGGCGTCCCTCTTCGTTATAGCTGTAGACATCTCGATTCAGATCTTTATCTACCAGATTCAGAACACCAGCGCGCAGTTTCAGGTTTTTCGTTGCCTGATAAGCACCGCCGGAATTCCAGATAACATAACCGCCCGGCGTTGTATTGGCTGCGGTGACTGAACGCTGTTTGCCCGTGTAATTAGCGGACAGATAGAAAGACCAGTCATCTACAGGCTTCCAATCCAACGTACTATTTGCGGTATGGAATGGACGTTCTCGTAATGGTTTATTGCCGCCATCACTTAAATCACGCGCATCGTTATAGGTATAATTTAATTTCAGTTTCCACGCATCAGTAATTGGCACGGCTAATTCCGTTTCAACACCGCGAATACGTGCTTTGTTAACATTTAAATAAGCAAAAATTGGATAACCAGTCACAGGATCAAAACCAACAAAGTTAGAGTAGCCTGGTGCTAAATCCTTATCTTTAGTGCGGAGAATACTTATCATGTCTTTGACATTATTTTCAAAGACCGTAACACTACCGCTAACACCATCGAGTAATCCCTCATCACCGGCATAATAAAGCCCCAGTTCATAGTTTTCGCTGGTTTCTGGTTTCAAATCAGGATTACCGACAATTAAACAAGGTCCGCGGCATGATGAAGTTTGCCAGTCAGGGCTAAGTTCCAGCAATGACGGCGCTTTAAACGCTTTTGCCCAGCCGCCTTTTACAGTGATGGTATCCGTTGCGGTATAAACTAAATACGCTCTTGGACTCCAATGTTCGCCGTAATTTTCATGATCGTCCATACGCGCACCGGCAGTTAACGCTAAACGTTCTAAAATACGCCATTCATCTTCAACAAATAGTGCATGTTGTTTCGTCGAAGTAGAACCGCTGCCTTTCAAACTTAACGGATCTTTCAACTCTTCACGACGTAATTCACCGCCGACAGTAACCGTTTGGTTAATCGAATCAATTGGCAGAATAAATTTGCCGTCCAAGCTATTGCTCTCAGAGGTCTGCACTTTCGTACTGAAATTATCGATTTTCTCACCATAGAAACGCAGCTCTGAATTAGCAAAACCCCATTTACCGTTGTGAGAAATGCCGTAATTCTGGCGCTCAATACGCGTACTATATAAAGAATCGGATTCACGATCCTGACGGTCAAAACCGTAATTCAGCAGAATTTCCTGATCCTGATTCGGCGTGATAGAAAACTCTACGTTGCCATCGCGGCTTTTATAGCCCTCAATCCCCCCCGTCGTACCGGTTTGAGAGGTTGCCGATTTATTTGGCTCATCTTTATCACGATAAGCAAAATTACCGTAAGTTTTCACGGATAACAGGTCGTCAATCAGCGGACCGCTTGTATAAACGCTGGTATTATAACTATCGCCTTTATCTCGATTTTCTTGCACAGTTCCGTCTACGCTAACCGAGCCAGTCCAGGTTTTTTTTATCTTTTTAGTAATGATATTAACCACACCGCCAAGTGCATCAGAACCATATAATGAGGACATCGGACCGCGCACCACTTCAATGCGCTCAATGGCGTTGACCGGAACCCAGCTCAAGTCGTAATCGTTATGACGGAATACCGCATTACGAGAATTCACACGTTTGCCATCAACCAAAATCAGAGTGTAACTGCTGTCCATTCCGCGAATACTCACACCTCGACGGTTGTCACCATCGTTAGTGAGTTGAATACCTGGAACTTCTTGCAATACATCTTTTAAGTTCTGAACGGGTTTCTTTTGCAGCTCTTCAGCCGTGATAACACTGATACTGGCAGGTGCATCTTTTAGATTTTGCTCTACGGCTGAGGCGGTTACGACTAAGGTGTCATTTGTTTCAGCCAAAAGAGACGCACTGGTCAGTAACGCAGGTAAACAGATACCAGCCCTAACGATTGGATTAAGTTTTAAACTTGCCATAAAAGTCCTCAATATATTGATATTAATATCATTATTAGCATTAAATTAATTTCATACTTTATTAACACAATAAAAATAATAATGAAAATAATTATCATTAACAACAACAAATTTTGTAAGGTTATTGATATATAAGGAAATAAATACAAATAGCGATAAGTCATAGCGATTGCTATGACTATAGAAGGCAGGAAAAAATTAAATATTATTTATATTCAGAGTGATACCGTTATCACTAATAAAAGATACTGATAAAAGTTAACTTACAGAATGCTCAACTAAACCATCGATCAATACTTGCGGTCGTCCCTGAGTACAACGCTCAATACGCCCGCGAACACCGTAGACTTGAGCCAAACTTACCGGTGTAATAACCTCTTCTGGCTTCCCATCAGCAATTAATTGCCCATTCTGTAACATCAGGACGTGATCAGCGTGGTGCAAAGCGATATTAATGTCATGTACCACTACTACGGTGATGATATTGCGCTGTCGAGTTTCTTTACGGACTAAATCCATTACGTGAAACTGATAATTAAGATCCAACGCACTGAGCGGCTCATCGAGTAACAGAAGTGATGGCTGGCGAATCAGGGATTGTGCTAAACCAACAAGCTGTTTCTGCCCGCCGGAAAGCTGATCAAGATAGCTCAATGCCAAATGAGAGATACCTAACTGGTCGAGCAACGTCATCACTTCGGCTTCACTCTTTTCGCTATAACGTCCGCCAGATGCTCGCTGTGCCACCACTATAGATTCCAGCACATGCAAATGCACGCCAGCCGGTAAACTCTGCGGCAAATACACTACATTTTTAGCGCGTTCAGCAAACGGCTGCTGCATTAAATCCTGACCATCAAGTAATAGCTCGCCGGTCGCATGACTTAAACCAGCTAACGCGCGTAATAATGTTGATTTACCGCTGCCATTAGGACCAAGCAGCGCAGTGATTTCGCCTCTTGCCAGTTTTGGAATCGACAAATCAGAGATAATATTTTTGCGCGGATAACCTGCTGTAAAATGTTTTGCCTGTAACCCGTTCATTATACTTGTCCTCTATGACGCAAAATGATGCTCAAGAAGAACGGCACTCCAACCAATGAAGTCACAATACCGACCGGAATAATGACGCCCGGAAGAATGTTTTTAGAGGCGACCGAAGCCATTGACAGCACTAACGCACCAATCATGGCGCTGGCAGGCAGATAAAAGCGGTGATCTTCGCCGAAAATCAAGCGCGCAATATGCGGAGCAACTAACCCGATAAATCCGATAGGACCAACAAAAGCGACCGCCAAAGCAGAAAGAATACTAATACGCAGCAAGGTACTCAATCGCAAGCGACGGACATCAATACCAAAGCTAATAGCGCGATCTTCACCCAGTCTTAATGCGGTTAATTTCCATGCGTTACTCATCGCCCACGGGAACATGATCAGGAAAACTACTAGTAATATTGCCAGTTTAATCCATGTCGCTCGCGCTAAACTCCCCATCGTCCAGAAGACCAGCCCTTGCAATGTATCTTCAGAAGCAATGAACTGCATCATAGAGACCAACGCGTTAAAGGTAAAAACCAGCGCAATACCAAACAACACCACGCCAGAGCTGGCAACGCGCGTCCAGCGTGTCACGGCATCAAGTAGAAAAGCTGCCAGTAAAGCAAAAATAAAGGCATTGGTGGAAATAAACCATTGCGGATCAATACCCGGAATCCCTAAATTTAAGACTATCGCTAATGCTGCACCAAATGCAGCAGCAGAAGAAACACCAAGAGTAAACGGACTGGCTAATGGGTTATTTAAGATAGTCTGCATTTCTGCACCCGCAAGTCCTAACGCCATTCCCACGACTACCGCCATTAATGCGTAAGGCAGGCGAATATCCCAAACGATAACCTGTGTACCGGCATCAACACTTTCAGGAGAGCACAATGTTTGCCACAATTCAGCGATGCTAAGACCCGATGGTCCCAAGATAAAATCGAGAACTAGCGAACCAATAATTGCTAATAAGACAATAGCCAGAATGATTAAACGTTTACGCAGGATATGATGATAACGTCCCATAACATTCATGTTTTTCTGGGTGTTAACTTTCATTGTTGTCTCGATAACTATACTCATTCATAACCACGCTCATTGATGGCAACCGTTGTTTTTTGATCTATTCAAACTGAATTAAAGCAGGGCAATCACAAGGATTGCCCAACATAATAATTCCATGCTACAGAAAGGAATTATTCATCGTCAGTTCAAATTAATGGCTTTTCTCAGCCGGTAAACCTACCCAATAAGTCCCTGACGGTTCGATTGCCAAAAACTCTTTATATAAGGTATCCATTGTTTTTTTGGTATCGAGATCTTTAAATTTTTCTGGATAAAACCATTTAGCAAATTCTTGAATTGCCAGCACGTTATATGGGGAATTATAGAAGTTATGCCAAATCGCGTAGGCTTTTCCCGCTTTGACTGCCGGTAACGTATTAATACCGTTACGGCTAATAACATTATCTAAACTGTCACGGGCAACATCATAAGAAACGGTCGCGCCGAGTTTGATACCAGCAGTTTTTGCTTCAGGTGCAGATCCGCCGCTGGCAATATAAACATCAGGACTGGTCGCGATAACTTTTTCTAAATTAATCGTACCTAATGCGCCGGGCAGTAATTTTTTAGCAATATTGATACCGCCAGCTAAATCGATAAAGTCACCCATGTTGCCATTACCAGCAGTACCGCAGCACTCATTTCCGCTTGCCGCGCGCAATTCAATAAAGGCTTTTGGTTTTTGATTCTCTGGAATGTCTTTAGTGATGTTGGTAACTTTTGCCACATTTTCCTGATAAAACTGAATGTAGCGATTTGCTTGAGGCTCGCGATGCAATGCTTTACCCAAAATCTGCATACTGGGTACCGTATTTTTCAATGGTGCAGTACGGAAATCGACAAACACAACAGGAACACCCGCTTTCTCTAACTGATTCACCAATTCGCTACTGCGCCCTGGTCCATGACCGGACAGACCAAAAATAGCGACATCAGGGTTCAGTGTCAGCACTTTTTCAGGGCTGATGCTTTCTGCCGTTGTATTACCGACTAACGGGATATTATCTATTTCAGGGAATTTAGCTTTATAAACAGCGTAGGTTTGAGTATCCAGCTTACGAAAATCGCCCTGCCAACCAGCAATACGCGCAAATGGCTTATCACCTTCCAATAATGCAACAGCATAGAACAAACGCCCTTCGCCTAATAGAATGCGATCCACTTTTTTCGGGAGTTCAACTTTGCGCCCTGCAATATCGGTAATTGTTTCAGCCCATGCGCCAGCACTCAATAACAGAGCGCTTCCAAGCAGCAAAGAAATGCCGAAACGTTTGGTCAACGAACGTTTAAGTTGCTTCATGATAATGCCTCTTACCTACTGATTTGATGAACGCAAACAATAATGCAAAGAAGAATTATTATCAATAATAAAAACCATAAAGCAGCAAAAGATAGCGTTTACCGAAAAAACAAAGCATATTTTAATGCAACATGCAGTTATTACAGCAAGATTAAACAGATAATAAAAAACCGGAAACAATCATTAGATTCATTTCCGGTTTTTATAAAACAATGTAACAGCTTATGTACTAATCAATATTGTATCAAACTTGTATTCTTTCTCGGTGCGTATGAAACACTATATTGTTCAGCTAATTGTTTGGCTGCTGAATACTTACCTGATTTACTCAGCGAAGGCGATAAGCGGTCAATCATCTTTCTTGCAGTATCAGCAAGATCACCAATACCATATTTACTAACAGTGGCATACCAGGCATAGGCTTGCTCATAATTCTTGATCACACCCTGCCCTAAATAATATGAACCAGCCAGATTAAACTGCGCTTCGATTACTCCCTGATGAGCCGCTTTGGTATACCAAAAAACTGCTGTTTCAGGATTTTTAGGAACACCATCACCATGAGTATAAGCAGCACCTAAATTATTCTGAGAAGCTGCAATACCTTTTTCAGCAGCTAAATTATCCCAGTAAATAGCTTGCTTGAGATTATACGTTGTACCTCTGCCGTTCAAATAGAGCGAAGCTAACTGGCTTTGAGCATGAGCATTGCCCGCTTCTGCCGCTTGCTTATACCATTTAAACGCTTCGGCATAATCAGGTAACAGTTTTACGCCTCTGAAATATTCATCACCTAATTGAGTTTGAGCGTCAACATCACCATTAGCAGCCGCTTTTTTCAGCCATTCCATCGCTTCCTGATTATCACCAGAAGCCAAAAGAATATCGCCCATCTTGCGTTGGGCGTACTTATCACCGTTATTACCTTGTCGCTGGATTTGAGAAAGGTAGTGATGCAATCCACCCAACATTTCCTGCTTACCAGGATCGATAGTCTGACCGAATAAAGAATTTTCGTCCTGCTCTTGAGAGTCTTGTGTTGTTACACAACCAGACAAAACCAGCGATAGTATCCCTATTGCTAACGCACTGTAATAACTCCGAATCCCCATAACGGCTTATTTCCTGTCTGCTTGCTGTAACAATAAGGTAAAGATTTGGCTGTCAATCTGCTGACAGGCACGGGAAAGTTTTGCCTGATACACGCTATCCATCAAATTAACCATATCTGGAGAGAGCGTGGAACGCATAGAAAGATACTTGGTCGCGGTGTCCATCGTATCTGCCATCATTATTTTACTGTCGCTGTAACTATTTATATCTAACTTTTTCAATGTCTCAAGTCTGGTCATACAGCCTTGAAAACGTTGATTATAGGACGCTTGTGCGTTAGCTGCGTTGACTTGTTGAGTTTTATTATTTCCCAGATTTGCACAACCACTGGCACTAACGAGAGCTATGCTCAACGCAACCAACATCAATGTTCTTTTCATCAATCTGTTACCTTAAATAAATTGATCGCAGTTCTATAAATTATAATGACATAACCGCGCACAAACCAAGATCTATCACATATTATGTAATCAAATTATGTATATTGCTAAGAAATCTTGTTTATATCGCTCGCTAAAACATATCTAAACTGCTGCCAGTGAGAATATTCACTCAATGTCGCTCAGTTTAATATAACAATGACAAAAGATATACTATTAAAAGGTCTATTAATCAATGAATATCCAATAGAGGAAATAACAGAGCGTCAATGACCTAACACTTTCATTCCGTTATCATTCATTAACATAACTATCACAAAAAAGCGGTGACTGATACACCGCTTCGTTGATAAAAAACTTGCTCTAATCTTTCTCGTTATCGCTATTTGGGAAGTCCATATCTTCATATCGGACAAATTTACTTTTTTTGACTATTTTATAGCCAAGCCAGATCACCAAAAATAACGGGATACCAATATAGGTGGCGATAACACCAGCCCAATCGATTTGATCTTCCAGAAATGCCTCGTAATTTTGCCCTAGCGTAATGATTAGACATAACACAAAAGCAAAAATCGGTCCTAACGGGAAAAAGCCCGAACGGTAAGGCAAATCACTTAAAGAACGCCCCTGTGCTACATACCCGCGACGGAAACGATAATGGCTAATCGCAATACCCAGCCATGCGATAAACCCTGTCATACCGGAGGTATTTAGCAACCATAAATAAACTTGCTGATTACCAAACATGGAAGTGAAGAAACAAAGTCCGGCAACAACAGTTGTCGCAATTAACGCATTACGCGGCACACCGCCAGCCGATAATTTAGCAAAAATTCTCGGCGCTTTTCCTTCCATTGCCAGCGCATACAGCATACGCGTTGAAGCATACATGCCTGAATTACCGGCAGACAAAATTGACGTTAGAATAACAGCATTCATCACCGCAGCAGCAGATAGCAATCCGGCATGCTGAAATACCAACGTGAACGGACTCACACTGACATCAGTTTCATCATTACGCAGTAAATTAGGATCAGTATAAGGAATCAATACACTCACAATCAGAATTGCGAATATATAAAATAACAGAATTCGCCAGAATACCTGACGCACAGCACGCGGAATATTATTACGCGGATCAGCCGATTCACCAGCAGCAATACCGATTAATTCAGTGCCTTGAAACGAGAAACCGACAATCATTGCCACACCGATCATGGCAGAAAAACCACCGGCAAACGGTGCATCGCCAATTGTCCAGTTATGCCAGCCTGATTCCGGTCCGCCTTTTAATATGCCGAAAATCATCAATAAACCAAGTCCGATAAAGATGATGACGGTAACAACTTTAATCAAAGCAAACCAGAATTCCGCTTCACCGAAACCTTTAACCGAAATGTAATTCAGTAAAAAGATAAAAGCTAAAAATAGCGCACTCCAGATCCAACTGGGTAATCCTAATGGCGTTTCAGGAAACCAATACTGCATGACGAGTTGAGCAGCCACGAGATCAACAGCAACCGTTACCGCCCAGTTATACCAATAGTTCCAACCCAGAGCAAAGCCAAAACCCGGCTCTACGTATTTAGCACCGTAAGTAGAAAATGAACCAGAAACCGGCATATAAGCTGCCAGCTCACCTAAACTGGTCATTAAAAAATAGACCATCAGACCTATCAAAGCATAAGACAGCAACGCACCACCGGGACCAGCCTTAGCAATAGTTGCGCCAGACGCTACAAATAAACCAGTGCCGATCGAACCACCAACGGCGATCATGGTTAAATGTCGGGCTTTTAGTACGCGGTGCAATCCCGGTACACTTTTCTTAGAATTTGCCAAAGCCATTCGTAACCTATATTTTTCCCACACTAAAAAGGGGCTGATTGTAACAAAGAATGAGTTTATCGATAATATAAAACCCATCACTATAAGATTCGTTCATAATATAAAACATTTCATTAGCAAATAGTATATCTTGCGTTATTTCCCGCATTTAATACTAAATAGCTCTTTTTTACACCAACGTTAATCAGTTGTTAATAGAAACACAACCAAAAAATGTGCGAGAATTAAACTCGGTCACACAAGAGCAAACGCAGGAGATAAGATAAAAATGAAATTTGTTGGCGCACATGTTAGTGCATCAGGCGGAGTGGATCAGGCGGTGATCCGCGCGTATGAACTTGAAGCAACCGCATTTGCTCTGTTCACCAAAAATCAACGCCAGTGGAAAGCCGCTCCGCTAACGAGCAAGATAATCGCAGATTTCCGCCATGCCTGTGAAAAATATCATTACCAGGCGAAACAAATTTTACCTCACGACAGTTATCTGATTAATCTCGGTCATCCGCAAGAAGACGCACTGCAAAAATCCCGTGATGCTTTTATTGATGAAATGACGCGCTGCCAGCAGCTTGGTTTAACGCTGCTGAACTTTCATCCGGGAAGTCATCTTCTACAAATTAATGAAGATGAATGTCTGATGAAAATTGCTCAATCGATCAATATCGCGCTGGAAAAAACGCAAGGTGTCACCGCAGTAATCGAAAATACTGCCGGTCAGGGCAGCAATTTAGGATTTAAATTTGAGCATCTCGCCGCAATTATTGATGGCGTAGAGGATAAAAGCCGAGTCGGTGTATGTATCGACACTTGTCATGCTTTCGCCGCAGGCTACGATCTGCGTACCGAAGAAACTTGCGATAAAACCTTTGCTGATTTTGACCAAATTGTCGGTTTTAACTATCTGCGCGGTATGCACCTCAATGATGCTAAAAGTGCATTTGGCAGCAGAGTCGATCGCCATAACAGTTTGGGCGAAGGCAATATCGGTAAAACGGCATTTAGCTATATTATGCGCGATGAACGGTTTGATGAGATTCCGTTGATTTTAGAGACAACTAATCCTGACATTTGGAAAGATGAAATTGCGTGGTTAAAAAGTCAGCAAAAACCAAATTAAGGCGCAGTTAAATTTTCTAAGTTTCGTAAATAACTTAATGCCTCATCTCGATTACTCAGGCACATATCCGCACAAGGTTTTAGTTGTGCACAGACTTTTGGGCGATCGGGGTGATGGAAAATTTTACAGCGAAAAACTTCATCGAGATGAATACAAGGCTCATCCGCCAGTTTGCCATTCGGCATACCCGGAATCACGCTGGATATAGATATTCCAATACAACAAGCACCACACCCCGAACGACATTCCATCAAAAGTTTTCCACCAAAATTATCATGACAAAGAGATTCAGCGGCGACCATAGCAGCCGCGAGTCACAATAACCAGCTTACCGCCAGTTAACAGTGAAAATAATTTATCAGTCGAGTGATTATTGGTTAAATCCTCTAATTTTTTGCTAAAAATGTATTTACAAAAAGTTGCAAGCACGTATCATTTCACTAGTACAGAAATATATCATGATTAAGATTTCATCAGGAAAACTAACAAATGCCTCAAACTAAGCCCTTTAAACGCCCGTCTATTTTCGGCGGCGCGATGATTATTGCAGGTACAGCCGTCGGTGCCGGAATGTTCTCTATTCCTATCGTAACATCTGGCGTTTGGTTCAGCGGTTCTACTCTGATGCTTATCTATACCTGGTTTTGTATGTTTATGTCTGGATTAATGCTGCTAGAGGCTAATCTTAATTACCCTGTAGGCTCCAGCTTCCATACTATGGTGAAAAGCCTGTTGGGGAATCTCTGGAATGTGATTAACGGGCTGTCTGTGGCTTTTGTGCTTTATATTTTAACTTATGCCTATATCTCTGCGGGCGGCTCGATCATCAGCCACACATTGACTTCTGTTTTTGCCATTAATCAAACCATCGCCGGATTAATTTTCGCAATTTTGGTAGCGTTTATCGTTTGGTTATCCACCAAAGCAGTTGATCGCATTAATACTATTTTGATCGGCGGTATGGTGATCACTTTCGTTTTTTCTGTCAGTGATATGTTTACCCAAGTTCAGCCAGAAGTATTATTTAACCGCAGTGAAAATAACGCGGAATATCTCCCCTACGCGCTCGCGGCACTCCCGTATTTACTGGCTTCATTTGGTTATCACGGTAATGTTCCTGGTTTGGCTAAATATTACGGACAACATGCAAAATCAGTCGTATATAGCTTGTTGATTGGTACACTGATTGCGCTAGTGATCTATTTGTTATGGCAATATGTGATTCAAGGTAATATTCCGCGTCCAGCCTTTAAACAAGTTATTGCCGAGGGCGGTAATATCGGCAACCTGCTTGCTCAGTTAGATAATAATGTGGTGACACCGGTTGTCAGACAACTGCTGAACGCTTTCGCTTATATGGCATTAGCCAGCTCATTTCTTGGTGTTTCTCTTGGTTTGTTGGATTACATCGCTGACTTTTTTAAATTTGAAGATACACCTGCCGGACGCTTGAAATCGGCATTAGTCACCTTTGTACCGCCAACGCTAGGTGCATTACTGTTTCCTGATGGCTTCTTATATGCGATTGGTTTTGCTGGTCTGGCGGCAACAATTTGGGCAGTTATTGTACCGGCAATGTTAGCCAGAGCGAGCCGTAAACGCTTTCCGCAAGCGAGTTATCAAGCGCCGGGCGGCAGCTTTATGATCTATTTTGTGATCTTGTTCGGCATCATCAACATCGTTGCTCATGTCTGTTCAACGCTCGATTTGCTGCCTGTGTATAAATAAACGGTTTTTACATATCATCGGCATCAGATATATTCTGATGCCATTCTTAGTTTTTTCCCGATTTATTCTCTTTGCTGACTGATTTTCCTTGCCTGTTTTCCTGCTCACGGGTAATTTGTCGCCAATTAATCTACTCCGTAAAAAACAGGTCACTTTATATGCCAAGAGCAAATGAAATAAAAAAAGGTATGGCGGTTAACTACAACGGCAAAATGCTGCTGGTGCGCGATATTGAAATCCAGAGTCCAAGCGCACGCGGTGCGAGTACACTCTATAAAATGCGTTTCTCCGACATTCTTACCGGTCTGAAAGTTGAAGAACGCTTTAAAGGTGATGATATTATTGATGAAATCAGCCTTAGCCGCCGTCAAGTCACATTCTCTTATATCGACGGTGATGAATACGTCTTTATGGATAATGAAGATTACACGCCGTACATCTTCAAAAAAGATCAAATTGAAGACGAATTGCTGTTTATTCCTGAGGGTGGAATGCCCGGTATTCAGGTATTAACCGTAGAAAGTCAGGTTATCGCGCTGGAACTGCCGCAAACTGTCGATATGGAAATTGTCGAAACAGCACCAGGCATCAAAGGGGCTTCTGCCAGTGCGCGCAATAAACCCGCAACCATGAGTACAGGTTTGATTATTCAAGTTCCTGAATATCTGGAATCTGGCGAAAAAATTCGCATTCATATCCCGGAACGCCGTTATATGAGCCGCGCGGATTAATCATCAACATTCATGTCATTAACGCCATCTTATTAATAAACAATAGATGGCGTTATTTATTTCTATTTCCTGATAATTCATTGTGATAGCAGGTTTCAACATGACCAAAGTCAACTTGATTACTGGTTTTCTTGGCAGCGGAAAAACCTCAACTATTCAGCACTTGCTGCGTCAAAAGCCAGAAAATGAAAATTGGGCGATTCTGATTAATGAATTTGGTGAAATTGGTATTGACGGCGCATTGCTGGCAAATCAGGGCGCAGTTTTAAAAGAGATCTCCGGCGGTTGCATGTGCTGTGTTAATGGCTTACCGATGCAAGTCGGGCTGAATATGTTACTCAAACAAGCCAAACCTGATCGCCTGTTGATCGAACCAACCGGTCTCGGACACCCGAAACAAATTCTCACGATGCTGACTGCGGAAGTTTATCAGCCTTTGCTAGAATTACAGGCAACACTGTGCCTGCTTGATGCGCGTAACCTATCTGATCCGCGCTGCCAGACAAACGAAAACTTCCGCGATCAACTCGCTGCCGCCGACATTATTTTGCTTAACAAGTGCGATACCTATACTACTAACGACAAAAATACGTTTACTGGCTGGTATGCAGAACATGGTTTAGCGCGTCCTTTTTACTTTATTGAGCATGGCAATATCGAGCAAGAATTGCTCAACAAACCGCACATTAATTTGTCAGAATTGCCCGCCGGAGTGCATCATCATGCTAAAACTACGCGTACTGATGGTTTAGCAGCGTTGAAATTACCGCAGAATCAAAATTGGCGGCGCGCGTTAAATCAAGGTCAAGGCTATACCAGTTGCGGCTGGATTTTTGATGCTGATACCTGCTTTTCAACTGCGGCTTTACTTGACTGGGTTCGGTTATCTCCAGTAGAGCGAGTAAAAGGTGTGATGCGTATTCCTGAAGGTACTATCGTTTTCAATCGTCAGGGATTAGATCTAAAAATTGAAACTCAACCAGTAGCGCCGGTAGATAGCCGGGTAGAATTAATCCACAATACTGACGCAGACTGGAATGAACTTCAGCGGATTCTACTAAAAGCACGTATTAATGTGGCATAGTATGCCAATTTTTAATAATATTGTTCATTCTATTACGTTTAGTTACCTATTTTGTAACTTATTATTTTCAAAGGTATTTAAATGAGTTCCCGTAATATTTTTGCTATTCTGCTGCTAAACCTGTTTGGAATAGCCTTATTTCTCTCTTGGTACTTGCCTGAAAATCATGGTTTCTGGTTTCCGATTGATTCAGCCATTTTCCATTACTTTAACGCTCATCTGGCAGAGAGTTCAGCATTTCTGAAATTTGTCGCTATCACCAATAACCGTGCTTTTGACGCGGTTTCTTTTATCGCGATGGGTTTGCTTTTCCTCTATTTCTTTATAAAACAAGATGCTGCTGGCAAACGCAGAATGATCATTATGGGTTTCGTGATGTTACTAACTGCAATTTTGCTAAATCAAGCCGGTCGCCTGCTTCCGGTTGAACGTCCAAGTCCAACCCTGACTTTTAGCGGCATTAATCGTGTTACTGAATTGAGCGGAATTCCAACAAAAGACGCATCAAGTGATAGCTTCCCTGGCGATCATGGACTTATGCTTATGATTTTCGCTGGATTTGTTTTACGTTACTTTACGAGATGGGCATTTTGCCTGACAGTGGTTTATGTCATTATCTTCTCCCTGCCGCGCATCATGGTTGGCGCTCACTGGTTTACTGATATTTATGTCGGTGCATTAAGTATGGCGTGTGTTGGTTTAAGCTGGTGGCTACTCACACCTGCCAGCGATTGGGTAATCGATGGAATTAATCGATTAATTCCCAAAAAACATAAACCAGTCAAATAATGAACGTAACGAACAAGGTTATCTTTAATGAGGTTTCCCAAAACCGACCATGACGCATAAAAATGCTAAAAAAATCCCTTTTTATCATTTTTCGGGTAAAAAGCTCTCGCAAAACCCTGGTTAATCCAGTACGATTTGAGGGTTTTGAAATGAAAATTGTGGATAAAAGCATAATTTTTTATGCTAAAAAGGATTAAAAAATAGGCGTTCAGCATCTTTTTTAAACATTGCTGAACTTAATTCATCACCTGTTTAATAACGGCTTTGGTCGTTAAGGACGACATAGGAACTCTATCAAAATGGTCAAATCTCAACCTATTCTGAGATACGTTCTACGATTAGCGCCTGCCGTAGCCGCAATCGTAATGTTATCTGGCTGTGGCACGATGTCATCTACGGCTGAAGCGTCAAACGCAAGAAGTGCACAAGCACATGAGAAGCAAGGATTAGCTCTACAAACTACTCAAGATGAGTTTGAATTGATGGTTAAGAATGTCGATATTAAATCGCGTATTCTTGATCAATATGCTAGTTGGAAAGGCGTCCGTTATCGTTTGGGCGGTTCAACTAAAAAAGGTGTTGATTGTTCTGGTTTTGTACAAATTACATTTCAGGAACAATTTGGTCTGACACTGCCGCGTTCTGCCTCTATGCAACAAAACGTAGGTAAACAGATTAACCGTGAAAAACTTCGCCCCGGCGATTTAGTTCTGTTCCGTGCTGGCTCTACCGGTCATCATGTAGGTATTTATATTGGTAATGATAACTTTGTACACGCTTCCACTAACAGCGGCGTTATGATTTCCAACCTGAATGAAAAATACTGGAACAATCGTTATCGTCAGGCTCGTCGAGTTTTAAGTAAGAGTTAGTTTTTTACTACTGGCGTTTTGCCATGATGAGCCGCGTTCATGAAGTACAATATTGAAAACTAGCCTGAAAAATTTATTCAGGCTAGTTTTTCATTTTGTGTTCCTGCACCCCATTTTTTGCACTGATTTCCCACTGTTTCCCCGCTATATAACAGCAATAACATGCTATATACTAAGCAGAATTCACCATATTAATTAGTGATAAAATTCTATCATTTCGCGAAAAATCACAACACCATAGAGAGCTTGATACCCTTATGAATATATTGCGGTCAAATCAATGGAAGAGTTTCATCACTCCTTTCTTTTTTCTGCTTTTATCCCTATCGGTATTGCTATCAGCATCACTATTCAGTCACCGTGTTCTTGCCAAAGATAGCGCTAAAACAAACGAGAATATCAAAGAAAGCGTCGCCCTTTCTCTGCTCGGCACGCCTAAATATCCTAAAGATTTCCAACATTTCGATTATGCCAATCCCGATGCGCCAAAAGGCGGGCAAATCACGCTGCCGGTTATCGGTACTTATGATAATTTCAATCGTTATGCTTTGCGCGGCAATCCATTGAGCGGCAGCGAACGTCTGAATGATACCCTGTTTGCCTCTTCGGAAGATGAAATCAGCAGCTTGTATCCGCTGGTTGGTTTATCGGTGCGTTACACTGACAGCTATCAGTGGATGGAAGTTTCAATCAATCCCAATGCACGTTTTAATGACGGCACACCAATCACTGCCGATGATATTGCTTTCACCTTTGAAAAATTTATGACTGAGGGCGTACCGCAATTTCGCAGTATTTATAAAGGTGTAAAAGTTATCGCCCTTTCGCCGATGGTTGTTCGTTTCGAGCTACCAAAACCGGATCGCGATCAAATGCTTAATTTGGTTGGCGGATTACCGATTCTGCCTAAACATTTCTGGCAAGCGCATAATCTTGGCGAACCGCTGGGAACGCCGCCGCTTAGTGCAGGACCCTACGAAGTCAGTGATTACAAGCTAGGGCAATATATCGTTTACCAACGCGCCAAAAATTACTGGGCGGCAAATCTGCCTGTAAATCGCGGGCGCTATAATTTCGATACCATTCGGTATGATTACTATCTTGATGATAATGTCGCACTGGAAGCCTTTAAAGCAGGAGCTTACGATTTACGCATCGAATCCTCGCCGAAAAACTGGACCACGCAATATCAGGGCAAATTCTTCGATCAAAATTATATCGTTAAGAAAAATTTAGAAAATAAAGCCGCGCAGGATACCCGCTGGTTAGCATTTAATATTCAACGCCCAATCTTTGCTAATCCGAAAGTAAGAAAAGCCATCACCCTCGCCTTTGATTTTCAATGGATGGACAACGCCCTGTTTTATGGCGCTTATCAGCAACCGCGTAGCTATTTTCAGAACACCATTTATGAAGCAACCGGATTACCAGACAGTGATGAACTGGCTTGGCTAACGCCGCTAAAAGATAAAATCCCCGCCGAAGTATTGACGCAAAGTTACCAGCCGCCAAAAACCGATGGCTCTGGCAATAATCGCCAAAATCTGCTGCAAGCGGTTCAGTTATTGAAAGAAGCAGGCTGGGAGATAAAAAATAGCGTGTTGGTTAACAGTAAAACCGGTCAGCCATTTATCTTTGAGCTACTGCTACTTAGCGGCAGTGATGCGCTGTATGTGCTGCCTTTCCAGCAAAGTCTCGCTAAATTAGGCATCAAAATGAATGTGCGATCTGTCGATAGCTCGCAATATATCAGCCGCTTACGCAGCCGTGATTTTGATATGATCCCGCGCCGTTATCCGGCAACGGAATATCCCTCAACGTCCCTGCTAATATACTGGAATAGCGCTTATATTGACTCGACGTACAATACCCCCGGAATTCGTGATGCAGCGGTCGATACACTGACTCAGCAAATTGCCGATTATCAGGGACAAGAAAAACCTTTGTTATCGTTAGGCCGTGCGTTAGATCGGGTATTAACATGGCATCATTTAATGATTCCGATGTGGTATACCAATCATGACCGTTTCGCATACTGGAATAAATACGCCATGCCAGCCGTGCGCCCGACCAGTTCATTAGGGTTGGATAGCTGGTGGTACGACAGCGAAAAAGCCGCTCTCTTACCTGAACAGCGTCGCTAAGGAGCATTTGTGACTTCATATATACTGCGCCGTCTGCTGTTACTGATCCCAACGTTATGGGCGATCATTACGCTCAACTTTTTTATTGTGCAGATCGCGCCGGGTGGTCCCGTTGATCAAGCGATAGCAACCATCGAACTTGGACAGCAAAGCGGCTTTAGCGGCGGCGGCGTTGCAAATCTCACCAGTAACGAAAAAATTAGCCAGATACCTGGTACTGATCGGCAATATCAAGGTTCCAGAGGGCTTGATCCCGAAGTCATTGACGCCATTAAAAAGCGTTTCGGTTTTGATAAGCCGCTGCATGAACGCTATTTCGATATGCTATGGAGTTACATTCGTTTCGATTTTGGCGATAGCCTATTTCGCGGTTCGTCAGTGATGAATTTAATTAAGCAATCCATGCCGGTATCAATAACGCTGGGCTTATGGAGCATGTTAATCACCTACCTGATTTCGATCCCGCTAGGCATCAAGAAAGCAGTGCGTAATGGCTCGGCGTTTGATGTCTGGACGAGCAGTATGATCATTGTCGGTTACGCGATCCCCTCATTTTTGTTTGCGGTTTTACTGGTAATTATTTTTGCTGGCGGCGGTTATCTCGACTGGTTTCCGCTACGCGGGCTGACCTCCAATAATTTCGACAGTCTGCCGTGGTTTGGTAAAATTACTGACTACCTGTGGCATATTGTCCTGCCGGTAACGGCTACCGTAATTGGCGGATTCGCAACATTAACCATGCTGACCAAAAACTCATTTCTCGATGAGATCCACAAACAATACGTGATTACTGCCAGAGCAAAAGGCTTGGAAGAAAAACGCATTCTTTACGGGCACGTTTTCAGAAACGCCATGTTACTGGTCATCGCCAGCTTCCCTGCGACCTTTGTCGGCATGTTCTTTACCGGTTCACTGCTGATTGAAGTGATCTTCTCCCTTAACGGATTAGGCTTACTTGGCTACGACGCCACTCTACAGCGCGATTATCCGGTAATGTTCGGCACGTTATATATCTTCACCTTGATCGGATTACTGCTCAATATTGTCAGCGACATCACTTATACTCTGGTCGATCCAAGAATTGATTTTGAGGCGCGCTCATGAGCAGATTAAGCCCCATCAATCAGGCGCGCTGGCTGAAATTCAAGCGCAATCGCCGCGGTTACTGGTCACTATGGATCTTTGCCATTCTGTTTATTGTCAGCATGGGCGCGGAGCTAATCGCCAACAATAAACCATTGTTAGTAAGCTATCAGGGGCATTACTACACGCCATTTTTAAAAAGCTATCCTGAAACGGCGTTTGGCGGTGAATTCCAGACAGAAACGGATTATAAAGATCCTTACGTCATCGAAAAAATTGATGCGAATGGCTGGGCGATCTGGCCGCCGGTTCATTTCAGCTACAACACTATTAATTATCAAAGCGCTTCCCCTTTTCCTGCTCCGCCATCGTTGTCTAATCTGTTCGGTACCGATGATCGCGGGCAAGATGTATTTGCCAATATTTTGTATGGCTTTCGCATCTCTATTTTATTTGGCTTATCGCTAACGCTCATCTCTAGTGTCATTGGCATTGCCGTTGGCGCAACACAAGGCTATTACGGCGGGAAGATCGATCTAGTCGGTCAACGTCTGATTGAAGTCTGGTCAGGAATGCCAACGCTGTTTCTGATTATTCTGCTTTCCAGTGTAATTCAACCTAATTTCTGGTGGTTATTAGGCATTACCGTACTGTTTGGCTGGATGGGATTAGTCAGCATTGTGCGCGCTGAGTTTTTGCGTACTCGCAACTTTGATTACGTCAGAGCAGCCAGAGCAATGGGCGTGAAAGATCGCACTATCATGCTACGGCACATTTTGCCTAATGCAATGGTAGCAACGCTAACCTATTTGCCTTTTATTTTATGTGCATCTATCTCACTGCTTACTTCACTGGACTTTCTCGGTTTCGGTCTGCCGTTAGGTTCGCCATCGCTCGGCGGATTACTGCTGCAAGGAAAAAACAACCTGCAAGCCCCGTGGCTTGGCATTAGCGGATTCATTGTTTTAGCGCTGTTACTGTCGCTGCTGATTTTTATCGGTGAAGCCGTGCGTGACGCATTTGACCCGTCTAAGGCGTACTGATATGACGACTATCTCAACTCCTATTTCAATTCCTACTTCAACCGCAATAAAAACGGCAACGGCAACAACACCGATACTGGATATTCAAAATCTCAGCATCGCTTTTCGCCAGAACGATCAAGATCGCCGCGTAGTTGATCAGCTCTCTTTACAGATCGAAACGGGTGAAACCTTAGCGCTGGTCGGCGAATCCGGCTCCGGTAAAAGCGTCACCGCGCTTTCCATACTGCGCCTGCTGCCAACACCGCCGACAGTTTATCCCTCCGGCGACATTCTGTTTAATGGTGAATCATTACTTCATGCTGACGATAAAATATTACGTCATCATCGCGGTAACAGCATTTCGATGATTTTTCAGGAACCAATGGTATCGCTTAATCCATTGCATCAAATTGAAAAACAACTATCGGAAGTGCTGCTAATTCACCGCGGTATGGGCAAACAAGCAGCGAGAAGTGAAATTCTGGAAGTGCTGCAACGAGTGCGATTGAGAGATGCTAAAACACGGCTTAACGCTTATCCGCATCAGCTATCCGGCGGTGAGCGGCAGCGAGTCATGATCGCTATGGCGATTTTAACCAAACCTAAATTACTGATCGCCGACGAACCAACAACGGCTCTCGATGTCACGGTTCAGGCACAAATTCTGCTGCTGCTAAAAGAACTCAAGCAGGAGATGAATATGAGTCTGTTATTCATTACTCATGACCTGAATATTGTGCGGAAGCTGGCAGATAATGTCGCGGTAATGCGTCAGGATAAATGTGTGGAACAAAATACCCGCGAGCAGCTTTTTAATCACCCGCAGCATAAATATACCCAAGAACTGCTGGACTCCGAGCCAAAAGGTCAGCCGTTACCCGTCGCAGAAAACAGCCCTACACTACTAGAAATAAAACATCTCACGATCGGTTTTCCGCGTTTAGCAGGATTTCTCAAGCCAAAAATTGAAAATCGCGTAGTTAACAACATCAGCTTTACTATCCGCAAAGGAGAAAGTTTAGGTCTGGTGGGCGAATCCGGCTCCGGCAAAAGCACAACCGGTCTGGCGCTGCTGCGTTTACTGAAATCAAAAGGAGAGATCTGGTTTGATGGTCAACCGTTACACACATTGAATATGCGCCAAATGCTGCCTTATCGCAGCCGAATACAAATCGTCTTTCAAGATCCTTTCTCTGCCTTAAATCCGCGTCTGACTATCAGCCAAATCATTGCTGAGGGTTTAGAGGTTCATCAGGCATTATCACAAGAAGAACGGGAAGCGCGAGTTATTAAAACCATGCAGGAAGTAGGACTCGATCCCGAAACACGGCATCGTTATCCAACGGAATTTTCCGGCGGGCAGCGGCAGCGCATCTCCATTGCCAGAGCGTTGATTCTGCAACCAGAATTATTAATCCTCGACGAACCAACTTCATCGTTGGATCGCTCGGTACAAGCGCAAATACTGGCGTTGCTAAAAAACTTACAACAGCAGTATCAGCTCACTTATTTGTTTATCAGCCATGATCTACAGGTTATACGCGCACTCTGCCATCAAATCATTGTGATGCGTAACGGAGAAATTGTGGAGCAAGGCGCGTGTGAAACGGTATTCAATGCCCCGCAGCACGCCTACACACAAAACTTACTGGAAGATTCTCGGTAATTAACCTGAACTTTGAATAATAAGTTATATTATTTCAAATGATTACGTCATTTTTTAGGTCGGCAATTTGTCGCCTGCATTAACAATGCGGTGGGTTCACGGGCGGCAGGTTGCCGCCCCTACGGAAAATGACATAATTATTTGAAATTTATCATAATAATATAGCTGCTTATTTGAAAATTAGGTTAATTAAGTAACTTAGTGATAAATGAAAGGATCAACATCTTAATCTTAGAATTTTAGCGGAGAGACACCCTAACGAAATTAACCACCATCATTCATTGTCCTGATGGCGTGAAATCAGCAATCGCAATACCCAAGTTTTTCAGACGACCAAGCGTAACCGCTTCATCACAAGATTTGACCAGCAAACAAGGTTCACCATCAACTTCTATTACATTGCTTTCGATACTAATTCCGGTCAGATAACGACCTATTTTACGCAGAACAATCCAGGAGTGAGCACCGGGATAACTCAGCAATCTAAAACCTACGAGATAGTCATCACGACTCATTTCATAGTTGGTTTTATCGCATGATTCCAATGCTGCGGCTGGCTCTACTCTGCTCCCTACCTCTCCTGCATACCAACGGTAAAAGTGAGGTAAGCGCTGAAGAACAGATAACTTCATAATATTTACTCATACACCTAAAAATAGTAAACAATTTTTTCACAAAAAAGTCACATCGTAAAGGGTCATACCATTTATTCTTGCGTTTTTATTGCAAGAGTCAGCGCGATATTTCAAGAAAAGTATTATTTTTGTTACGCTGTATTTCATGATGTTTTATACCGCGCAACAATGGATTATTTTTTACACTTTAGTTAATTTCAGGTTTGGATAAGAAAATGCTAAAAATAATATATTGATAATAAGAATGATTCGTAGAGGCTACAATCTGCCGCCTCTACAAAAACCATATAATTATTAGATGGTTATCCGAATTTTAGATTAGTTAAATTAATGTATCTTTTTACGCAGTGAGCACCCATAAAAGAACACAGCGGAGATAACACAAAAAGCCATTGAGGAGATCATCGGCCACGCCGTATGTGAAGTCGTCAATGCCAGCAAACCGCCCACCGCCGCACCGACACCGAAACGCAGCGTTCCCGCTAATGAAGCGGCTGTACCAGCCATGTGAGGAAAATCTTCCAGAATAACCGCCATTGCATTAGACGAAATCATCGAGATACTGCCCATATAACCAGCCACACCAAGCACCAGCGCCCAGAAACCTAATCCGCTGGCTTGAGAGAACACCAGCCACATTCCCATCACAAACTGCACTGTCAGCCCTAAACGCAGCATTCTTACCGCCCCCAAGCGGCGCACATTGCGGCTGTTAATGGTGGTCATAATAAATAGAAAGATAATATTCAGTGCAAAGTAGTAGCCAAAGTTTTGCGGCGATACCCCGTTTAAATCGATATAAACAAACGGACCTGCGCTTAAAAACGAGAACATACCGGCAAAAGAGAATGCACTGGACAGCATATAGCTAATCACACGGCGATGACGAAACAGAGAAACAAAATTACGCAAGGTCGTCATCAAACTGAATTTCTGCCGATTATGCTTATGCAGCGTTTCTGGTATACAAAATGCGACGATAATCACCGCCAGCAACGCCATTCCGCTTAGCGACCAAAAAATCGCATGCCAGCTAAACCACACCAGCAATAATCCACCGATAATCGGTGCTAGTAATGGACCAATGGTCATCACTAATGTGACAAACGACATCATGCGCGAGAATTCATCTTTACTAAATAAATCACGCATCAAAGCGTTAATAACTACGCTGGCAGACGCCGCCGCCAACCCATGCAGACAACGCAGCAAAATCAATTGCCCGACTGTTTGCGACAAAGCACAACCCGCTGCCGCAACAGCAAACACCAGCACACCGACAATAATCACCGATTTACGCCCGATACTGTCAGAGACCGGACCATAAACTAGCTGACCGATAGCAAAACCAATGATGTAAACACTTAACGTCAATTGCACCATGCCATCACTGACACCGAAACCCAGCGCAATATTCGGTAATGCCGGTAAATACATATCAATGGATAACGGCATCAGCATTGAAAGCAAGCCAAGAATAAATATCAGCCAGCCGCGTGAAACACCCGCAGGCAATGGTGATACAGGCTTAATGGCAGATTCAGTTGAATGCTGAGATGCTAAATTTGACAAAAATGCTTCTCCTGAAAATTAATTTATTAAAACAACTCATATTTTTTTCTGTGATGACAGTTCTTTCTGTGATGACAGCTTTCTGTGATGACAGATATAGCGGAATAAAAATTTACTTCACCAACCCAACGCTATCAATTTCCAACTGCGTCAAAGGTCGATATTCACCCTCACCCAGATCTGCATCAAGAACAATAGCGCCAATGCGCTCGCGGTGCAGTGCCACAACATGATTCCCTACCGCCGCAAACATTCTTTTGACCTGATGGTAGCGTCCCTCTGAAATAGTTAAGCGCACCATATAATCTTCACCTTCAACTGGCTCAAGCACAGCCGGTTTGGTCAGATCTTTCTCACCATTCAGTGCAATACCCGCAGCAAACTGCTTCGCAGTATCTTCGGCGACCGGATTTTCCAGCGTCACCAGATAGGTTTTTTCACAATGATGACGCGGGGAAGTAATGCGATGTGACCACTGTCCGTCATCGGTTAACAACACCAGACCGGTAGTATCCATATCCAACCGACCCGCAGCATGTAACTTATCCGCTACTGGCTCATCAATAAAATAAAGAATGGTCGGATTTATCGGATCATCAGTCGAACAAACATACCCTTGCGGTTTATGTAACATAAAGTAACGCGGACCGGTAATCTGTTGCAGCAAATTGCCATCATAAGCCACATCGTCATCAGGCTGAATTTTATACGAGCCGCTTTTCACAACTTCATCGTTAATTGTCACCAAACCGGAGCGCAATTCGCGTATCACCAAACTACGGCTAATACCTAACTGCTGTGATAAAAATTTATCCAAACGCATGTGATCGATACCTGACTATAAAGGACGGAATACTGTAAACATTGACGGCAAACACCGAAGTAGCCGAGCAGTATACCCCAGAACTTGATCAAACTTATATAACCTCAGGTTTGAATAAGAAAATGGCGAGAATAGTAAATTAATAATTAAAATAATCCGTAGAGGCGACAACCTACCGCCTGTTAATTTCATTGTGATTTGGCGGACGCAGATTGCCTCTCCTACGAAAAACCCATAATTATCTGAAAGTTAATGTAAAAACATCACGCCTTATCCAAAATTCACGTTATATCCGCAAGACCGCTTTGTTGAGTGAATATTTTGTAAAGGAGAGGCATAATGAATGTAATCCATTATTTCAAGTAAACAGTTACAAACAAACCGTTGCAGACAAAAAACAGAGAAAACAAAATGCCATCAATACATGGTCACAAAGTTCTAGAAATGATGATCTCCTCTGATGAACCTTACACAACAGAAAGCCTGATCGCCGCCATTGATCAGCGTTTCGGGCAAGATGCACGTTTTCATACCTGCGCGAAACAAGATCTAACCGCTGCCGAGCTGGTTGATTTTCTGGCAGAAAAAAAGAAATTTATCCCCGCAGTCAGCGGATTCACTACCCATATTAGCAAGATCTGCCGTCATTAATGGCTTTTACGTTACGCCCGTACCAACAAGAAGCCGTTGATGCGACACTAAGCTACTTTCGCACACATCAAGAGCCAGCCGTTATTGTACTGCCAACCGGTGCGGGAAAAAGTCTGGTGATCGCTGAACTGGCGCACCTTGCGCGCGGTAAAGTGCTGGTGCTGGCGCACGTCAAAGAGCTGGTGGCACAAAACCATGCTAAATATCTCGCTTACGGGCTGGAAGCCGATATTTTCTCTGCCGGACTGCAAAAAAAGCAAAGCGCTGCCAAAGTGGTATTTGGCAGTATCCAGTCAGTAGCGCGCAATCTTGACGCTTTTAATGATAAATTCTCACTGCTCATTATCGATGAATGCCATCGCATCAGCGATGACAGCGAAAGTCAGTACCAACAAATTATTCAGCATTTACGCCAGCAGAATCCGAAACTCTGCTTATTAGGACTCACCGCAACGCCTTATCGGTTAGGGAAAGGCTGGATTTATCAATATCATTATCACGGTATGATTCGCGGCGATGAAAAATGCCTGTTCCGCGACTGCATTTACGAACTGCCTCTGCGCTATATGATCAAGCATCACTTTTTAGTACCGCCAGAGCGTTTGGATATGCCCATCGTTCAGTATGATTTCAGCCGATTAGAAGCCAGCAGTAACGGGCTGTTCCGCGAGGTCGATCTCAACCGTGAATTAAAACAGCAACAGCGTATTACGCCGCATATTGTCAGCCAGATTATGGAGTACGCGCAAACGCGCAAAGGCGTGATGATCTTCGCTGCCACTGTTGAACATGCCAAAGAGATCTACGGCTTGCTGCCCGCAGGAAAAGCGGCGTTTATTAGCGCAGAAACACCCGCAGATCAACGCGATTTACTGATCGAAGCCTTTAAAGCGCAGCTGTTACATTATCTGGTGAACGTTTCCGTCTTAACCACCGGCTTTGACGCACCGCACGTTGATCTCATCGCGATATTACGCCCGACAGAATCCATCAGTTTATACCAGCAAATTATTGGTCGCGGGCTGCGTTTGTCACCGGATAAAGAAGATTGCCTGATTCTCGATTACGCAGGTAATCCATATGATTTGTATACACCGGAAGTTGGCAGTGCCAAGCCGAAAAGTGATTGCCAGCCAGTGCAAGTTTTCTGCCCGTCCTGCGGGTTTGCCAATATGTTCTGGGGAAAATGCTCACCGGCGGGCGAAGTGATCGAACATTTTGGCCGCCGCTGTCAGGGTGTTTTAGAAGATGATGACGGTCATCGGGAACAGTGTGATTATCGCTTCCGCTTTAAAACTTGCCCGCACTGCGGCGCAGAAAATGATATTGCTGCGCGGCGCTGTCATCAGTGTCAGGAAATATTAGTCGATCCTGACGATATGCTAAAAGATGCTCTGAAACTGAAAAACGCCAAAGTGCTGCGTTGCAGCGGAATGCAGCTTAAACGCGGGCAAGATGATAAAGGCGAATGGCTGTCCATCACTTATTATGATGAAGATGGCGCCGATGTCAGTGAACGTTTCAGACTGAAAACCCCCGCACAACACACCGCATTTCAGCAATTATTTATCCGCCCTCATCAAAAAGCACCGGGCGTCCCTTTTTTGTGGCATAACGCCAGCGATATAATTCGTCAGCAAGAGCTACTGCGTCACCCCGATTTCGTTGTCGCTTATTTACGCGGCGAATTTTGGCGCGTGCGCGAGAAGATGTTCGATTATCAAGGGCGTTATCGTCGTGCTAATGAACTTCGGGGCTGATGTTTTATTTGCCGTAACCACCAAATTCCGTTAGAATCCCGCCCGCTTTTAAAGCAGATCATTCAACCCGCTGCTGGGTCGCCTGTAGCGGGATTTAACATTCTAAGAGAATCGAAAATGTTTACTATTAATGCTGAAATCCGTACCGAGCAGGGAAAGAGTGCGAGCCGCCGCCTGCGTCTGATTAACAAGTTCCCAGCTATCGTTTATGGCGGAACTGAAAAACCCGTTGCTATTACACTGGATCAAGATGATCTGATGAACCAACAAGCTAAACCAGGCTTCTATGAAGAAGTGCTGAATCTGGTTATCGATGGTAAATCAGTACAAGTTAAAATTCAGGCTGCTCAACGCCACCCGTTCAAACCAAAATTCGCTCATATCGACTTCGTTCGCGTTTAATCGCTTGATGAAAAATGAGTGTTGCTAATTAGTTAGCTATGAACGTAAAAAATGCCGCATTTTGCGGCATTTTTTGTGTCCGGCGTTTAAATTCCCCTCTATGGAATGGAATTTACAGACTATTTATCTCCGCCGTTTAATCTACGCTGTAACTGATCGCGTAAATTTGGTGGCAAACCTTTAACCGTCAGCGTATCACTTGCCGGATCCCAGAAAACTCGCTCACCTAACAGCAACGCATCAAAACTCATGGTGATACCGCCGCCGCTACCGGAAAATTTGGTTAATTGACGCAACGTTCCGCGATCCGCAGGGAAATGCTCTTCCAGCTCATAGCCGTTATCATTAGTAAATTGACGGAAATCTTTCTCACCGACTGGCGGCAACTCTTTTGCCAGTTCATTAATGGCGATCTCTTCACCTGCCTGCAATTGACCATTGCAATAGCTATAAACTTGCTGACGATAAGACTGGCGCTCATTTTTATCCAACTGCCCTTCCGCGCAATAATCATCTACAGCTTGCAGTAAACCGCGATTTTGCGCTTTGGTGTCCAAACCCTCACTGGCAGAGAGAAAATCCATGAAGAAGTCAGATACTTTTCTGCCAACACGACCGCGTAAAAATGTCAGATAACGCACCGATTCTGGATTGGTTTCCCATTCGGTTAAATCGATTCGTGCCACAATATCGGCGCGATCAATATCCAGATAATGCGTACTGGACAGATCTAACTGCTCGTCAACCAGCATACTGTTACAACTACTTAAAACCGCCACCAGCAGATATTCCACCGCTAAATAACGATATTGACAGAACACGACAATACCGCCCTCAGCAAACGGGTATTTAGCCAATTCAGTTCGCAGCAATTCGGTGCTATTACGGGTGAAATCCAGAAAATTAACGTTACCTTTGCGGCAATTTTTTAATGCGTCAGCAAACTGACTTTCAGCATTGAACAGACCAAAGGCTTTACTTTTACCGCTATAAACACGATGCAGCTCAGTCACCATTGATTCTGTCGCTTGATTATTAGTTAATAACGAATCGCGCAATACAGCATCGAGCGTTTGCTCATCTCGCTTAATTAATTGATGTATAACAATCTGTTCCAGATCCAGACTCATGAAAATTCCCCTCAGCACAATAAAATGCACTGTGCTTAAACTGCTAAGATAATAACGGTTATGATAACAGATGTCGGTACATTTACCGTGAGTAAACCGGCTGAGAAAGAAGTTTTTCTAGATAAACTACAGAAAAGCAGCAAGCGATACGGTAAGATAAGCACCTTTAAATCATCTGATAAAGAATATAAAGCACAATCTATGCCACAAGCATCACGTTATAGTAATGAGCAAGTAGAGCAACTGTTAACCGAAATGGTTCACGTTCTGGAAAAAAATCACACGCCGACTGACTTGTCACTAATGGTTTTAGGTAATATGGTGACGAATCTGATTAATACCAGCGTTGCGCCTGCCACCCGACCGGCAATTGTTCGTTCTTTTGTTGAGGCACTACAGGCTTCAATAAAAGAAGATAAAGCCCATTAAGTTCTAGCCAAAAGTGAATATGGTAACAAACCGCCAGCAATACAAAGAGAAAGTGTCCCAAATGATCAGTTGGGGACACTGGTTTGCTCTGTTTAATATCATACTCAGCCTCGTGCTGGGCAGCCGCTATTTGTTTGTTACCGACTGGCCGAATACACTGCTTGGTCGAATTTACGCGCTGGTTAGCTGGCTCGGTCACTTTAGCTTTATCACCTTTGCGGTTTATCTGCTGATCCTTTTCCCGCTGACATTTATCATTATGTCGCAGCGGTTGATGCGGATTCTCTCCGTGATCCTCGCCACCGCAGGGCTTACGCTGCTGATTATCGACACGGAAGTATTCTTCCGCTTTCGGCTGCATCTCAATCCGACGGTTTGGAGTCTGTTAATTAATCCAGACGAAACCGAACTTGCCCGCGACTGGCAATTGCTGTTTATCAGCGTGCCGATTCTCTTTTTGATTGAGATGCTATTCGGTACATGGAGCTGGCAAAAGCTACGCAGTCTCAATCGTCAGAAATTCGGCAGACCGCTGGCGGGAATTTTTATTGCTGCGTTTATCTTTACACATCTGGCTTATAGCTGGGCTGATGCCAACTTCTATCGCCCGATCACCATGCAGCGTTCAAATCTGCCGCTCTCTTATCCGATGACCGCGCGGCATTTTCTGGAAAAACATGGCTTACTGAACGCGCAGGAATATCAGGATAAAGTAACACAACAAGGCAATCCTGAAGCGGTTGATGTGGAATATCCGCTGGCAAAACTCAGCTATCTCGAAAGTCAGAACAACTATAATTTGCTGATGATTGTGGTTGATGGTGTCCGCAATCAAAGCGTCGCGCAGGATATGCCAAATCTCAGTGCGCTGGCTGAACAAAACGTACAATTTACCCATCACTACAGCACCGGCAATCAGCAAGATACCGGACTGTTCGGCTTGTTTTACGGCATTTCGCCAACCTATATCGACGGCATTCTGGCAGGCAGAAAACCATCAGCGTTGATTAGCGCGCTAAACCAGCGGAACTATCAATTTGGGTTGTTCTCCGCAACCGGATTTAAAAATCCGCTGTATCGCCAAGCACTGCTGACTGATTTCTCATTACCGCAGCCGATCGCCCAGAGTAATGCGTCAACCACCGCGCAATGGCATGAATGGCTGGACAGAACGTCACCAAATGCGACGTGGTTTTCCTATATTCAATTCCGCAATAACGAGATTCAAGACGTTAACGCCAAAACCGCGCCAGACACGTTAATGAAAGCCTATCGTACATCGGTCAAAGATATTGATAGCCAGATTTCGCAAATCATGCAGACGCTATCCCAGCGTGGTTTACTGGATAACACCGTGGTTATCATCACCGCTGCTCACGGCGTGGAATTTAACGATGCCGGTCAAAACGATTGGGGATTTGGTCAAAATTACAGCCGTTACCAGCTACAAGTGCCGTTAATTGTGCATTGGCCTAATACACCCGCCCAACAAATTGATAAGCTGACCAATCACGAAGATGTAATGGCAACCTTGATGCAGCGCTTACTGCTGGTCAAAAACGCCAGCAGCAGCTACACGCAAGGCGAAGATCTGTTTAACGCCCAACGTCATCATTCGTGGATTACTGCCGGTGATGGCAAACAGTTAGTGATTATTACCGCCGATCAAACTATTTTAATCGGCGCTAACGGTCGCTATCGCACTTATGATGCAGACTACCACCGTCACAAAGGCGAAAAACCAAGTTTAGCGCTGTTAATGCAAGTGCTGACTGATGTGAAACGCTTTGTGGCGGATTAACGGATCAACACTCTTTTTGTCATTCTCTGCGCCAATAACTTTTACTCATAAAAAAATCCGCGACCAAATCTGATCGCGGATTTCTGTTAAGGAATTTTGGTCGGCACGAGAGGATTTGAACCTCCGACCCCCGACACCCCATGACGGTGCGCTACCAAGCTGCGCTACGTGCCGATATTACGCTGAGGATACTACCGTTTTTTGTTTTTATTGCAAGTCCTCAGCGATACTATAAATGCAGTCAATTACATAATAATGGGATTCATCACTTCATCTAACAATATATCAAGACCTGTAGATCCAGCCGTCCAGTCGTTATAGATAATGCTCGTATATTGATCATTGCCTTGCGGGTGACTCCAATGACCATCGTTGCTATCGTCACTCACAATTTTTTCACTATTAACCACCAACTCTTCTGAGCCAAATCTCAATACATCATTCAGTGCAACATTAATCGCATGGTTAGGATTATCATTCGTGCTATTTGCAACTAAAGCAGGATTTAAACTCGTTAGTGATAACATAAAGTCTTCACTATCTACCATCAGGGCATGAATACCCGCAGGAGTTGCCGCGCTATCAGCCTGATGATTATCATCAGCAACAGACTCATGATAATCATCATCTAAACGGGTAAGGGTATTCATACTGAGGTAACTCCTTTGACTTCAAAAATAATAAAAAAATCAATGAAACATTATTTCACTGATTTATAATATAAGTTAAAAAATATTTGTCGCATGATAACGTAAAGCAATCTGTTATTACAAACACACCTTTAATCTATTTATATTATTTACCTTTATTATTAACTAATACAGTTATCATTACATTTTATGACAAATAACAATATTTATTATTAGATATATAATTAACCTTATATTTAGATAAAAAAATGGTAAGAATAATTTGTAGGAACAACAATCTGTCACCCGTATTAACAACGCGGTAGATTCACGGGCGGCAGGTTGCCGCCCTTACAGGTAATAACATAATCCTTTGAAATTTATAGTAATAAAGAATAATTCGTAATGGCGACAATCTGTCGCCCGTATTAACAACACGGCGGTTCACGGGCGGTTAGCAACCGCCTCTACGAAAAACAATATAATTGTTTGAAATTTGTCCTAATAATATAATTTCTTATCCAAAGTTCTGGTTATTTTCCCCAACAAAAAAATCCGCAACCATCAATGACGATTGCGGATTTCTGGATTTTTATTTTTCTACTGGTCGTTTAACCGACCAGTAATATTTAGCCAAATATCAATTCTGAATCTGAATATCTACACGACGGTTTGCCCGGTTACAGTAGGTTCTTTCTGTTCCGCGCATTGCTGTACAATCTATCACTGGTTCTGATGAACCCTGTCCGCTGGTAAATATTGCCTCTGGCATTACACCATTAGAAATCAGGATTCTCTTCACTGTTTCAGCACGCTGGACTGACAGCCGTTGATTATACGTTGTATCACCTACCGGATCGGCATGACCGACAACATTCACATGCGTGATCTCTGGGTGCGCTCTGAGTTGCTGCGCTATGCTTTTCGCTATACCAACTCCGCCTGCTTCAATATCGGCTCTGGTTTTACCGTCAAAGCGGAACAGAATATTGCCCAGTGCCGCAGCATTTGTATCCGTTTCACACTCACGCACAGCGGAGGCGCGGTTAAGAATGTTGGTTGCTTTATAAGCAAATAACTGTTCTTCCACCTGATTACCGTTGACGGTAATAGGTGTCCCGACGCCCTGCGTATGGTTAGTTTCGATAAAGTAAGTTTTACCGCCCTCTACTCTGGCAATAGATGTCGGTGATTCAGAACCGCTATAACTCGGCTGATCGTCCATATAGGCTTCGATATTATGATCGCCTGGTGCAACACAGAACACGGTAAACTCACCGCTTTTCAGCGCGCTTTGCAGCTCTCTGTCAACATACACATTTGAAACGCCCGCACCTGCATTTGACGGACGGTAGAACACAACCTGCGACAGGTTTTCACTCACTCTTGTTACCGGAACATATTGATCACCGGTATGGTTCATGACAACCGGCGGTGTTATCGCAATCAGTTCAGCAGGAGCAACCGGAACTGCTGAGACTGCCTCTTCCGTTGTCACCGTGCGAATATCCATAATGTCATGCGCCATGACATTAAACGTCAGTAATGCTGCTATCAGCCCCATCACCGAAGTACGCAATAATGCTGCTGGCTTATCCATTTTTGATCCCTTCATTTCAGACCTCTTGTTTATCCTAAACATTTATTTTCAGTTAGCACTAAATTAAGCAGTGTTCCGATGGGAGCACCTCACGGCGCGCCCATCGGTCAGGCTATTCCATATCCGGCAATTACATGATGACCGGCTGCACCGTATCTTCGATCAGAACTTCGACACCGGAGGTACCGACAGTCCAGACGTTGTAGGTGTTGCCTTCATGCTGGTAATTGCTCTGCGACATAGTCCAAGGACCATCAGCGCTGTCTAGCTGCACTTTGCTGCCGTCTTCGCCGTTAATCATGATCGCTTTGTTACCACTGTTAATTGCCAGTTCTTCTGAACCTAATGTCAGGACATCGCCCAGTGATACGTTGATGGTGTTGCCGCCATCGCCCATATCAAAGACTTCCACAGAGTTCAGTTTATCGGCTAATGCACTCAGGTCTAACAGCTCTCCGTGACTGTCCATGACTAAGGTATCAATACCTGCATCACCAGAGATAGAGCCAAAGTCAGTTGAAGTGATGCGGATAACATCGTTACCCTCACCGCCAGACACCTGATCATTGGTACTGATATTAGTGAACGTATCATTACCCAGACCGCCAATCAGAATGTCTTGCTGTTCAGTACCGATCATAATGTCGTTACCGGCAGTAAACATCTGAGTAAGTGCATTGAATGCGCTGGCGCTGATACCTGCTGCATCATTCGTTAAGTCAAACTGATGATTAGCTAACAGCGTAACCAGATCGGTTTTAACACCTTCCAGAGTCACTAACAGCTCAGAGCCAAACGCACCGCCATTACCGTCACGGTCGATATAGATACGAGTATCATCACCGAACACCACGACTTTCAGGTAATTACCGATGGTTTCACCCACAGCCATCGTTGCCACACCGTTGATCCAGCGCGCACCGCCAGCAGAGGTATAACCCTCTAACATATTGCCGACATCGATACGGTCAGCGTTTGGCGTTGCTTCCCAAGCACCTAACGTGAAGCCTTTCACCACATCACTGCCGTTACCGCCGCGGTTATCGCCCAACGCACCAGCTTGAGTTTTATACAGCAACGTATCACGACCGCCGTTACGCAGGATAAAGGTATCGTTACCAGCACGACCTTCCAGAACGTTGTTACCCTTATCATCAGTGAAAGTATCGTTACCGGTGCTGCCAGCAAGACCTTCAATGTTGCTCATGGTAATGGTGTTCCAGCCGGTGTTTTGTGCCGTCTTAACTGACATATCGATAGTCAGGTTAGTATTACCTGCTGCCTTGTAGTCAAGAATGTCCATACCGCCGGTTTCTGTCCAGGTTTTATAGTTGGACATCTCGGTAGTACCGCCGCCGCCTTCATAGTGTTTAGTACCTTGAGTTGCATATAAGGTATCGTTATAACCGGTACCGACAATGCCGCCGCCCTTAGTATTAGCTACGTTGCTGCCAGACTCAGCCGTCAGGATATGCGCTTCGTTCGCTGCACCCGCCTTGATATTCGTCCACGCTGCGTTGACGTTCTCAATGATGTTGCTGCCAACAAGAGCAATACCGCCAATATCCTGAGAAACTTTATTCACGTTGCGTAACATTGCCACGCTATAAGTTTCATTTGGATCAAGACCGTAGAAGTCAACAATACTACTACTATCATTGGTTTGCTCACCGGCTTGCGGGTTGATGATCTGCGTTGCCACAACCTTACCCTGCGAGTTAATCAGTTGTACGGTATTACCGTAGAAACTGGTCAGCCCCTCAGCATCAACAATACGCAGATGCAGACTCGTACCGTTCGCGATCTTATTGTCATTGTGGACATAAGTCGTTTCACCTTTTGAGGTAAAGATCAGTAGGTCTTTTGCACCATCATAATCAAGGTCAAGACTCAGCATACCCGTTACCGGATTACCGCCGACATTACCAGCCGAATCCATACCACCAGCATAAACCTTACCGGCAATCTCACTGGCACCAAATGTTGAATTATTCTGCAAGTAACTCGTAGAGTAATTCATGATGCTGCCAATGGAGGTATTCGTGTACATGTTGATCGTACCGGAGATCCAACCACTCGTATTATCGTTGTTACCAATTCTCGGCGCTTCGATGATGTCCATCTTACCATCACCGTTCCAGTCAACCGCCAGAGATGCACCGCCCAGAACATTATCGTTGAACTTATAAACACCGGTTGCAGTACCGATACCAGCAACATTGGTAGACTGTAAGTTACCGTGACCATCATTAAAGTAGATGGTGCTGAGGTTTCTTCCTGCATCGTTGCTCGCTTCACTAGCACCGAGGAACAAGTCCATGTAACCATCGTTGTTAAAGTCAGACCATGTCATCGACGGCGCATTTGCTACGTTGGTATCTCCCCGGTTTAAGAAGACATCATTCATGATCTGCGACGTCCACAACTTACCGTCACCATCATTCTTCGCCACAACTAAACGCTGAGCATCGCTGCTGGTTGCACCATTGCCATCTGCTGCACCGATCTTATTGGTGCCTGATGTCGCGTGGAATACCACATCAAGAGTACCGTTGTTATCTAAGTCAACACCGGAGATTTCCTGATCAAATGTCGCATTACCGGAGTTTTTACCGCCATTACGAGTATTCCATGTATACCAGTCATCTTTAATGAAAGTACCGCCTTCATTCATTACGATCTGTGTATTAGTACCTGTAGGGCTACCAGCATCATTTGGTGTACGGTCACCCACTAAGATGTCAATGTAGCCGTCACCTTTCAGGTCGATCGCAGCCACACCGCCGAACCAGGTACGGGTACTAGCCAAACCATCACCCGGTGCGTAACTGTCTGCCATCTGAACCGCAGTGTAAGTACCGTTACCATTATTAATGAACATCTGTTGACCGTTACTGTAACGGCTGTCCATACCGATGATGTCCATATCGCCGTCGCGGTCATAGTCAACGAAAGTAGCATTCTGCACCAAGTTCAGATTATTACCGCCGCGGCCAGAACCACCGGTATTTGGTGTCAGAGTGATCATACCAAACTCACCGATAGAACTGTTGCTGGTTGCACTGCTGTCCAATACAGCTTGGTTAGTAAAGATCTGCCAACCGCCCTTGCTGTTCATGGTCAGCGCAGTACCCTTATTATCACCTTCCACACCATCAACGTTGATATTTACCGCTGGTGTCGGCGCGATAACCAGTTCGCCGAAGGTCTTATCTGATGTACCGCCCAAACCGCTGACGACACGAGCTGCTACATCATAAGTCATCGGAGCCAGTGCATCACTATCAGGGATCTGCACATACCAGGTCAGGTTGACGGTATCGACTACGACATCACCAGTTAATGAGTTATATGTCTTACCGTTGATCTGAACTTCCATATATGAACCGGATTCCAGTTCGTATGGCAGACGACCGCTGATAACTGGCGTGTTATCAAGCGTTGTATCCCGATTGATTTCCACAACACTGGTCAGCTCAAAGTCAGCCGATGGCGTACTTACGTTACCAATCTTGTTCGATACCGCAGCAACGTAGGTATGTTCGTTTCCGCCGACTAATGTATTCGGTGGAATATCAAACGACCAACGTGTGCTGTCAATCATGGTAGCCTGACCCAATGCAGTCAGAACACCGTTCGCGCTTTTCTCGAAGATGACAACTTTATCGTTAGCAGCCAATGCACCGCTGATAAAGCCGTTCAAGGTTGGCTTGCTATCATCGGTCAGAACGCCTGACGTAAAGTTACCCGTTGTAGGACCCACATCATCGGTCATGTTCGCAATGGTCGCGAATGCAACTGGTAAAGAGGTATCGATAGTCAGTTCAAAGTCTGGTGTAGGCGCGGTTCTGTTACCCGCACTATCCATTTCCACAGCGGTAAATTTATAAGTACCGTCGTCCAGCGGATGTGCCAGTTCTAAGTCCCATTCACGGTTATTATCAACCGTGGTACGGCCTACTTCACGTTGAACACCGTTTTCGTCAGTTGCGTAAATGATAATGGTATTACCCACTTCATTAGCGATACCTTTCAGCTCTGGACGATTATCATCTGTACCTGTACCCGACGCTAATTCACCAACGAACAGACCTTCATTATCAATCACATGCTGGATTGCCAGTTCTGTACCCGGACCTTGCGTATCAATTGTCAGCGCAAAGTTAGGGGTTGGTATGCTGGCATTACCTGCCGCATCAGAGGCAATCACATAGTACTCATGATGACCATCTGCCTGCACTGGTAGTTCATAGCTCCACTTACCGGTGCTATCTACTGATGCTGTACCGATTAAAGTACCGCCTGCTGCATAGATATTCACGATGCTGCCCGCTTCCGCCGTACCGACTAAAGTTGGCGTATTATCATCGGTCATACTGCCGCTAGTCAGAGTACCGGTTATCTGACCGAAATCATCAATCGCTCCGTCAAGCGTCGGCGTAGCTGGCGCAATGTTATCCACATCAAAGCTGAACGTATTACTATCGGCGGTGTGACCCGTCTGATCCAGCACCGTAGCAGTGACGCTATGATTACCCTGACCCAAGTCATAAACTGGGGTAAAGCTCCACTTGCCATCAGATGCTACCGTCGCAGTACCCTGATTCACGCCATCAATAAATACCGTGATGGTGCTGCCAGCTTTACTGCAACTACCGCTAATTTCAGGACGTAAGTCATCGGTAAAGCCGTTATTCAGAATATTGCCTTGAACAGCACCAATATCATCAACCAGCTTATCGATAGAAACACTCAGTGTGCCAGTATCAATAGTGATATTAACCACCGGTGTTGCAATACTCGTATTACCGGCTGCATCAGTCGCCGTTACGGAGAACTTATACTGACCATCAGCCAGATCGATAGCTGGCGTATAGCTCCAGTCACCCGCAGAACTTGCTTTCACAGAACCAATCGCAACACCATCGTCATAGATAGTAACAATGCTGTTACCCTCTGCCGTACCGCTAAAGGTTGGTGTCTTATCATCAGTCTGGCTGCCGTCTTTCAGCGCACCTTTCACATCACCTTCATTATCAGTAATGGTAAGGTTCTGGATCATGCCCGGTGCAACAGTATCCACCGTCAAGACGAAGCTACTGCTGCTTTCGCTGATTTGACCCAGCGGTGTTTTCGCTACCGCAGTGAAAGTATACTGACCATCTGCCAAACCTACTGATGGCGTGAATGACCAGTTACCGGCGTTATCCACCAGTGCCGTACCCATCACCATACCATTGTTAGAGATAGTCACAGTGTCGCCAGCATGACCTGTACCTTTAATGGTTGGTGTGCTGTCATCCGTCACACTACCGCTAGGCAGATTATTACTGGTAACCGGACCTTCATTGTCTTCTACCGCATTAATTGTTGGTGCTACCGCCGTTCCGGTATCCACAACGATGGCATAAGAACCGCTTGGTGCAGTCGAGTTACCGACTGGATCGGTTTCTACTACAGTGAATTCATTGTTACCAACCGCCAGATCAGCCGCCGGTGTGAATGACCACTTACCGCTGGCATCGACAGTCGTGCTGCCAATTTCATGATCACCGCTGGCATCTTTCACGTAGACAGTAATAGTATCGCCAGCCGTACCCGTACCATTAATGGTTGGACGAGCATCATCGGTCACACCATCTTTCTCGATAGTACCCGTTAATGAACCATAGTCATCGAACACACTGGTAATCGCCAGCTTGCTGCTGTCCGGCGGCGTGAAGTCCAGCGTCAACACAAAGTCAGCCGACGGCAGACTTACGTTACCTGCGGTATCGGTCGCCGTAACATGGAACTTATGCTCGCCTTCATTCAGTGGTGAAGTCGGGGTGAATGTCCACTGACCGCTTTCACTCGCCATTACCGTACCTAGCAGTGCATCACCATCATAGATAGTCACTTTGCTACCTGGCTCTGCATTACCTGTCAGCGTTGGCGTCGGATCATCAGTCGCGCTGCCGGTTGTCAGATTACTTGGTTGTTTTGAACCCACATCATCTTTCGCTGAATCGATAGTCGGTCTGGTCGGAGCAACGGTATCTACCGTGAACTCAAACTCAGACGTTGGCGCTGATGTATTACCAGATTTGTCGGTCGCGGTCGCAGTAACACTGTGTTTACCCTGACCCATATCCGCCACTGGCGTAAAGCTCCAGCTTCCATCGCTCTTAACGGTAGTCGAACCTAGCTCGGTATTACCATCGTAAACATGGATAACGCTGCCAGCTTTACCAGTACCGATAATTTCAGGACGAGTATCATCAGTAAACCCATTCGGACTGATTGGATCTTTAATACTACCCACATCATCAAGCAGTTGAGTGATACTGACTGTGACATCAGCAGTATCAATAATGATATTGATCACTGGGCTATGAGCACCGGTGTTACCTGCTTTATCCGTCACTGTCGTAGTGAACTGATAGTTACCGTCCGGCAGAGGTGAACTTGGCGTAAATGACCAGCTACCGCTACCGTTAACTTGCGCGCTGCCAATAACCTGACTGCCGTTATAGATGGTAACAATACTGTTAGGTTCAGCTTTACCGTCCCATGTCGGCGTACTGTCATCAGTGGTATCACCGTTACGCAATTGACCCGTAACATCACCAACGTTATCAATGATCTTCAGGTCTTCTGGTGCAACAACAGACGGTGCAGTGGTATCAACAGTGAAGCTCCAGTCACCGGTCGGATCACTGGCTCGACCAATAGTATCAACCACATTAGCGGTAATATGGTGAGTACCATCTGCTAAAGGTGTTGATGGGGTAAATTCCCAGTTACCTTTAGCATCAACCTGTGCAGAGCCAATCGCTGTACCATTGTTATAAATGGTCACAATACCATTAGCCACAGCCGAACCTTTCAGGGTTGGCGTGTTGTCATCAATCACATCATCTTTTTGTATGTCATATTGATGATCACCCACATTGTCGTGAACCGTGTCGATCACTGGCGGATTTGGTTTACCCGTTTCTACGTTGATGATATAGCCATCACTTGGATCGGTCGCATTACCAGCCGGATCACGTTCCACTGCGGTAAATTCATTAGAACCCGCCGCTAATGGAGTTTCTGGTGTCAGTTCCCACTGACCATTACTGCCCACCGTAGTACTGCCGATGACATGAGTACCGTTGCTGTCTTTGGTAGAAACAATAATGATGTCGCCAGCCGTACCCGTACCGCGAATCGTTGGACAGGTATCATCGGTTTCACCATTCTGTGCAATATCACCGGTCTGCCCGACATCATCGAACACACTGGTAATCGCCAGTTTGCTGCTGTCTGGTCCGGTGAAGTCGGTTGTCAGTACAAAGTCAGCCGATGGCATACTCACGTTACCTGCCGCATCGGTCGCCGTAACATGGAACTTATGCTCACCCTCTCCCAATGGAGTCGTTGGCGTATAAGACCACTGACCGGTGGTGCTATTAGCAACCACTGAACCTAACAGGGCATCACCATCATAAATCGTAACAATGCTGCCGATTTCGGCTTTACCAGTCAGAGTTGGTGTTGGGTCATCGGTCTCTCTTCCTGAGGACAGATCACCTTGTACAGAACCTACGTCATCATGTGCTGATTCAATCGTTGGTGTTGACGGTGCGACGGTATCCACAGTGAACTCAAAGACAGAGGTTGGCGCTGACGTGTTACCAGACTGGTCGGTAGCAGTCGCAGTAAGACTGTGTTTGCCCTGACCCATATCTGAAATTGGTGTAAAGCTCCAGCTCTTATCTGCATTCACCACCGTTGAGCCTAGCAGAGAACTGCCATCATAAATCTTGATGATGCTGCCAACTTTACCGCTGCCGATAATTTCAGGGCGGGTATCATTGGTAATCCCATTTTGGGAAATATCACGCTGACCTTGAGACTCAAGCACATCATCAACCAGTTTAGTGATACTGACCGTAACATCGACAGTATCAACAGTGATATTGATCACTGGGCTATGTGCACCGGTATTACCTGCTTTATCTGTCACTGTAGTAGTGAACTGATAGTTGCCGTCTGGTAAGGCTGAACTTGGCGTAAATGACCAGTTACCGTTACCGTCCACGTCTGCACTGCCGATAATCTGGCTGCCGTTATAGATGGTTACTTTGCCGTTAGGTTCAGCTTTACCAGTCCATGTCGGCGTGCTGTCATCGGTGGTCATACCGTCAGTCAGTTTACCCTGATAAGAACCCACGTTATCCATTATGCTCAGATCATTTGGAGTAAGAGCTGATGGTGCAGTGGTATCAACGGTCAAGTTCCATTCACCGGTCTTATCACTGGTTCTGCCAATTGAGTCAACCACATCAGCCGTAATGTGATAAGTACCATCGGCTAAAGGTGCTGGCGTAAATGACCAGTTACCTTTTCCATCAACAATCGCCGTACCAATAACGACGTTATTGTTATAGAAAGTGACAGTGCCGTTTGCAACAGCCGTACCGTTAAAGGTTGGCGTATTGTCATCAGTCACATCGCCTTTTTGTAAAGGTACTACCAGACCATTCGCATTATTCACGTTATCGTCTACGTGGTCGATCGACGGCGGATTCGGTCTGCCCGGGTCCACATTGACCATATAGCTACCGCTTGGCGCGGTAGCATTACCAACGGTATCCGATTCCACTGCGGTCAGTTTGTTCTCACCTTTCACTAATGGCGTTTCCGGACGCAATGACCAGGTACCGTCACTTCCGACCGTCGTACTACCGATTTCGTGTTTACCATTAGCATCTTCCGTGTAGACCCTGATGGTATCGCCAGCCGTACCTGTACCGTGAATAGTTGGACGAGCATCATCAGTCATGTGATGTTCTGGATCGATACTGGCGACATCGCCGGTCTGACCACCCACGTTATCAATCACGCTGGTAATCGCCAGTTTGCTGCCGTCTGGTACGGTGAAGTCGGTTGTCAGCACAAAATCAGCCGATGGCAGACTTTCGTTACCTGCTGCATCGGTTGAGGTGGCATGGAATTTATGCTCACCCTCTCCCAACGGAGACGTTGGCGTATAAGACCACTGACCGGTGGTGCTATTAGCAACCACTGAACCTAACAGTGCATCACCATCGTATACCTTAACAATGCTGCCTTTCTCTGCACTGCCAGACAGTGTTGGCGTCGGGTCATCAGTCGCACTGCCGTTACCCAGCTTACCTTGTATTGAACCGACATCATCTTCTACTGAGTCAATCGTTGGACGCACTGGTGCCGTGGTGTCGATATTAAACACAAAGCCAGAGGTCGGCGGTGTAGCATTACCAGACAGATCCGTTGCCGTTACCGTAATAGTATGCTGACCTTGTGCCAGCTCAGAAACAGGCGTGAAGCTCCAGCTCTTATCTGCATTCACCACCGTTGAGCCTAGCAGCAAGCTGCCATCGTAAACCTTGATGATGCTGCCGACTTTACCAGTACCGGTAATTTCCGGACGGGTATCATCAGTAACACCATTTGGCACGATATTACCTGTAATAGTACCAACATTATCGATCAGTCTGTCCAGACTAACCGTCACATCATTGGTATCAATAATGATATTGATCACTGGGCTATGAGCACCGGTGTTACCCGCTTTATCGGTCACTGTGGCAGTGAACTGATAGTTGCCGTCCGGCAAGGCTGAACTTGGTGTAAATGACCAGTTACCGTTACCGTCCACGTCCGCACTGCCAATAATCTGGCTGCCGTTATAGATGGTCACTTTACCGTTAGCTTCAGCTTTACCGTTCCATGTCGGCGTGCTGTCATCGGTAGTCATACCGTCAGTCAGTTTACCCTGATACTCACCCACGTTATCCATGATGCTCAGGTCATTTAGGGCAATAACAGACGGTGGTGTGGTATCAACAATAAAGCTCCACTCACCGGTCTGATCACTGGTTCTACCAATCGAGTCAACCACATCAGCCTTAATGTGATAAGTAGCATCGGCTAACGGTGACGGCGTAAATTCCCAGTTACCTTTTCCATCAACAAGTGCGGTGCCAATAATAACGCCGTTGTTATAGAACGTTACCGTACCGCCTGCAACAGCCGTACCTTTCAGGGTTGGCGTGTTGTCATCAGTCACATCGCCTTTCTGCATGCCATACTGATGATCGCCCACGTTATCTAACACGCTTTCGATCACTGGCGGTTGCGGTCTGCCCGGATCAACATTGACCATATAGCTGCCGCTTGGCGCGGTAGCATTACCAACGCTATCCATTTCCACGGCGGTCAGCGTATTCTCACCTTTCGCTAATGGCATTTCCGGACGCAATTCCCACTGACCATTACTACCGACCGTAGTACGTCCAATCTCGTGCTCACCGCTAATATCGTTTTTGGTGTAGACAATAATAGTATCGCCAGCCGTACCCGTACCATGAATGGTTGGACGAGTATCATCGGTCATGTGATGTTCTGGATCGATACCAGCAACATCACCGGTTTGACCACCCACGTTATCGATCACGCTGGTAATCGCCAGTTGACTGCCGTCTGGTCCGGTGAAGTCGGTTGTCAGCACAAAATCAGCCGATGGCAGACTTTCGTTACCAGCTTTATCCGTTGAGGTGACATGGAACTTATGTTCACCCTCTCCCAACGGAGACGTTGGTGTATAAGACCACTGACCGGTGGTGCTATTAGCAACCACTGAGCCTAACAGGGCATCACCATCGTATACCTTAACAATGCTGCCTTTCTCTGCGCTGCCCGCCAGTGTTGGCGTCGGGTCATCAGTCGCACTGCCGTTACCCAACTTACCTTGTATTGAACCGACATCATCTTCTACTGAGTCAATCGTCGGACGCACTGGTGCAGTGGTATCAATATTAAACACAAAGCCTGAAGCTGGCGGTGTGGTATTACCAGACAGATCCGTTGCCGTTACCGTAATAGTATGCTGACCTTGTGCCAGCTCAGAAGCAGGCGTAAAGCTCCAGCTCTTATCTGCATTCACTACCGTTGAACCTAGCAGCAAACTGCCATCGTAAACCTTAATGATGCTGCCGACTTTACCGGTACCAGTAATTTCCGGACGGGTATCATCAGTGACACCATTTGGCGCGATATTACCCGTAACAGAACCAACATCATCGATCAGTCTGTCCAGACTAACCGTCAAACCAGTGGTATCAATAGCAATGTTGATCACTGGGCTATGTGCACCAGTATTCCCCGCTTTATCGGTCACGGTGGCAGTGAATCGATAGTTGCCGTCTGGTAATGAAGAGCTTGGTGTAAATGACCAGTTACCGTTACCGTCCACGTCCGCACTACCAATAATCTGGCTGCCGTTATAGATGGTCACTTTACCGTTAGGTTCGGCTTTACCTGTCCATGTCGGCGTGCTGTCATCGGTGGTCATACCGTCAAGCAGTTTACCCTGATACTCACCCACGTTATCCATGATGCTCAGGTCATCTGAGGCAATAACAGACGGTGCGGAGGTATCAACGCTAAAGTTCCATTCACCGGTCTTATCACTGGTTCTGCCGATGGAATCAACCACATCAGCCTTAATGTGATAAGTAGCATCGGCTAAAGGTGTTGATGGGGTAAATTCCCAGTTACCTTTAGCATCAACCTGTGCAGAGCCGATCGCTACACCATTGTTATAAATAGTAACAATACCATTAGCAACAGCCGTACCTTTCAGGGTTGGCGTGTTGTCATCAGTCACATCGCCTTTCTGTAATGCCACTACCTGACCATCAGCGTTGTTCACGTTATCTAACACGCTTTCGATCACCGGCGGATTCGGTCTGCCCGGGTCCACATTGACCATATAGCCGTCGTTTGATTCGATAGCATTACCAACGCTATCCACTTCCTTAACGGTAAGTATGTTCTCGCCTTTTACTAATGGCGTTTCCGGACGCAATGACCAGGTACCGTCTTTACCTACCGTCGTACTGCCAATTTCGTGTTTACCATTAGCATCTTCCGTGTAAACCCTGATGGTATCGCCTGCCGTACCCGTACCGTGAATGGTTGGACGAGTATCATCAGTCATGTGATGTTCTGGATCGATACCAGCAATATCGCCGGTCTGACCACCCACGTTATCAATTACGCTGGTAATCGCCAGCTTGCTGCTGTCTGGTGCGGTGAAATCCATTTCCAGCACAAAGTCAGCCGATGGCAGACTTTCGTTGCCTGCCGCATCGGTTGAAGTGACATGGAACTTATGCTCACCCTCTCCCAACGGAGACGTTGGCGTATAGGACCACTGACCGGTGGTGCTATTAGCAACCACTGAACCTAACAGCGCATCACCATCGTAAACTTTAACAATGCTGCCTTTCTCTGCACTGCCAGACAGTGTTGGCGTCGGATCATCAGTCGCACTGCCGTTACCCAGCTTACCTTGTATTGAACCGACATCATCTTCCACGGAATCAATCGTCGGACGCACTGGTGCAGTGGTGTCGATATTGAACACAAAGCCTGACGTTGGATCAGTCGTATTACCTGATTTATCAGTAGCAGTTACCGTAATGGTGTGCTGACCTTGCGCCAAATCGTAAGTTGGCGTAAAGCTCCAGCTTCCATCAGCATTAACCGTTGTTGAACCTAGCTCGGTTTTACCATCGTAAACATGGATAACACTACCGACTTTACCGGTACCGGTGATTTCAGGGCGGGTATCATCAGTAACACCATTCGGATCGATATTACCCGTAACAGAACCAATATTATCGACCAGTCTGTCCAGACTAACCGTCACATCATTGGTATCAATAGTGATATTGATTACTGGGCTATGAGCACCGGTGTTACCTGCTTTATCTGTTACTGTGGTCGTGAACTGATAGTTGCCGTCCGGCAAAGCTGAACTTGGCGTAAATGACCAGCTACCATCATCTTTTACGTCCGCACTGCCAATAATCTGGCTGCCGTTATAAATGGTCACTTTACCGTTAGGTTCGGCTTTACCCGTCCATGTCGGCGTGCTGTCATCGGTGGTCATACCATCTCTCAGTATCCCCTGATACTCACCCACGTTATCCGTGATAGTCAGGCTTTCTGGAGCAACTACTGCTGGTGCGGTGGTATCAACAGTAAAGTTCCACTCACCAGTCTGATCACTGGTTCTGCCAATCGAGTCAACCACATCAGCCTTAATGTGATAAGTACCATCAGCTAACGGTGATGGCGTAAATTCCCAGTTTCCTTTTCCATCAACAATCGCTGTACCAATAATGATGCCATTGTTGTAGAACGTTACCGTACCGCCTGCAACAGCCGTACCTTTCAGGGTTGGCGTGTTGTCATCAGTCACATCACCTTTCTGTAATGCCACTACCTGACCATCAGCGTTGTTCACGTTATCTAACACGCTTTCAATCACTGGCGGATTCGGTCTGCCCGGGTCCACATTGACCATATAGCTGCCGCTTGGCGCGGTAGCATTACCAACGCTATCCATTTCCACGGCGGTCAGCGTATTTTCACCTTTCGCTAATGGCGTTTCCGGACGCAATTCCCAAGTACCGTCACTACCTACCGTAGTACGTCCAATCTCATGCTCACCGCTAATGTCATTTTTGGTATAGACAATAATGGTATCGCCTGCCGTACCCGTACCGTGAATGGTTGGACGAGTGTCATCAGTCATGTGATTCACTGGATCGATACCAGCAACATCGCCGGTTTGACCACCCACGTTATCAATTACGCTGGTAATCGCCAGTTTGCTGCTGTCTGGTCCGGTGAAGTCGGTTGTCAACACAAAGTCAGCCGATGGCAGACTTTCGTTACCGGCTTTATCTGTTGAGGTGACATGGAACTTATGCTCACCCTCTCCTAACGGAGATGTTGGCGTATAAGACCACTGACCGGTAGTGCTATTAGCAACCACTGAACCTAACAGCGCATCGCCATCGTAAACCTTAACAATGCTGCCTTTTTCGGCATGACCGCTTAATGTTGGTGTCGGGTCATCAGTTGCACTGCCGTTGGTCAACGGTCCTTGCACTGAACCCACATCATCTTGTGCAGATTCAATCGTTGGCTGCACTGGCTGCGTGGTATCAATAGTAAATTCAAAGCCCGATGTCGGTGCCGTGATATTCCCTGCCAGATCCTTTGCCGTCGCCGTAATGGTGTGTTTACCCTGACCCAGATCGCTGACTGGCGTAAAGCTCCAGTTTCCATCAGCATCAGCGATGGTTGAACCTAATAAGGTGCTGCCATCATAAACCTTGACAATACTACCCGCTTTACTCGTACCGATAATTTCAGGACGCGTATCATCAGTCACACCAGCCAGTGCGATGTCACCTTGAATATCACCTTCATCATCCACCAGTCTATCGAGGCTAATTGAAGGTACTGACGTATCAATAGTGATATTGATTATCGGGCTATGTGCACCGGTGTTACCTGCTATATCTGTCACGGTGGTCGTGAACTGATAACTGCCGTCTGCTAATGAAGAACTTGGTGTAAATGACCAGTCACCGTTGTCGTCAACTACCGCACTGCCAATAATCTGGCTGCCGTTATAGATGGTCACTTTACCGTTAGGTTCGGCTTTACCCGTCCATGTCGGCGTGCTGTCATCGGTGGTCATACCGTCGGTCAGAGCACCCTGATACTCACCCACATTATCCGTGATAGTCAGGCTTTCTGGTGCGACTACCGCTGGTGCAGTGGTATCAACACTAAAGATCCACTCACCAGTCGCGTCACTAACCTGACCCACTGGATTCAGCGCATCAGCCGTGATGTGATAAGTACCATCGGCTAAAGGTGTTGATGGAGTAAATTCCCAGTTACCTTTAGCATCAACCTGTACAGAGCCAATCGCTGCGCCATTGTTATAAATGGTCACAATACCATTAGCGACTGCCGTACCACTGATAGTTGGGGTATTGTCATCAGTCACCTCACCTTTCTGTAAGTAGTGAGTCTCACCGACGTTATCTTCAATTCTTTCGATAACTGGCTGCTGCGGTTTGCTGTTATCGAAGATAACCAAATAGCCATTGCTTGGATCAGTCGCATTACCAACTGGATCAATTTCTACTGCGGTAAACTCATTGTTGCCTTTCGCCAGCGGAGTTTCCGGACGCATCGACCAGTTGCCGTCACTGTCTACCGTCGCGCTGCCAATTACGTGGTTACCTGTTTGGTCTTTGGTATAAATGATAATGGTATCGCCAGCCGTACCCGTACCGCTGATAGTCGGACGAGAATCATCGGTATACTCACCTGACTTCACATTACCTGTATAAGCACCAACCTGATCGTCTACACCGGTAATAGCCAAAAGGCTAGAATCTGCGGCGGTGTAGTCAGTCACTAAATGAAATTCTGCTGATGGCTCACTAACATTGCCTGCTGTATCCGTTGAGGTAACGTGGAATAAATGATCACCCTCTGCCAATGACGGAGAAGTAAATGTCCACTGACCGGTGGTTTTATCAGCGACAACAGAACCCAGTAATTCGTCGCCATGATTATAGATATGAACAACACTGCCTTTCTCTGCGATACCGCTCAGTGTTGGCGTGTCATCATTAGTTGAACCATGATTATCGATTACTTTGCCGTGTACCATACGAGTGTTGGCATCACTTTCGATAACATTGGTGATGCTTGGTGCATCTGGTGCGATGCTGTCCACAACAATCTGAATTGGATCTGATGGTTCACTCACATTACCCGCCGGATCGGTTTCAGTCGTGGTGATATTATGCTCACCCTCAACCAAATCCTCTTCAGGAGTAAATGTCCACGTGCCGTCTGGATTGACTGTCGTAGTTCCCAGAATGGTTTCGTCACCATTTTCATCAGTATCAATGATAGTGATGATGTCGCCTGCTTCACCCGTGCCGCTTAATTCAGGACGGGTATCATCAGTTTCATCACCGGCATTGATTGTGCCAGTTTTGTCGCCGACATTATCTGTTGCATTTGGTGCGCTGTCTGGTTTGGCTGGCGGCGTGGTATCAACCACGATTTCGATTGGATCAGATTTTTCACTGGTGTTACCGGCAGGATCAGTTTCAGTGGTGGAGATATTATGCTCACCCTCTGCCAAATCCTCTTCTGGCGTAAATGTCCAGTTACCGTTTTCATCAACTGTGGTCGTACCAAGAATGGTGTCATTACCATTTTCATCAGTATCAATGATAGTGATGGTATCGCCTGCTTCACCCGTGCCGCTTAATTCAGGACGGGTATCATCAGTTTGATCACCGGCATTGATTGTACCGGTTTTATCACCGACATTATCTTCTGCATTTGGTGCGCTGTCTGGTTTCGCTGGCGGCGTGGTATCAACCACGATTTCGATTGGATCAGATTTTTCACTGGTGTTACCAGCAGGATCAGTTTCAGTGGTGGAGATATTATGCTCACCCTCTGTCAACTCTTCTTCTGGGGTAAATGTCCAGTTACCGTTTTCATCAACAACGGTTGTACCTAAAATGGTGTCATTACCATTTTCATCAGTATCAATGATAGTGATGGTATCGCCTGCTTCACCCGTGCCGCTTAATTCTGGCGTGCGATCATCAGTCGAATCACCCGGATTGATTGTGCCGGTTTTATCGCCGACATTATCCGTTGCACCTGGTGCGCTGTCAGGTTTTGCTGGCGGCGTGGTATCAACCACAATTTCAATTGGATCAGATTTTTCACTGGTGTTACCGGCAGGATCAGTTTCAGTGGTGGAAATATTATGCTCACCCTCTGTCAACTCTTCTTCTGGCGTAAATGTCCAGTTACCATTTTCATCAACAACGGTCGTGCCTAAAATGGTGTCATTACCATTTTCATCAGTATCAATGATAGTGATGGTATCGCCTGCTTCACCCGTGCCGCTTAATTCTGGCGTGCGATCATCAGTTTGATCACCGGAATTGATAGCACCAGTTTTATCACCGACATTATCTTCTGCATTTGGTGCGCTGTCTGGCTTCGCTGGTGGTGTAGTATCAACCACGATTTCGATTGGATCAGATTTTTCGCCCGTTGTATTACCGGCAGGATCGGTTTCAGTGGTGGAGATATTATGCTCACCCTCTGTTAACTCGTCTTCTGGCGTAAATGTCCAGTTACCGTTTTCATCAACTGTGGTCGTACCAAGAATGACGTCTTCATAAACATCATCACCATTTTCGTCAACAACACGATCACCGTTTTCATCAACGACAGGAACAGAATCGATAATAGTGATGGTATCGCCTGCTTCACCCGTGCCGCTTAATTCAGGACGAGTATCATCAGTTTCATCACCGGAATTGATAGCACCGGTTTTATCACCGACATTATCTGTTGCACTTGGAGCGCTGTCTGGTGTAGCTGGCGGCGTGGTATCAACCACGATTTCGATTGGATCAGATGGTTCACTAACGTTACCCGCCGGATCAGTTTCCGTTGTACTAATCTCGTGCGGACCCTCTGATAAATCTTCTTCTGGCGTAAATGTCCAGTTACCGTTTTCATCAACAACCGTCGTACCCAGCTCTTCATCACCATCAGTAATCGTAATAACGTTACCTGGTGTACCGTTACCGCCTAATTCAGGACGGGTATCATCAGTTTGATCACCTGGATTGATAGGACCGGTTTTATCGCCGACATTATCTGTTGCACTTGGAGCGCTTTCTGGCTTGCCTGGAGGAGTGCTGTCAACCACGATTTCAATTGGATCAGATGGTTTACTAACGTTACCCGCCGGATCAGTTTCTACAGAAGATATGCTGTGATCACCCTCACCTAAATCCACTTCTGGAGTAAATGTCCACGTACCATCTGGATTAACCGTAGTAGAGCCTAAAACTTCATCACCATCAGTAACCGTGATGATATTACCTGGTTTACCTGTACCGCTAAACTCCGGACGGGTATCATCTGTTTGATCACCTGAATTGATTACACCAGTTTTGTTGCCTACATCATCGTATGCGTCAGGTGTCTTTTGTTGCTCACCGTCAACACTGTGTGCAGTATCAACATCAAAATCAAAGGTTGGTGAGTGTGCGCTGGTATTACCCGCTTTATCCGTTTCAGTAACAGTCAGTTGATAATGCCCGTCAGCCAGAGCAGACGGTGTAAAGCTCCAGTTACCATCGTTGTCAGCAGTAGTGCTGCCGATTGCTTTTCCGTTCAGATAAATGGTAATAACGCTGCCTGGTTCACTCTTACTCCCCGTAATTTCAGGCTTATTATCATCAGTTATTCCACCATTATTTATCTCGCCTTGTATCTGACCAACATCATCGAACACATGGAAATACTCAGCTCCCGGTCTCGCCGGTGCGGTGGTATCAGGTTCTTCCGTCGGTGCTGGCGCTGGAACTGGCTCGGAATCATGATGATCATCTTTATTTTGATCGTGGATCACCTTAGCAATAACTCCGCCGCCAACAACCGCAGCGCCTAAGAACCAAGGCCAGAAATCTAACAAAAAGCCGAAATCATTTTCTTCAGTTTCTTCAAATAAATAAGCGCCGCTGCCCAACGACGTTCCGCCAAGCGCAACAGGGGCAAAGCTGCCGTCATCAATTAGATAGCTATCACCAACAGCAGAACCATCAGTAACCATGTACTGATAAAGCTGACCATCTTCAGCCATACCTAACAGGTGGGAATCATTACCTGAGACATAATAGTCTTCAATAACAATGGCGGCTTCTTCATCACCTTTCAGAATGACAAGCAGATCGTCCCCATTACGCTGAAGTGTAACGTTTTCTGGGGCGAAATCATTATCCGCATTTTTGAGTACGTATCTGGAACCGGATTGAATCTTAATTTTGATCGGTTTCCCTGCACTAAGAGAAACGATTTGGGATGCTCCGCTCCCTGAATTGACTAACAAACTGGTACTTGTATTCATACTAGAATAGCTCCTTTATACCGATAATATTCCTAAGAAAAAACAATAATAACAATGTATTGAGACGATGCCTCTGGTAAAAAAATATCCTTAAAATTAAAAAATAGATGGAATTCTGGCAAAGATAATCGAGGTATAATAACCGGAAACATCTTATTTTGCTAATAAAACATACAATAAAAAATCATATAACGTATATTCTACAAATATTTCAATAATAATGAGATGGATATATTTACATTAGGATAAAACACACCCTTAAATTAGTACCAAATAAAATATACGAAATAGCTATTGCTTTAATCAGTATTAATCATTTGATTTTGTTCAAACAACCAAATAGCAAAATCAATTAAATTTAAATAAAATCAATAACATATAACTTGTAGTATCGGCGGAAATGAATTAATAACACTTGTAATTAATCATGTTGTTAATAATAAAGATACAATCTATTAACTACGCCATGTGACTTGCATCACGCAAAATTTTCAAGTTATGATCACTTTTATGTTATGTACATGGAACATCAATTTATAAATTCATCATGATGTTTCACTGCAAAATAACCATCTAAACAGACATCTACGATCTGAATATAAGACATTATATAATTAGCAGGTTACGTATTATTTGTTAGATATGATATTAATATCAAAAAAGTATGTTACTTATTTCATCTTTATTTAATACTCCAATGAGTAGGCGTAATTTAATTAAAGATAATCACTCAACATATTTATTAATAAATACCCAAATACATAAACACATTAATCTTAATATTGGAAAATATTAAGATTAAAATCTAAATCAACCTCAGAGTTGGATAAGAAAATAGTAAAAATAATAAATTAATATATTGATAATAAATAATAATTCGTGGAAGCGACAATCTGTCGCCCGCATCAACAACGCTATGGGTTCACGGGCGGCAGGTTGCCGCCCCTACGGAAAACCATATAATTCATTGAAATATATAACAATAAACAATAATTCGTAGGGGCGACAACCTGTCGCCCGCATCAACAACGCTATGGGTTCACGGGCGGCAGGTTGCCGCCCCTACGGAAAACCATATAATTCATTGAAATATATAACAATAAACAAT
>JAISKF010000040.1 GCA_031261005.1 Enterobacteriaceae bacterium | reverse complement strand
AACCCGCCGCGTTGTTAATTCGGGCGGCAGGTTGCCGCCCCTACGAAAAAATCACATAATTATTTGAAATTTATAATAATAAAAATATTACTGCTTGTTTTCAATATTCGGTAATAAAGCTGTCAGAATGCCGATAAGCGGCAAGAAAGAGCAAATAGAGTAAACCGTATCAATACTTGTCTTGTCCGCAATATAACCTAATGCCGCAGCACCAAGCCCGCCGAGTCCGAACGATAAACCGAAAAACATGCCTGAAATCATACCGATCTTACCGGGAATCAACTCTTGTGCGTACACTAAAATAGCTGAAAATGCAGAAGCCATGATAAGACCGATAACTACGGTTAAGATACCCGTCCAGTAGAGCGAAGCGTAAGGTAAAATTAGCGTAAATGGCGCAGATCCAAGAATTGATGCCCAAATAACATATTTGCGACCAATTTTATCTCCGATAGGTCCGCCGATAATTGTTCCGGCAGCGACCGCAAACAAGAAAATAAATAAGTAAATCTGCGAATTTTGCAGGCTGACATCGAACTTATCCATCAAATAAAAGGTGTAATAACTGCTAATACTTGCCAGATAGAATGATTTGGAAAAAATCAGCATCAGTAAAATAAACAGAGAAAATACAATGGTATTGGTCGGTAAACGCGGCGAAGTTGACGGACGAAAGACTTTACCGCCGCCGATACGTTGCTGCCCTTGATACCAGCGTCCAATTTGCAGTAACACAACAATTGCCAGCAATGGCGCAACAGCAAACCAGGTCAGCGTACCTTTGCCATACGGCGCGATAAATGCGGCTGCCAGTAACGGTCCCAGTGAAGAACCCAAATTGCCGCCAACCTGAAAGAGCGACTGCGCCATACCATGACGACCGCCAGAAGCCATACGCGCTACCCGTGACGATTCAGGGTGGAATACCGACGAGCCAATACCTACCAGCGTTGCTGCCAGCAGCACCATATTGAAACTGGAAGCATATGCCAACAGTAATAAGCCGACTAAAGTAAAGCCCATACCGATTGGTAGAGAAAAGGGTTTTGGGTGCTTATCGGTATATAAACCGATTAATGGCTGTAATAAAGAAGCACTTAACTGATAAGTGAGTGTAATTAAACCGATCTGACCAAACGTGAGGGAAAATTCGCCCTGAAGCATGGGATAAATCGCAATAATCAGTGATTGCGTCATATCGTTCAACATGTGCGAAACGCTGATCGCGCCTAATATACGAAATGATGTTTTACGAGAATTATCAACAACCGGTGGCAGGGTTGCACTGCTTGTTTGGTTAGTCATGTGATTATTTTTAGTCGTTAAGAATCGGGCTTAGTTTTTTAGCTCATATAGCCAACAACAAAACACAACCGACAAAATCCGCGTGAAGAATTTTGTCGGTTGTGTTTTGTTAATCGAATGTGAACGCAGTATAACGCGGCTATTATTGATAATAGAAGTGTTATTGCAGATTAAATCATCATTTTATTGCTATAGACCCAATAGCTTTCGGGATACAGCCAACAACCCTGCAACTTGAAAGATGACGGAGATATTTTTAATGCCGACCATCAGAGGCAATAGCCGCAAAAAAAGCTGAAGTTAAACGGCACAAATCAGCAGGTGCTAGTTCAATATCCAGCCCGCGCTTACCGCCGGAAATATACATAGTAGAAAAACTTTCAGCGCCAGCATCAATAACGGTTGGCAACCTTTTTTTCTGTCCAAGCGGACTGATACCACCAACCAGATAACCGGTAACTCGCTGTGCTAACAGCGGATCTGCCATCTCAACTTTTTTAGCAGATAGCGCTTTTGCCATTTTCTTTAAATCCAACATACCTGCTACCGGCACAACCGCGACTGCCAACTGCTTGTTATCACCATTGATACTCACTAACAGCGTTTTATACACTCGCTGAGCCTCAAGCCCTAACTTCTTCACCGCTTCATCACCAAAGTTAGTCTCATGAGGATCGTGATCATAAGGGTGCAGAGTAAAGTCTACTTTTTGTTGTTTTAACAATCTGACGGCTGGAGTCATGGGGGATACCTTTAGATCTCTTGTCACGTAAATATATTATTGCACTGTTCACGAGTGCGTTAGATGATTGCTCATATAATATGTTTTGTTATCCGTTATGAAAACATCTCCACGGATAGTTCTACAGTTAGTCCCACTTAGATACATGTACCTGGACAGCCTTCTAACGTTGGAAAATAGAATAAATATTGAAAATATAGTGAATTCATTATATTTTGATTATAACGAATAGCCTATAGGTTCACTATGTGGGAAATCATAACAACAGAGTGCTTTGATTTGTGGTTCTTAGCTCAGGAAGATGCTCTCAGGGAATCAGTTTATGAGGCAATAGGTGTACTGGAAAAATTCGGACCGAAACTTGGCAGACCGTATGTTGATACGTTAAATGGTTCCGATTTTGCGAATATGAAAGAATTACGGATACAACATGCAGGTGATCCTATTAGAGCATTTTTTGCGTTTGATCCTACTCGCCAAGCCATTGTCTTGTGTGCCGGTGATAAAGCAGGTGTAAATGAGAAGCGCTTTTATAAAGATATGATTCGGTTGGCTGATTCAGAATACCGTAAACATCTGGCGAAACTGGAGAAATAATTATGGCTACTTACAGAGAACTGTTAGCTAAAGAAAGCCCTGACATGCAGGAACGCGTGGCGGAGCGGGTTGAAGAAGCCAGTATCAGAATTGCTCTTAGCATGTTGCGTGACGAACTGGATATATCACAAACAGAGCTGGCGACTGCTATGGGGGTTAAACAGCCATCTGTTGCTCGTATGGAACAAGCTGATAATGACCCAAGGCTGTCAACACTCAAACGCTATGTGAAAGCATTAGGTGGAGAATTAAGCCTTGATGTCACTCTTCCGACCGGAAAGCGAGTTGCATTCCATCTATAGATTTTATAGTTTTCTTAACCTAATGGGTCACAATACGACTTGGTGTTGTGACCGCTCCCTCTATTACCGGTATTAATTTAGACTCATTTCCTTATTATCTTTTCTTTCACGATGTCACGCTCCATTTGAGCAAAAAAACACCTCCACAGACGTAGAAAAGACTTTATAAAGATCATCGATCTGTTCTCTATTTCTTCGGCTTAAACCTCAGCAACCGATTTGCATTCCCCACAACCGTAATTGACGATAACGCCATCGCTGCGCCAGCAACAACGGGGCTAAGTAATGCGCCAGTGAAAGGATAAAGCACTCCGGCTGCAATCGGAATTCCCAGCGAGTTATAGATAAACGCGCCGAGCAGGTTTTGCTTCATATTACTAAGCGTGGCTTTAGAGAGTTCCAGCGCATCAGCGACACCGGTTAGGCTATGTCGCATTAAGGTGATGGCTGCGGTTTCGATGGCAATATCACTGCCGCCGCCCATAGCGATACCGACATCGGCGCTGGCTAATGCCGGAGCATCATTGATGCCATCGCCAACCATTGCCACTTTATGACCGGCGATCTGCAATTGCTGAATAGCATTTGCCTTGCCGTCAGGCAGAACACCAGCGATCACTTTATCAATACCAGCTTCTTTCGCTATCGCATTAGCGTTGACAGGATTATCACCTGTCAACATGACCAGCTTATAACCTTGCTGATGCAGACGAGCCAGCGCTTGCACACTATCATTTCTTAATGGATCTCGAATCGCGAATATCGCAACTAGTTGCCCGTTAGCTGCCAGCAGCACAGGTGTTGCACCGCGTTGTGCTTCTTCGCTAATGATGGTGCTGGCAGCAGACGTATCAACTTGCTGCTCATTCATCAACCGTTCATTACCGAGTAATAACGCCGTGTTGCGGACTGTACCGCTCACACCTAAACCGCGTAAGGTACGGAATTCGTTGATTTCGGTGAGATCGAGCTTTTCTGCCGCCGCTTTCGTCATAACCGCATGAGCCAGCGGGTGATTTGCGCCTTGCTCTAATGATGCAGCCCATGCCAGCGCTTGTGTTGTGCTGATCTGATTAAAGGTATGGATTGCTGTCACTTGCGGTTTCCCTTCGGTGAGCGTGCCGGTTTTATCGAAGATAACCGTATCAACTCCGTTAGCTTGTTGCAGCGCATCGGCATCACGCACCAAAATACCTAATTCAGCCGCACGGCCAACGCCCGCGATAATTGACATTGGTGTCGCCAGCCCCAAAGCACAAGGGCAGGCGATGATCAGCACCGTAGTGACGATCACCAGCATATACACCAGTTGCGGCTGTGGTCCGATCAGATACCAAATCAGCCCGCTAACTAACGCAATCGCGACGACAACCGGCACAAATACTGCTGAAATACGATCCGCCAGACGCCCAATTTCCGGCTTACTGCTTTGTGCCTGCCGTACCAGTTTAATGATGCGCGCCAGTGTTGTTTGATTACCAATTGCGGCGGCGCGGAACAGCGCACTGCCGTCTTGAACGACGGTTCCGGCGTGAATATTGTCAGCAATGGATTTCTGCTGCGGCATCGCCTCGCCGGTTAGCATTGCTTCATCGATCCATACTTCACCTTGTGTGATCTCACCATCAACGGGAACGCGATCGCCTGTAGTTAAACGCAGAGTCATACCCACGGTGACTTCTGACAGCGGAATAATCTTTTCACCGAATTCTGTCACTGCTTTAGCTGTCGGCGGCGTGAGATCCAGTAACCGTTCCAGCGCTTTTGATGAACGCTGGCGCGCTTGTTGTTCCAGTGCATGACCTAAATTGATCAGACCGATAATCATCGCGCTGGCTTCAAAATAGATATGGCGTGCTGCCATCGGGAAGATTTGCGGGAAAAGCGCTACACTGATGGAATAAATCCATGCCGCGCCTGTACCTAGCGCAATCAGCGTATCCATTGTCGCGCTGCGATTCATCAAACTGCGCCACGCATTAATATAAAAGTGACCGCCAGCCGCGATCATCACCGTCAGTGTGATAACACCAACGGCAATCCAATAAGGCTGATTTTCCTCCGTGACCATCATAGTACCGCCGAAAATTCCCCACAACATCAGTGGAATACCTAACGCCAACGCCAGCGCTGATTGCCAGCGAAAGCGGTGAATACTTTGACGAGATGTTTCATGCTGACGTGCGCGGCGCTGCTCTTCATCTTGAATGATTTCTGCGCCGTAACCGGCTTTTTCTACGGCATCAACTAATGCAGATTGCTGCGGATTACCAAATACCATAGCGCTGCGCTCTGCCAGATTAACGCGCGCTTGTTCCACGCCATCAACACTTTCCAGTGCTTTTTGTACTTTATTCACGCAACTGGCACAGCTCATACCGCTTAACAACAACTGAATGCTGTTATCACTGGTTGTTGAGGAAAGAACGGTTTTTGCCGGAGAATTAGCTGCCGGAAAATTAACTTCTGCCGCTGTCATCGGTTCCGGCAATTCTGATACTGACAGCGGCTTCGTTTTTGGGAATGCAGCACCATTATTTAATGTGGCTTCATAACCCGCTTGCACAACGGCATCGATCAGCGTCGATGCAGGCGCGCTGCCATAAATTTGTGCTGTATCCAGCGTGACATCAGCAGCAAAAACACCGTCAACTGCCAGCAATGCTTTTGTGGTTGCGCCAGTGCAATGGTTGCACGATAAACCAGACAGATTCAGCGTGACATCTGGTTGGGCTATTTCAGCGTGATAACCCGCTTGTTCAACGGCAGCGATCAGCTCGCTGTCAGCGACTTCGCTAATAACTTTAGCGTGCGTGACATTAACGTCAGCGGAATCTACGCCAGCAAGGGCTTGCAGCGCTTTTTTGACACGACCGGCGCAGCCCATACAGGACAAACCGGTTAACTGTAAAATGGTGATGTGAGACATAACAGACTCCTGTTTCATTGGCTAACTTGATATTTTTATGAGCTGTGACGGAGTTTAAACCTTCCGGCAACAGGAAGGTCAAGTAACTATTCAATTTTATTATTATTTTCAATTAATTATATGATTTTTTGTAATGACTGTCTTCCTCGTCACCCCTTTTAACTCTTAATAGGGGCATATTTCTATCATATGGCTGCTGTGGAGAGGGTTCTCTTTTCTGGACACCAAGTTAAGAGATTATGTTGGATAGGTGACGAAAAACTGGACACTAAGTTAAGATACTTTAAAAAGGAGTTCAGCGATGAAACGGCGTATCTTTGATCGTCAATTTAAAATTGAAGTAGTCAGGCTTGCTCGTTGTGGCGAAATGACCGTATCCCAGATCTGAATATCAGCGCTCCTACACTTTACCGTTGGGTTGATGAGTGGGAGCGTGATAAACAAAATGCCTTTCCCGGCAGAGGTACTCCTGTCACTAATTCTCGATTTGAAATTAATAAGCTGCAAAAAAATTGCATACCTTGAACAGGAAAATGCACTACTAAAAAAGTTCCGGGTCTTCTTAAAACAAAACCTAAAGTGAGATGTGAATTTCTTAAGTTACATCGCGGAGCTATTAACGTTAAAGAAGGCTGCCGGATACTGAATATTTCACGATCTGAATATTATGATTATTTACAGCGTCCCAAAAGTAACCGTTCTCTGGAGAATGAGGCGCTGGCAGAGGAGATCAGCGATATTTTTTATGAACATCATGGGCGCTACGGATGTAAGAGGATCCAGAAGGTACTAGAAAAACGGCACATATCTGTAAACCATAAGCGCATAGCACGCATAATGCGGCAACAGAATCTGAGAGCCAAAGGTGCAAGAAAAAACTATCGATTTTTTCCCAATAAAACTCGATATGAAGCCAGAGATAATGTTCTTAATCGAGTTTTCACTACACAGTATAAAAATCAGGTTTGGGTTGGCGATATTACGTATGTACCAACCGCGCGAGGTTTTCTTTATCTCTCAGTGTTTATTGATATTTTTTCGAGAAAAGTTGTAGGCTGGTCAATGGATACCACCCTGAGACACCCCTTGCCACGTCAGCATTTATTCAGGCTTGTGGGCGAGAACATCCAGAAAGAGGATTACTGGTTCATACCGATCAGGGCAGCCAATACACATCTCGACCATTTACTGCACTGTTGGAACAACATGGTTGTGTACACAGCATGAGCCGTAAAGGAAATCCTTATGATAATGCTGTTATCGAATCGTTTTTCAAAACGTTGAAACGCGAACTGGTGAATGAAGGAAATTACGGCGATCATGAACAAGCCCGGTTGAGCATTTTTCGCTATATTGAAACATACTACAATGAGAAAAGGCTTCATTCCTCTTTAGGCTGGGTTAGCCCAAATCAGTTTGAAGCACTGAGAAGTTAACATAACCGCTTAACTTGGTGTCCAGAAAAGAGAACCCTCTCCATTTATCTCAAGTCTAATCATCTAGCGCCTCTGTTTCAATAAGAAAATACTAATCATCAAGAATAACAGACTTGGCAGAATAGCGCCGATGACTGGCGGGACGTTGTAGACCAGACTCAATCGCCCGAAGATCTGATCAAGAACATAGAAGATAAAGCCGAAACTGATACCGGTGACGACACGCACGCCCATAGGTACGCTGCGTAGCGGACCAAAGATAAATGACAGCGCCATCAGCATCATTACCGCAACCGAAAGCGGTGAGAGAACTTTACTCCAAAAGAGCTGCCAGTAACGGTTAGCTTCCTGCCCGCTTTGTTTCAGATAGTGGCTGTATTCATACAATCCAAAAGCCGAAAGTGATTCAGGACTCATTGCCACAACGCCGAGCTTGTCTGGCGTTAACGTGGTTTTCCAATCATCATTCAGCGTTTGTGAACCGATAATTTTATTTGTCTGGCTAAGATCGGATTGATCAACCTGCGATAGCTGCCAAGTATGTTTATCTTTATCGTACAGCGCCGCGCCAGCATAACGTACAGAAAGTAACTTTCTATTATTATCAAAGTGATAAATGCTAATGCCGGAAAGCTCATCTTCTTTGACGACACTCTGAATGTAGATAAAGTCGTTATTATCTTTCGCCCAGATACTATTGCGCGTGGACAGCAATGAGCTGCCGTACATCATTTGTGCGCGCATATTACGTGCGGTTTGTTCTCCTACCGGAGCAACCCATTCGCCGATTGCCATGGTCAGTAAAACCAGTGGGATTGCTGTTTTCATCACCGCTGCCGCAATTTGCATACGGGTAAAGCCGGAGGCTTCCATCACCACCAGTTCGCTGCGCGTTGCTAATGCACCTAATCCAAGCAGTGCACCAAGCAGCGCAGCCATTGGGAAGAAAGTTTCGATGTCTTTCGGCACACTAAGCAGTGTATATAAACCTGCGCCCCATGCGTTGTAATCGCCTTTACCGGTTTTACGCAACTGATCGACAAATTTGATAATGCCGGACAAGCTGACCAGTAAAAACAGGGTACTCATGATCGTACCGAAAATAGTTTTGCCGATATAACGGTCTAATACGCTAAACATGATTAAGCCGCTCCTTTCAATCGGGCGCGCAAACGACGCATAGGAATGCTATCCCATAAATTGAGAATAATACCGAGCGTCAGATAAGCGAGGTTTACCACCCAAACCCAAATCATCGGATCAATCTTTCCTCTGCTGGCGTTGGATTTCAGCGAGCTTTGCAGCAGGAAATACATCAGATACAGCAACATCGCTGGCAGCATACTCACCACGCGACCTTGACGCGGATTCACTTCACTGAGCGGAACAACCAGTAATGCCATTAACGGAACGGAAATGATCAACGTTAAACGCCAGTTAAGTTCAGCTTTAGCTTGATGAGTTTTCATCGCGGTTAAATCTGTGATACTGGCTTGCTCAACATCGTTATTATCCAGCACGGTTTCTTGATGACCGATAACTGCCTGATAGTGATTAAAGTCAGTGATACGGAAATCGCGCAGCAGCGCCGTGCCTTCGTAGCGCGTACCTTTATCTAAAAAGATACGCTGCGCGCCGTTGGCATCTTCTTCAATATGACCTTTATCCGCAACGACGACCGATGGACGCTGATTACCGGACGCGCGTAATTGCGCTAGGAAAACATCGGTAAAATCATTGCCTTCAACATTACCGACAAACAGCACGGCATTGCCGTCCTGAGATGGTTGAAACTGACCTTCAACCAACGCCGCAAGATTTGGGTTCGCTTTGGCATCAGCGATGATTTTTTCCTGATTGATTGCTGACATCGGTCCAAACCAGATGGAATTGATGCCAGCAAGCAGCGCGGTAAACAGGGAAAGTACCAGCGCAGCAGCTAATAGCACATTTTTGCTCATTCCGCAGGCATACATAACGGTAATTTCACTTTCCGTATATAGCTTACTGAATGTCATCAAAATGGCGAGGAACAGACTTAGCGGCAGAATTAACTGCGCCATTTCGGGTATACCGAGCCCCAGCAATGAGAAAACTAAGTTGGTTGGAATGTCGCCATCGACAGCCATCGACAAAACTTTAACCAGTTTCTGACAGAAAAAAATCAGTAGCAGGATAAACAGGATTGCGATTTGACTTTTAAATGTCTCGCGGATCAAATATCTAATGATTATCAAGTTAATTACGCCTGTGAAAACTTGTTTTTTTACAGGAAAGCCGATACTTTCATCGTTAATTCGCCATTTTTACTAATATCTATCATAATTAAAGCCACTACATTGGCAGTCAAATGACGGTCAGGTTTGCTAACAATCGTGCTAATAATAGTATTCATGAGCTGAAATATTAACACTATTTATGTTCAGTTAATTGGTGTTGCGTTAATAAAAATCACAAGGGGCATTATGGAACCGCACCTATTATCCATAATTCGCCGACCTTGTCTCTTTAAGATTCAGGAGAGAGCATGGAGTTCAGTGTCAAAAGTGGTAGCCCAGAAAAACAGCGTAGCGCCTGTATTGTCGTCGGTGTTTTTGAACCGCGCCGCCTGTCACCTATCGCTGAGCAACTTGATAAAATCAGCGATGGTTATATCAGTGCATTGCTGCGTCGCGGTGAATTAGAGGGGAAAGCTGGGCAGACTTTATTGCTGCACCATGTACCTAACATACTGTCAGAACGAATTTTATTGATCGGCTGCGGTAAAGAACGTGAACTGGACGAACGTCAATACAAGCAAGTGGTGCAAAAAACCATTAATACCTTAAACGATACCGGATCGATGGAAGCCGTGTGTTTCCTGACTGAGTTACACGTTAAAGGGCGTAATACCTATTGGAATGTGCGTCAGGCAGTTGAAACGACCAAAGAGACGCTTTACATCTTCGATCAGTTGAAGAGCAATAAAGTTGAGCCGCGTCGTCCGCTGCGTAAAATGGTTTTCAGTGTGCCGACGCGCCGTGAACTGACTTGCGGTGAAAAAGCGATTCAACATGGTTTAGCGGTTGCAGCCGGTATTAAAGCGGCGAAAGATTTAGGCAATATGCCGCCAAATATCTGTAATGCAGGTTATCTGGCGTCTCAAGCGCGCCAACTGGCTGATGCGTTTAGTGAAAATATCGTCACGCGCGTGATCGGCGAACAGCAGATGAAAGAGCTGGGCATGAATGCTTATCTTGCTGTTGGTCAGGGCTCACAGAATGAGTCCTTGATGTCCGTGATCGAATATAAAGGCAATCCTGTTGCTGATGCCAAGCCGATTGTCCTTGTGGGTAAAGGGCTGACCTTTGACTCCGGTGGTATTTCTATTAAGCCAGCCGAAAGCATGGACGAGATGAAATACGACATGTGCGGCGCGGCGTCGGTTTACGGCGTAATGCGTGCGGTTGCTGAGCTGAAATTACCGTTAAATATTATCGGCGTGCTGGCAGGCTGTGAAAACATGCCAGGCGGCAGAGCTTATCGTCCGGGTGATGTGTTAACAACGATGTCCGGTCAAACGGTTGAAGTGCTGAACACTGATGCGGAGGGGCGTTTGGTGTTATGTGATGCTTTAACTTACGTGGAGCGCTTTGAGCCGGAAGTGGTGATCGATATTGCCACGCTAACCGGTGCATGTATTGTGGCGTTAGGGCATCAGATCAGCGGCTTGCTATCGAATCACAATCCGTTAGCGTCCGAGTTGCTGAATGCCTCAGAGCAAGCAGGTGATCGCGCATGGCGTTTACCGCTTAGTGATGAATATCAGGAGCAGCTAGAGTCCAACTTTGCGGATATGGCAAACATCGGCGGGCGTCCTGCGGGTGCGATCACCGCAGGTTGCTTCTTGTCGCGTTTTACCGGCAAATACAATTGGGCGCATCTGGACGTCGCCGGTACAGCATGGCGCTCCGGTAAAGCGAAAGGGGCAACGGGTCGTCCTGTGGCGCTGCTGACGCAATTCCTGCTTAACCGCGCGGGTTTGAGTGACGAAGAGTAATCATTCTCGCTGTTGCGCTGTCATGTTATGATAGCGCTTCGTTATGTAATGAATTGATATAATTAGAGGGCACGCATTGCGTGCCCTTAGCCATTAAATCGATTATCAAATGTAATCTAACAGGCAATATGAAAAACGCAATTTTCTATCTGCTCGACCACAATAATCTGTCTGACGGGCTTTCGCCTTGTGAGGCATTAGCATGCGACGTTGCAGCGCAGCGTTGGCGTATGGGTAAGCGAGTTTTAATTGCTTGTGAAACTCAGCAGCAGGCAGAGCAGCTAGATGAAGCGTTATGGCAGCGGGATACTGAGCAGTTTGTACCTCATAATCTTGCCGGAGAAGGTCCTAAATATGGCTCGCCGGTTGAGCTTTGCTGGCCCGGCAAACGCAGTAATGTTCCGCGCGATTTACTGATTAATTTGCAGATCCAATTCCCCGATTTTGCTACGGCTTTCTATGAAGTGATAGACTTTGTGCCACACGAAGATTCCCTGAAACAACTAGCGCGCGAGCGTTATAAAGTTTACCGCAGCGTCGGTTTTACTATGGCGACAAAGCAGTCTGGCGCTACAACACCAACTATCTGATTGAATAACATAAAAATATTATGGAAAAAACATACAACCCGCAAGATATTGAACAGTCCCTTTATCAGCATTGGGAAGAGAGCGGCTATTTCAAGCCAAACGGTGATACCAGCAAAGAAAGCTACTGCATCGTCATTCCTCCACCAAATGTGACCGGCAGCCTGCACATGGGGCACGCATTTCAGCAAACTATTATGGACGCCATGATCCGTTACCAGCGCATGCAGGGTAAAAACACCCTGTGGCAAGCAGGTACAGACCATGCCGGTATTGCGACACAAATGGTTGTTGAGCGCAAGATCGCCGCCGAAGAGAACAAAACGCGCCACGATTACGGACGTGAAGCCTTTATCGACAAAATTTGGCAGTGGAAAGCTGAATCTGGCGGCACGATCACTCGGCAAATGCGCCGTTTAGGGGCATCTGTCGATTGGGATCGCGAACGTTTTACGATGGACGAAAGCCTGTCCAACGCAGTAAAAGAAGTGTTTGTCCGTCTGCACAAAGAAAACCTGATTTATCGCGGTAAGCGTCTGGTGAACTGGGACCCGAAACTACGTACAGCGATTTCTGATTTGGAAGTGGAAAACCGCGAAACGAAAGGTTCTATGTGGCATTTGCGTTATCCGTTAGCTGACGGCGCGAAAACCGCTGATGGCAAAGATTATTTAGTTGTCGCGACCACGCGCCCTGAAACCGTATTAGGTGATACTGGTGTCGCGGTAAATCCGGAAGATCCGCGTTATAAAGATTTAATCGGCAAATTTGTTCTGTTGCCGCTGGTGAATCGCCGTATTCCAATCGTGGGTGATGAACACGCCGATATGGAAAAAGGCACTGGCTGCGTGAAAATCACGCCAGCACATGACTTCAACGACTACGAAGTTGGTCGTCGTCATGGCTTACCGATGATTAATATCCTGACCTTTGACGGCGATATTCGTGATAGCGCCGAAGTATTTGATACTAACGGCAAGCCAAGTGCAGACTATCCGGCAGAATTACCCGCTGAGTTTCGCGGCTTAGAACGTTTTGCCGCGCGTAAAGCGATGGTCGCAGCATTTGATGCACAAGGTTTGCTGGAAGACATTAAAGCCCATGATTTAACCGTGCCATACGGCGATCGCGGTGGTGTCGTGATTGAGCCGATGCTGACCGATCAATGGTATGTGCGTACCGCACCGTTGGCGAAAGTGGCGATTGAAGCCGTTGAAAACGGCGATATTCAGTTTGTGCCGAAGCAATACGAAAATATGTACTTTTCCTGGATGCGTGATATTCAGGATTGGTGTATTTCCCGCCAGTTGTGGTGGGGGCATCGTATTCCTGCGTGGTATGACGCCGAGGGCAATGTTTATGTTGCGCGCAATGAAGAAGAAGTGCGGAAAGAGAATAATATCCCTGCTGATGTCGTGTTGACGCAAGACGAAGACGTTCTGGATACGTGGTTCTCTTCTGGCTTGTGGACATTTTCTACTTTAGGCTGGCCGGAAAATACTGAAGAATTGAAGACATTCCACCCGACTAATGTTCTGGTCAGTGGTTTTGATATTATTTTCTTCTGGATCGCCCGCATGATCATGCTGACCATGCACTTTATTAAAGATGAAGACGGCAAACCGCAAGTCCCGTTTAAAAACGTGTATGTTACCGGTCTGATCCGTGATGACGAAGGTCAGAAGATGTCAAAATCTAAAGGCAACGTTATCGATCCGCTGGATATGATTGACGGTATCTCATTGGCTGGTCTGCTGGAAAAACGTACCGGCAACATGATGCAGCCGCAACTGGCAGAGAAAATCCGCAAACGTACTGAGAAACAATTCCCGAACGGTATTGAAGCACATGGTACTGATGCGCTGCGTTTCACTTTAACGGCGCTGGCATCAACCGGTCGTGACATCAACTGGGATATGAAACGTCTTGAGGGCTATCGCAATTTCTGTAACAAACTGTGGAATGCCAGCCGCTTTGTGTTGATGAACACCGAAGATCAGGATTGCGGTCAACATGGTGGAGAAATGGTGCTTTCACTGGCAGATCGCTGGATTCTGGCGGAATTCAACCAAACAGTGAAAATTTATCGTGAAGCGCTGGATAGCTACCGTTTCGATATGGCAGCCAATATTCTGTATGACTTCACCTGGAATCAGTTCTGCGACTGGTATCTGGAACTCACCAAACCAGTGATGAATTCTGGTTCAGCGGCGGAGCTGCGCGGTACTCGTCATACGCTGGTGCATGTTCTGGAATCGTTATTGCGTCTGGCGCACCCAATCATTCCGTTTATCACGGAGACCATTTGGCAGCGCGTTAAACTGCTGAAAAACATCACCGCAGACACGATTATGCTGCAACCAATGCCAGAATATGATGGCGCTCTGGCTGATGAAGCCGCTCTGGCAGATCTGGAATGGATCAAGCAGGCGATTGTTGCCGTGCGTAATATTCGTGCTGAAATGAATATCGCCCCAAGTAAACAGCTTGAAGTGCTGTTGCGTGATGTTTCTCCGGCAGCACAACGCCGTGTAGCGGAAAATGAGACTTTTATTAAAACATTGGCTCGTTTGTCATCGATCACCATTCTTTCTGCGGGTGAAAAAGCGCCGGTTTCTGTCACGAAACTGGTAGAAGGCTCTGAGCTGTTGATCCCAATGGCTGGTCTTGTTGATAAAGCCGCCGAGCTGGAACGTTTGTCAAAAGAAGTGGCGCGTATCGAAGATGAAATCGCCCGCATCGAAAGCAAACTTGCTAACGAGGGATTTGTCTCGCGCGCACCAGAAGCGGTGGTTGCTAAAGAACGCGAAAGACTGACTAACTATGCAGAAGATAAAGCTAAACTGCTAGAACAGAAAGCGACGATTGCTGCGTTGTAGTTTGAGCTTTATTTATATAAATCATTTAAAGCAGTCACGTAATTGGCTGCTTTTTTTATGGTTTTTTCTAGATGATATATACGCCATTGACTTATATAATATGCAGTGTATTATTTTATCATTATGTACTAATCGCGTATGGACAATGATATTTATCGAGACCCCTATTTTTACGCAAGACTGTAAAGAGTTGCTTAGTGATGATGAATATTGCACTTTTCAGCAATATCTTGCTGATAATCCTACTGATGGTGATGTTATTCAGAATTCAGGTGGATTGCGTAAGATTAGGTGGACTTCTGGAGGTAAAGGCAAGCGTAGTGGTGTTCGAGTCATTTATTATTATAAAGTAGACTCTTCACATATTCGATTGTTGCTGATTTACAAGAAAGGTGTCAAAGACGATCTGAGTGAATCAGAGAAGAAAATTCTTAGAGAGTTAAATGCGAGGTGGTAGTTATGGAGAAAAAACTATTTTCCAGATTGACTGAAAGCATGATGCAAATGAACGAGATTATTGATGGTGAGCGAGAGCCTTCTCGTGAAACAACGGTTGAATCGGTAAAGGTTAAAAATATTCGTCATGCCACTGGTCTAAGTCAGACCGGTTTCGCCAAACTTATTTCAGTGAATGTTGGTACATTGCGTAACTGGGAGCAGGGGCGGCGAGAACCAACGGGAGCAGCTAAGGCATTGTTGCGTGCTATAGAGAATGATCCTGTTCATGTTCTAAAGGCTTTATCAGTAGCTTAATAATTTATCCACTAAACAACAAAACACACCAACTGAATCACCACAAAAGAGATAAAACCAGCCACTACGTCATCGATCATAATGCCAAAACCGCCGTGACAATTATTATCGAACCAGCGGATTGGCCACGGTTTTAGAATGTCGAAGAAGCGGAATGTGACAAATGCAGCAACGATCCACCAGAAGCCGCTTGGCAGGGCGATGCAGGTGATCCACATGCCGACGAATTCGTCCCAGACGATCGCGCCGTGATCTTCAACGCCGATCGCATCTGTCGCTGCCTGACAAGCCCAGACACCCACGACAAATGCCAGTGTGACCAGCGTTAAATATGCAGGCATAGGCAATTGTTGCAGCAGATAAAAGAACGGGATCGCCGCCAGAGAGCCAAATGTTCCCGGTGCTTTTGGTGATAAGCCTGAACCAAAGCCGACAGCTAACCAGTGCAGCGGGTTTTTGATGGATAAACGATGTAGTTCAGGTTTGATTTTTATACTCAATTTTAATCGCCTTGATGCAGTTCGAATGATTTACGCTCTGAATTACAACATTTCCAGCGCTGTTTTTCTGCTGGGCGGCGGGAATGTAGCATCAAGTGTTACATAATCCTCATGTTGCAATTTAATCGCCAAACTATCGATGTTTTCCACCATGTGTTCGATGTTAGAGGCTTTAGGAATCGTGATGATATTGTGATCGCGTAGTACCCACGCCAGCGCGATTTGAGCGGCGGTGGCATTATGCCGTTTGGCGACTTCGATTAATGCAGGGTGTTTTAGCAAACGGGCTTGTTCAATTGGTGAGTAAGCCATCACGGGCATACTGTTACTGCGGCACCACGGCAGCAGATCGTATTCAATTCCGCGCCGTGACAAGTTATACAAGACTTGATTGGTCGCCACTTGCTCATTATCGACAACGGTCATTAATTCATTGAGATCATCAACATCAAAATTGCTGACGCCCCATTGCCCGATTTTGCCTTGCTCGACTAAATCTTCCATCGCATTTACGGTTTCTTCCAGCGGAATATGACCGCGCCAGTGCAGCAAATAGAGATCGATATATTCCGTACCTAAACGCCGCAAGCTGTTTTCACAAGCGGTAATCGTTCCTCTGGCGCTGGCATTGCTCGGTAACACTTTGCTAACCAGAAAAACCTCATCACGACGACCTTTAATCGCTGCACCGACGACTTTTTCCGCGCCGCCGTCAGCATACATTTCTGCGGTATCGATCAACGTTAAGCCGCGATCAATACCGTGCTGTAATGTTTGAATTTCACGCTGAATATCCGAGTCGCGCTCGCCCATAAACCAAGTCCCTTGACCAAAAACAGGGACATCATCACCGCTTGGTAAAGTGATATAACGCATATTTTGTTTTGCCATGCGATTTACCTCTGGCTGGTTTATGTTCTTGCGCTGCTTTGTTGCGCTGCATTATTGCATAGTTATGCTAAATGAAAATTAGTGACGCGTTCCGTTGTCGTCTTGATCGAGCGGCTGCTCATCATCTTCATCGTATTCGCCGTCTTCATCGCTGCCGTTAGGATCTTCAAAATATGTTCCCCAACCATCGTAGTTAACGTCATAACGATCAGCCAGTTTGATCAGTTGTTCAACTTGTTTATCAATGATGTCAACGTTTAATGAAACTTCGCTGATAATATCACAGCACAAAACGGTCAAGCCATCTTCCACTTCCAGCTCTTCAGGTTCGGTCACTTCATAACCGAGCTTAAATGCTTCTACTGCTGCTTTTTCCAGAGAATTAAAGTCCTCAGATGATAAGTGATGTTCGATTGCATACAGCGCATCGGGATCGCTGCCGTCTTCCAGCAGCTCTTCAATAATCAGACGGGTTTCTTCGCGCTGCTCTTCTAACAGGATATTAAGCTCTTCATTAGACATGATTTTTTCTCACTTATAATAATTTAATTAGCGCTATTCTCACATAGTACAACCGGTAGCTCCACAGGAAAGGAAAAAATTTCCTGAATGCGTGGTTGATTTTGAATAATAATCCATATATTGTGAATTTAAATTCAATTTTAAGTTTATTCAATAACACCAAACTAAGGGAGATATTCTTATGCCTCAGCTCTATCAACATCATTTTCTTCGGTTACTTGATTTTAGCCCAAGTGAGATTACTGCACTGCTTACACTGGCAGCGAAATTAAAAAAAGATAAGAAAAACGGTTTAGAACAGAAATATCTGACCGGAAAAAATATTGCACTGATTTTTGAGAAAAGCTCCACTCGTACCCGTTGTGCATTCGAAATAGCTGCACATGATCAGGGCGCTCATGCAACTTTTCTTAGTCCAGCCGATAGCCAAATTGGGCATAAAGAATCTATCAAGGATACTGCGCGCGTACTGGGGCGCACGTTCGACGGTATTGAGTATCGCGGTTATGGTCAACATATCGTCGAAACGCTGGCGCAATATGCCGGTGTACCGATTTGGAATGGTTTGACTGATGAATTTCACCCAACGCAGATTTTAGCTGATTATCTCACGATGCAGGAACATTTACCGGGTAAACCGTTGTCAGAAATGAAAATGGCATATCTGGGCGATGCCCGTAACAATATGGGTAACTCGTTGATGGAGGGCGCGGCGCTGATGGGGGTAGATTTGCGACTGGTTGCGCCAAAAGCCTGCTGGCCGGAAGAAACACTGGTTGCGGAATGTCAAAAAGTGGCAGCAAAAAACGGCGCTAAAATCACCTTAACGGAAGATGTCGCTGAAGGTGTTGATGGTGTTGATTTCCTGTACACCGATATTTGGGTGTCGATGGGCGAACCGAAAGAAGTTTGGGCAGAGCGCGTGGCATTGCTGAAAGATTATCAAGTGAATCTGAACGTGATCAAACTGACGCATAATCCGCAAGTGAAATTCCTGCACTGTTTGCCAGCGTATCATGATGATGAAACGACGGTGGGTAAGCAGATGGCAGAGCAATATGGATTACCAGGCGGTATTGAAGTAACCAATGACGTGTTTGAATCTGAATACAGTATCGTGTTTGATCAGGCGGAAAATCGTTTGCACAGTATTAAAGCGGTTATTGTGGCGACGTTGAGTCCTGATTTTTAGTTATAGCTGACGAATTTATAAGCTAAATAACCAGATATTTATATAAATTTCAAATAATTATGTGATTTTATTTAGGGGCGGCAACTTGCCGCCCGCCAAATATATTCAATGACAGAACCGAATGTTTACAGCGCACTAACCCGCATTTTTACTACCGCTTTACGCACATGGGCTGGTTCATCAACGACACACAGTGGTTTATGGACTTCATAAGGGTAGAAAATCACAAAGTCACCCTCTTGCATCAGCATGTACTTTTCTTGTTCGCCCGCAGGTAAAAAAGCAATATCTTTATCCGCCAGCATATCTTCAGTGGTTTTTCCGGCTGGCAGATTGCTGAACACCATGCCTTCCTTGCCTTTTAATACGATCTGAATATCGAGATAACGCGCATGATATTCCGCACGGCGAACATCAATAGTATTCGTACAATCGTTTGAAATTAGTACAAAAACGTTGTCACCATCAATATCATGCCGACCCAATTCAGTATCCTGATTGATGTTTTTCTTAATATATTCGATGGCATCTTTCAGTTTTGCTGGCAGGTAAGGGACTAAGTCAAGGTGATGAATGTTTCCGGTAATCATAATAAGTACCCCTTTATTATAAAATGAAAAGCTGTTTCATATTCTATAATGGAACAAAATTAAACACATCGGAATTTATGTAGTAAGCATGATGTAGCTCACATTCATATCTCATCACTTTTCAAAATGGCTGCTACTTGAAAACGATAGGGGATATACCGTGCTGATACAGACATTATCAGATTTACATTCTTTATCCGGCAGCTTATGGTGCATCGGTGTATCGCGCCTTATAATAACTGGCGTGATTTATCTAAAACTAAGGAGAATCCATGTCCCATATTATTAATACTGACAAAGCTCCCGCCGCCATTGGTCCTTACGTACAAGGTGTTGATTTAGGCAGTATGATTATTACCTCTGGTCAGATTCCTATCGATCCTAAAACCGGTGAATTTCCTGTAGATGTGGCAGCACAAGCGCGTCAGTCTTTAGAAAATGTGAAAGCGATTGTTGAAGCAGCAGGTTTGAAGGTTGCTGATATTGTAAAAACGACAGTTTTTGTTAAAGACTTGAATGATTTCGGCACAGTTAATGCCGCTTATGAAGATTTTTTCAATGAAAACAACGCGACATTCCCTGCACGTTCATGTGTTGAAGTCGCTCGTCTGCCAAAAGATGCAAAAGTAGAAATCGAAGTGATTGCGGTTCGCCGCTGATTGGCATTTCCCGTAGGGCGGCAGATTGCCGCCCTACAAATTATTTTTGTTATCAATCTATTATTTTTACACAAACCTGAGGTTAATCAGCGCTTACCTTTACGCTTACTGTCATTCTCTTTTTTCGCTGCGCCTGCCGGACGCATAATTGATTGATAAACCTTAAAACGTCCTGTTTGTGCCAGCACTTCATGGCTGCCGAAAGTCGCATCTAAAATATCGGGATAAGGCAGGAAAGCATTAGCCACAATGCACAAACGACCGCCTAATTGCAGATGTTTTGCTGCGCCGCGAATCAGTGACTCCGCCGCGGTTAGATTAGTTTGTAAACCATCATGGAATGGCGGATTGGAGATAATAAAATCGAAACGACCTTCAATATCGGAAAACACATCGCTAGCGATCACGTTGCCCTGCAAACCGTTTGCTGTCAGCGTAGCTTTGCTGGACTCAAGCGCCGCCGCGCTGACATCACTTAATGTCAGTTCCAGCGCAACGCCGTTCTCGGCTTGCTCTTTTGCCAGAATGGTTGACAGCACGCCAGTGCCGCAGCCGACATCAAGCACTTTACCTTTGACATTTTCCAGTGCGGACAGTAGCAATTGGCTACCGACATCTAAGCCATCACGGCTGAATACGCCCGGCAGCGTTTTAATCGGTAAATCATCAACGCTGTATTCGTCCCACCACTGTGCCAGATCGAACTGCGCCTGACGTTCAGAACGGAAGTGATAAAGGCTGCAACGGCGCGCGCTGTCGATTTTGTTGATCGCGCCAAAATCTGCCAGCAGCGTTTCTGCGCTGCGAACACCACTGCGGTTTTCACCGACAATAAACAGATCACTGCCAACAGGAAACTGACTCAGTAGCGCTTGTAATTGGAATTGTGCCTCTTGCTTGCTCTTCGGCCAGTAGAAAATCAGGGTATCGCAGCCGTTAATCAGTTCTGCTTCTGCCACTAAACTAAATTGTACTTTTGCTCCTAATGTCCGGCTAAGTTGCCGCCAGTGATGATATTGATTGCAGTGAACGCGCACGTCCAGAGCTTCAAACTGACAGGCAAGATCATCTTGTAAATCACCAGCAAATAAAACACGGCGTTCAGTAAATTCATCGGTGTGCCGCAATATAACTTCACTGGCGGGGCAAAAAGCAGACATGGTATTTCTCCTGTGAGGCGATAAGTTCTTGTCGCGCCTCTGGTGTTTTTGAGCAGAATAAGCGGAATTATAGAGCTTTATTGGCGGTTATACGATGGGTTTGCTAGGATACCCGCAATACCTGTCTCTCGAAAGTTACAGGTATTGTGTAAGTTAACAATTAATTAGCGGAATATCATGGCAACATCACGGCGTGACTGGCAACTGGAACAGATGGGCATTAAGCAGTATCAACTGCGGCGTCCGGCTGCGTTGCAGGGTGAAGTGGCGATTATTCTGCCTGATAGCGTCAAGGTAGTATTACTGGCAGAAACGCTGCCAGCGCTATCGTCACCGCTGATGCAAGATCTTTTGCGAGCCATGTTATTGACATCAGAGCAAATTTATTGCCTGACACCAGAGCAAGCGATGATGATCCCCGAAAGTACGCGCTGCGTCTTCTGGCTGATGGGCTTGGAACACGCACCGCAATTGCCAGAAGAGCTGGCAGCATTACCGTTACTGACCAGCCCGTCTTTGGCAGCGCTGGCAGGAAATCCCGATGCAAAACGCATCTTATGGCAACAGATATGTCGCGATGAATACCATTTCTTCCCTAACGCCGAGTGATTTAGCACCGGTTTATCAAATCGAACTCGCCAGTCACGCTTTCCCCTGGAGTGAAAAAACACTGAGCAGCAATCAAGGGGAACGTTATCTAAATTTAAAATTAACGGTTGATCAAACGATTGCGGCGTTTGCCGTTACTCAAGTGGTGTTAGATGAAGCGACACTGTTTAATATTGCCGTCCACCCTGATTTTCAGCGGCGTGGATTAGGGCGAGAATTGTTACAGGCAGTGATTGACGAACTATTAAAACGCGACGTCATCACATTATGGTTAGAAGTGCGAGCTTCAAATCAGGCAGCGATTGAATTGTATCGATCATTTGATTTTAACGAAGTAACGGTAAGACGCGGTTACTATCCGGCAGCGAACGGCAGGGAAGATGCGATAGTGATGGCGTTGACGCTGTAAGCAGAAAATTGAATTAAAAACGCCGACAATATAATCAATGTCGGCGTTTCTTTTTAATAGATTAAACTTATTACTTAACCAGCAGCGAGTTTTCTACCGCGCGAACACCAACAACAGATTTTGCTGCTTTGACTGCTGCCAGAGCTTCTGCCTCAGAACGCACAAAGCCGCTTAACTGAACCGTACCTTTAAAAGTATTCACGGTAATTTGGTTTGAATTGATATTTTTTCCGCCTAACAGCGCGGTTTTCACTTTAGTGGTGATCACCGAATCATCAATGTAACCACCCGTTCCTTCCGTTTTCGATGTTGGAGAACAGCCCGCCACTGCGATTGTCATGATAACGGCACTAAGCAGCGCAGCGAGTGATTTTGCGATCTTCATTCTTCAAACTCCTTAATAGTAAAAAATAGGGAATAGGATAAAACAATTTTAGACAGATATTTGTCTCTGAAAATGTGGTTCTCTGGTGTTTTTACTATAGTAATTAATCTCAGATTTGGATAAAAAAATAGCGAGAATAATAGATTACTAATAAAGAATTATCCGTAGGGGCGGTTGTTAACCGCCCGCCAAACCACAGTGAAATCAACAGGCGGTTAACAACCGCCTCTACAGAGAATGACATAATTATTTGAAGATGCTTGCTATTAATTATTCGCTAATCCGCTGTGAATCTATCCTTTCTTAGTCTATCCGTGTAAAATTCGCCACAATTATCGTGTTTGCTTCTGCTTTAGCATTCACACCGCAAAAGTTTCCAGAGAATCCTAGATGAAAGACACTTCAAGAGCCGCCGAAATAGCGTGCCGTCGCACATTTGCCATAATTTCTCACCCCGATGCGGGTAAAACCACGATTACTGAAAAAGTGCTGCTGTTTGGGCAGGCGATCCAGACAGCGGGGACGGTGAAAGGTCGCGGTTCTAATCAACATGCTAAATCTGACTGGATGGAAATGGAGAAACAGCGTGGGATTTCCATTACTACGTCTGTGATGCAGTTCCCGTATAAATCCTGCTTAGTCAATCTGTTAGATACTCCGGGACATGAAGATTTCTCGGAAGATACTTACCGTACTTTAACCGCCGTTGACTGCTGTTTGATGGTGATTGATGCCGCAAAAGGTGTTGAAGATCGTACTCGTAAGCTGATGGAAGTGACCCGTTTGCGCGATACGCCAATTCTGACGTTTATGAATAAGTTAGACCGTGATATTCGTGATCCGATGGAGCTGTTAGATGAAGTGGAAAGCGAACTGAAAATTATGTGTTCGCCAATCACCTGGCCGATTGGCTGCGGCAAACTGTTTAAAGGTGTTTATCACTTATATCGTGATGAAACCTATCTGTATCAAAGCGGTAAAGGACATACCATTCAGGAAGTGCGGATTGTCAAAGGGTTGAATAATCCTGAGCTTGATGCGGCAGTAGGCGAAGATCTCGCGGCGCAATTACGTGATGAACTGGAGCTGGTACAAGGTGCGTCCCATGAGTTTGATAAAGACGCTTTTCTGTCCGGCGAATTAACACCGGTATTTTTCGGTACAGCATTAGGTAACTTCGGCGTTGATCACATGCTCGATGGCTTAGTGGACTGGGCACCAGCGCCGATGCCGCGTATGACTGATGTACGTCAGGTTATCGCAGAAGAAGATAAGTTTTCTGGTTTCGTATTTAAGATCCAAGCCAATATGGACCCAAAACACCGCGATCGCGTGGCTTTTATGCGCGTGGTTTCCGGCACTTATGAAAAAGGCATGAAATTACGTCAGGTGCGAATTGGTAAAGATGTAGTGATTTCTGACGCGCTGACGTTTATGGCAGGCGATCGTTCTCATGTTGAAGAAGCCTATCCAGGCGATATTATCGGCTTACATAATCACGGCACGATTCAGATCGGCGATACCTTTACACAAGGCGAAGATATGAAGTTCACCGGCATTCCAAACTTTGCTCCTGAACTGTTCCGCCGAATCCGTCTGAAAGATCCGTTGAAGCAAAAACAATTGCTGAAAGGTCTGGTGCAGTTATCCGAAGAGGGTGCAGTACAAGTATTCCGTCCGATTGCCAACAACGATCTGATCGTCGGCGCAGTGGGTGTGCTGCAATTTGATGTGGTAGTTGCGCGCCTGAAATCGGAATATAACGTCGAAGCGATTTATGAATCTGTTAACGTTTCCACCGCGCGTTGGATCGAATGCAGCGATGCGAAAAAGATGGAAGAGTTTAAGCGTAAAAATGAGCTTAATGTCGCGCTGGACGGCGGCGACAACTTAAGCTACATCGCGCCGACAATGGTTAACTTAAACCTGACGCAAGAACGTTATCCTGACATTGTGTTCCGTAAAACTCGTGAGCATTAATCGCGCGGCTTTAGCAGTCAAATTGCTGGTGGGAAAGGTCGGCTATAATTGACCTGTTATTCCCCTCCATCGGAGGGGAATGGTTTTATTCCACTGTTCGGAGATTCTATGATTCCCGCCTTTATCGATACTCACTGCCATTTTGATTTCCCTCCTTTTGTTAATCATGAAGAACAGAGCTTGCAACTGGCTGCTGAATCCGGTGTTGATCGCATGGTCATTCCGGCGGTGAGCAGCGCAATGTTTGTTGGTATCGTTCGGTTATCCGATCAATATCCGATGATTTACGGCGCGTTGGGACTGCACCCGTTATATGTTGATTCTCATCGTGATGAACATTTGGCGCAGCTACAGCAAATGCTGGCACAGCGCAGCGATAAAGTCGTCGCCGTCGGGGAAATTGGGCTTGATGATTATATGGAAACGCCGCAATCCGAGCGCCAGCTTTGGCTGTTATCCGAACAGCTTAAATTAGCCAATCGCTATGATTTACCAGTGATTCTTCACTCGCGCCGCACGCACGATAAATTAGCTAAATTGCTGCGCCAGACAAAACAAGCGCGTACTGGTGTCATACACGGTTTTTCCGGCAGTTTAGCGCAGGCTCAGGCGTTTGTGCGTTTGGGATATGCTATTGGTGTCGGCGGAGTCATTACCTATGAACGCGCGCAGAAAACCCGTCAGGTTATGGCGCAATTGCCGTTAAGTTCGCTGTTGCTGGAAACTGACGCGCCCGATATGCCGCTTGCTGGTTTTCAAGGGCAGCCAAATCGACCGGAACGGATCAAATTGATTTTTGAACAGCTTTGCCAACTGCGCTCTGAATCAGCAGAGCAAATCGCCAGACAAATTTATGCTAATACGCAGGCATTGTTTCGCTTTGCGATATGAAAATCAGTGATACGGTTTTTTCTTATGCGGGCGTTTTTTCTTTTGCATCGGATTGTTTCTGTCTGTCGGCGCAATAATTGCTGAAGACGGGCGCTCATTCTTAATTAAAAAATATGGCGATCTGTGCCAGTCAATACGCAACTGAGCCAGTAGCGTGCGGGCTAAAATCATGCCAATGACCAACGCCAATACCAGCATCAGACGCAGCATATTGGTGGTATTTCTCATCTGTTCGACGTCATCGGCTTCGATGCGCGTATTCAGCGTCAGCAGAATAAATCCCGATGGTCCGTCTTTGCCATTGATCATCTCAACGATTTGTTGATTTGGTTCTGTTTCATTAATTGATAATCGATCTTTAACACGGGTTTCATCTCCCTCTTGCATTATTAATGAACCATCAACATGGTAAACAGAAACGTCAAGAATCCGGCTATGCAGAGTGAGATGCTGTAGAATAGTGCGAATTTGCTGATTATGGTTATTGTTGATGGGATCTTCCAACAACGGCGATAAGGTATATGTCACCTGCTTTGCCAGTGTCCGTGCCAGCTCTAGCGTTTGTTTCGCTTGTACTGTCTGATTGTTTACGCTGAAATAAGAGACACTTTGCATCAGCACAGCAAATAAAGCGAGACAAAACAATGCAATAACGATCTTGTGTAGATTAAATTTGAGCTTGAGCCGTTTAGTCATGCAACTACCCTATATCCTAAAGAGGTTTTATGTTGCCAGAAGTCCATTCATTAGGATAGTTTGAAACGCATTCTTACGTTGTTTTAGTCGAATATTTTGAGTAAGTATGTTGTCTAACCTGTAGTTAAATTGAAGTTAAAGTACAGTTAAGCTGTAGTCGAATAAGCCATAAATTTAAGGAATTATACCTATGCCAATTAGCCTGACCTATAGTGATTTGCCTGCTGAAATAGACTGCTGGCCGGGACTGCCGCTGTCATTGAGTGGTGATGAGGTCATGCCGCTTGACTATTGGGCTGGGCATACTGGATGGCTTCTGTATGGCAAAGGGCTGGACAAGCATCTCCTGTCCTCATTTCAGCGTCGGTTAAATGCGCCGCTGGTGGTGGTTTCCGCCTGGACGATCGACAAATACCAAGTGGTTCGGCTGGCTGGCGTATTGTCTGCAAAAGCGAAAAAAGTTGCCGAAGAGTATCTGTTTGATGTTGCTCAAATGGGGGATTTACCGTCACTGCGTTCACCTGGTTTGCTGGTGATGGATATGGATTCCACCGCGATTGAAATTGAGTGTATCGATGAAATTGCCAAACTAGCCGGTGTTGGTGAACAAGTAGCCGAAGTGACGGAACGCGCTATGCGCGGTGAGTTAGATTTTGCTGCCAGTTTGCGCCAGCGCGTTGCCACGCTAAAAGACGCCGATGCGTCAATTCTTGAGCAAGTCAGAGATAACTTACCGTTAACGCCTGGTTTAACGACATTGGTGAAAAAATTGTACGAAGCAGGCTGGTATGTGGCGATTGTCTCCGGCGGATTTACCTACTTTGCCGAACGTTTGCAGTCACAGCTTAAACTGGTTTCGGTGTCTGCCAATCAGCTAGGGATTCATCAGGGTAAACTGACCGGAAAAGTCACCGGTCCCATTGTTGATGCCAAATATAAAGCGCAGAAGTTACAACAACTGGCAGATGAGTTAGCGATCCCAATGGAGCAAACCGTCGCTATCGGCGATGGCGCGAATGACCTGAAAATGATCAAACTCGCGCGTTTAGGTATTGCCTATCACGCCAAACCTAAAGTGTATTCAAAATCAAAAGTCGCGATCCGTTTTGCTAATCTGTTAGGCGTGTTGTGTATTCTTTCGGCTAGTTTGAATCACGAAGGTAAATAACCGCTGGTTTGGATAAGAATTTATGGTAAAAATAATAACTTAATATATTGATAATAAACAATAATTCGTATGAGTGGATAACAACCGCCCATACGAAAAAATCACATAATCATTTAAAAATTATCGTAAAAATATAATTTCTTATCCGAAGTTCAGCTTAGGTTAAGTTGTTTTTATTTCACTCAATTTGAGGTCATCATGGCGAAGCCAGCAAAGCGGGCGTTTGTATGTAATGAATGTGGTGCGGATTATCCGCGTTGGCAAGGGCAATGCAGCGCGTGTAACGCATGGAACAGTATTACAGAAATTCGTCTGGCAGCAGCCTCCGCGCCGCGTACTGATCGTTTTTCTGGCTACGCGGGTGATGCCGGTATTAGCCGTGTGCAAAAACTGTCAGAAATCAGTCTGGAAGAGTTGCCACGTTTTTCTACTGGTTTCAAAGAGTTTGATCGCGTATTGGGCGGCGGTGTCGTGCCAGGCAGCGCCATTTTGATAGGCGGTAATCCAGGTGCGGGGAAAAGTACCTTATTGCTGCAAACCATGTGCAAGCTGGCAGGGCAGATGAAAACGCTGTATGTCACTGGCGAAGAATCACTGCAACAAGTCGCGATGCGTGCTCATCGTCTGGGTTTACCGACTGAACATTTGCAAATGCTGTCTGAAACCAGCATCGAACAGATTTGCCTGATCGCAGAACAAGAAAAGCCGCGCCTGATGGTGATCGACTCTATTCAAGTGATGCACATGGCAGATATTCAATCTTCACCGGGCAGTGTGGCGCAAGTCCGCGAAACTGCTGCATATTTGACGCGCTTTGCGAAAACAACGGGTGTGGCGATTATTATGGTCGGTCACGTCACTAAAGATGGATCGCTGGCAGGTCCAAAAGTGCTGGAGCATTGCATCGATTGCTCGGTTCTGCTCGACGGCGATGCTGATTCCCGCTTCCGCACACTTCGCAGTCATAAAAATCGCTTCGGCGCAGTAAATGAGCTGGGCGTGTTTGCCATGACGGAGCAGGGCTTAAAAGAGATCAATAATCCGTCAGCTATCTTTTTAAGTCGCGGTGATGAAATCACCTCTGGTAGTTCCGTGATGGTGCTGTGGGAGGGATCGCGCCCGTTATTAGTCGAAATTCAAGCGCTGGTGGATCACTCTATGCTTGCCAACCCGCGCCGCGTTGCCGTTGGACTGGAACAAAACCGATTAGCCCTGCTGTTAGCCGTTCTGCATCGACACGGCGGCTTACAAATGGCGGATCAAGACGTCTTCGTGAATGTTGTCGGCGGCGTTAAAGTCACTGAAACCAGCGCCGATTTAGCGTTGCTGCTTTCTTTGGTCTCCAGCCTGCGCGACAGACCGCTGCCGCAAGATCTTGTCGTCTTCGGCGAAGTTGGGTTAGCAGGCGAAATCCGTCCCGTACCAAGCGGACAAGAGCGAATCTCCGAAGCAGCCAAACACGGCTTTAAACGCGCGATCGTACCGTATGCCAATGCGCCGAAGAAAGGGATCGCAGGAATGGAAGTGTTTGGGGTGAAAAAGCTGGCTGATGCGTTGAGTGTTCTTGAGGATTTATAAGTTTGGTGTAAATTTTGTTCGTTTAAATTTTGGATAAAATTATATTATTACAATAAATTTCAAATGATTATATTGTTTCGCGTAGGAGCTGCAATCTGCCGCCCGCCAAATAACTGTGCAACAAACGGGTGGTTAACAACCGCTCCTACGGATTATTCTTATCAATAAACGATCGCTATCTTCCCTGTCATGTGCCCCTCAAGCTGCATTTTATGCGCCAGCGTAATATTCTCCACACTTAAACCGTGCAGTGTTTTATTCAGCGTGCCTTGCAGTACGCCTTTATCGATTAGCTTAGCGACTTGTTGCAAGATCCGACCTTGTTCGGCGATGTCAGGTGTTTGATACATGCTGCGGGTGTACATCAGTTCCCAATGCAGAGCAACGCTTTTTGAACGGATTAGCATTTGTTCTAATGGCGCTGACGGTTCGACGATAGAACAGATATGACCGAATGGTGCGATGATTTTGCTCATTGCGTCCCAATGTCCATCGGTGTCGTTCAGACAGAAGATATAATCAACTTGTTTGATATTTTGTTTTAACAGATTTTCCTGCAAATCGCGGTAATCGACGGTTAAATCAGCGCCGCGATCTAAACACCATTGTGCAGATTCAGGGCGCGATGCGGTAGCGATAATCCGCACGCGGCTGCGTAATGCTGCCAGCGTAATCGCAAGCGATCCCACGCCGCCAGCACCGCCGATAATCAGCAGTGTTTTATCGCTGCCGCCGTCTTGAATTCTCAAACGTTCAAACAGACCTTCCCATGCGGTCAGCGCTGTTAATGGAATAGCTGCCGCAGCGCCCCAATCCAGAGAATTCGCTTTATGTGCGACGATACGCGAATCAATCAACTGATGAGTAGTGTTGCTGCCTTGACGGGTAATATCACCGGCATACCAAACTTCATCACCGATAGCGAATCCGCTGGCTTTCGCACCAACGGCTGTCACGATGCCTGCTGCGTCCCAGCCGAGAATACGCGGATCGTTCAGTCCGTTCTTTTTTAATCCGGCATGGACTTTGGTATCCACCGGATTCATCGCGATTGCTTTCACTTGCACCAGTAGATCAAAGCCTTCAGGTTTTTGTGCAGGTATATCAATTTGAATAAATTGTTGCGGATTTTTTGGATCAACCGCTATGGCGTATTGAGACATGGAAAGTATTCCTTATAAGTAATGCGTTATTTTATTAATGTATTAAGTCTAGTCGCCGCCATCAAAAGTGATAAGGTACGTTTATCTGTATAGATTGTTTATATAAAACGAACAATTGAGTTGAGAGATCCTGATGTTTAAGCAATTACAAGATATGGCGCTATTTACGCTGGTGGTTGAGACCGGGAGTTTTACCGCCGCGGCAAAACGCGCCGGATTACCTAAGTCGAGTATTAGTCAGCGCATCAGCCATTTAGAGCAACGATTGGGATTGCGTTTGCTGATGCGAACCACGCGCCAGTTGAGCCTGACATTTGCCGGTGAACGTTATTTAACCCATTGTCAGGAGATGATTCAGGCATCGGAGCGGGCGCAGCAATCCTTGCAAATGCTGAAAGAATCGCCAAGCGGCAGGATTCGCATTACCGCTCCCGCAGGGCTGGCGGTAATGCTGTTAGCGCCCATCGTGACAGATTTCCAGTTGCGTTATCCCGAAGTATCGGTCGAAGTTTATGTTTCGGATACGCTGACGGATCTGGTGGCAAGCGGGTTTGATATAGGTATTCGTACCGGTAAACCACAGGATTCATCGCTGATCGGGCGTTTTCTTGGTCATTATCCGCGCTATTTACTGGCATCACCGGATTATCTGGCTCGCTTTGCACCGATTACGCACCCGCAGCAATTGGATCTGCATCAGTGCATTACTCATCGCGCCTGGTCAGAATGTTTATTGCGTAAGGGAAAAGAGACGTTTCACTGGCTGCAATCCGGTCGCCATGTAACAGATAATTTATTGTATGCTCGTCAGTGCGCCATTGCTGGCGGCGGTATTACCTTTTTGCCCTCTTTTTTAGTGAAAGAGGTATTAGAGCAGGGCGAATTAAAACCGGTATTACCAGACTGGCAAGTGGAGGGCAACGATCTCTATCTGGTTTATCCGAGCCGTAAATTGAATATGCCCGCGCAGGAACGCTTTATTGAAACCGTGATCAATCATGCGCTGATTTCGGGGTATTCGGCGAAGTCTCATTGATAGAAAAGTATAAACAAAAACGCCCCTGTGAGCGGGGCGTTATTATGAAAGAAGAAATGAATTACTAATTACTTTGTCATCTTTTTATACTTAATCCGATGAGGTTCCAGCGCATCAGCGCCCAGTGTGCGTTTTTTCCACTCTTCATATTCGGTAAAGTTACCCTCGAAGAATTCCACTTTACCCTCATCGCCGTAATCCAGAATATGAGTAGCGATACGGTCGAGGAACCAGCGGTCATGGGAAATAACCATCGCACAGCCCGGAAATTCTAACAGCGCATTTTCCAGAGCGCGTAAGGTTTCAATATCCAGATCATTGGTCGGTTCATCGAGCAGTAACATATTGCCGCCCACTTGCAGCAGTTTCGCCAGATGCAGACGACCGCGTTCACCGCCGGACAGTTCACCGACACGTTTACCTTGATCCGTACCTTTAAAGTTGAAACGACCAACATAAGCACGGCTTGGCAGCTCAAAGTTACCGATTTTCATGATGTCTAAACCGCCGGAGACTTCTTCCCATACGGTTTTGCTGTTATCCATGTTGTCGCGGAACTGATCGACCGATGCGAGTTTAACGGTATCGCCGAGTACGATCGAGCCGCTGTCTGGTTGTTCCTGACCGGAGATCATACGGAATAGCGTTGATTTACCCGCGCCGTTCGGACCGATAATCCCGACGATTGCCCCTTTCGGAATGGTAAAAGATAAATCATCAATCAGCAGGCGATCGCCGTAAGATTTCGTCAGATGCTCAACTTCCAGCACTTTATCTCCCAGACGCGCGCCTGGTGGAATAAATAATTCGCTGGTTTCATTACGTTTTTGATACTCAACATTGTTCAGCTCATCAAAACGGGCAAGACGTGCTTTGCTCTTTGCCTGACGACCTTTAGGATTTTGACGCACCCATTCCAGCTCTTTCTCAATGGATTTACGGCGCGCCGCTTCGGAAGAGGCTTCTTGCTCCAGACGCTTATCTTTCTGCTCCAGCCATGAAGAGTAGTTGCCCTCCCACGGAATACCTTCGCCGCGGTCAAGCTCCAGAATCCAGCCCGCCACATTATCAAGGAAGTAACGGTCATGGGTAATCGCCACCACTGTTCCCTCGTAATCGTGCAGGAAACGTTCTAACCACGCGACAGATTCCGCATCTAAATGGTTGGTCGGTTCGTCCAGCAGCAGCATATCTGGTTTTTCCAGCAGCAAGCGGCAAAGGGCAACTCGACGGCGTTCACCACCGGACAGATGCTCAATTTTGGCGTCCCAAGCGGGCAGACGCAGCGCATCAGCGGCGCGTTCTAACTGGTTATCCAGATTATGCCCGTCATGCGACTGAATAATGGCTTCCATCTCACCTTGCTGTTTCGCCAGTTTATCAAAATCGGCATCCGGTTCAGCATAAGCGGCGTAGATCTCGTCTAAGCGAGTCAGCGCATTTTTTACTTCGCTAACCGCTTCTTCAATGGCTTCACGCACGGTTTGTTCTGGATTGAGTTTCGGCTCTTGCGGTAAATAGCCGATCTTAATACCTGGCTGAGGACGTGCTTCCCCCTCAATATCGGTATCGATCCCCGCCATAATGCGTAATAACGTTGATTTACCCGCGCCGTTTAAACCAAGTACACCGATTTTGGCACCGGGGAAGAAACTAAGAGAAATATCTTTCAGAATATGCCGTTTCGGTGGAACAACTTTTCCGACTCGGTGCATTGTGTAAACGTATTGAGCCATAGTGTTATAGATACCTATTGCAGAGAATATATAGAATAATTGCTTATTGTAGCGTTTATTAAAGGGAAGTCTAATGCCGAAAGGGGGCGAAAGCCTGTCGTTGGTAAATAGCAGATAACGCTATACTGTATAGTCCGTTATATCCATTATCTTTCAAGATGCAGGTAGGCGTCTGCTCAAGTTAAACAAAAGGAAAAACAAATATGTTTGTGATGAATCATTGGCGAATCAATAAAAAAATAATTAATAAATATGCTGTTATCGCAGGTTTATTCATCACCATAACGACCCAGACCGCATGGGCGGATTCACTTAACGCGCAGCGTGATCGTTATCAGCAGGCGAAGCAGGCTTGGGATAATAAGCAAATGAGTGAGGTATCTCGTTTGCTGCCGACGCTGATGGAGTATCCGCTTTATCCTTATCTGGAATATCGTTTGTTAATTCAGGATTTAAGTACGCTGGATATTAAAGATGCGAAAGCGTTTGCTCATCGTTATCCTACTTTGCCGCTGACGCGCCATTTAAGAAATAATTTTATCAATGAGTTAGCGAACCGTCAGGATTGGCAGGGAATTCTTGATTTTTCTGCTGAACCGCCGTCAGGGGTTGCTGCACAATGTCATTTCTATTATGCCAAATGGCTTGCTGGTGAGCCGCAGGAAGCCTATAACCAAGCGAAAACGATCTGGCTAACAGGGGAATCACTGCCGTCGGCGTGTGATAATTTGCTAGGCGAATGGCGCAATGCAGGACAGAAAACACCGCAAATAATTTTGGCTCGAATCCGTTTAGCCAGTCAGATGGATAATACGTCACTGGTTTCGGCGTTGGTCAATCAGCTACCGGCGAGTTATCAAACGATTGGTGAGGGCGTTGGTAAACTGCAAAAAGATCCGCAAAGGATTACCCTCTTTGCTGCCAGTTTTTCTCCCACTGATTTTACCCGTGAAGAAACCCGTTTAGCGTTTGCTAAAGTGGCGCGTCAGGACGTAGAGAATGCGCGTTCACTGTTACCGCAAATTGTACGCCAGCAAAAAATGAGTCCGTCAGAACAACAAGCGCTGAAAGATATTATTGCTGGTCAGTTAATGAATAGCGATGTTAGCAGAGAGCAAGCGTCATGGCGCGATGCGGTGATTCTTCGCAGTCATGACGGCGAACTGATTGAGCGGCGTATTCGGCTGGCGTTGACTAATGGTGATAAGTCAGACGTAGCAAAATGGATCGCTTGTTTGCCCGCAGAGAATGCCGCAAAAGATGAGTGGCGTTACTGGCGTGCCGATGAGTTGCTGGCAAAAGGTCAGAAAGCAGAGGGCGATGCTATTTTACGCGAGCTGACGAGCAAACGCGGATTTTATCCGATGGTGGCAGCGCAGCGGCTAGGTATTCAGTATCCGGTCAGAATCGAAACGGCGGTGAAACCCACCAAAGCATTAACCCAGCGCGCGGAAGTGAAGCGCGTGCGTGAGTTGATGTATTGGCAGCAGGATAATCTGGCGCGAACCGAATGGCGTAATTTGATTCTTAGTGTACCGAAACACGATCAAGAAGCGCTGGCGCGTTATGCTTACGATCAGGATTGGGCAGATCTTAGCGTGCAAGCCACGATAGCGGCGAAGCTATGGGATCATATTGAAGAGCGTTTCCCGCTGGCTTATCCAATGCAGTTTAAAACGGCTACCAATAATAAAGATATTCCTATTTCTTTTGCGCTGGCGATCGCGCGGCAAGAAAGTGCATGGAATCCGCAAGCACAATCACCGGTTGGTGCGCGCGGTTTAATGCAACTGATGCCGGAAACGGCTAAACGCACGGCAAAGCAAAATAACATCACTTATTACAACAATGTCAGTCAACTTTTTGATCCAGAAACCAATATTCAGCTTGGCACCAGCTATCTGGAATACACTTATCAGATGTTTGGTCAAAACCGTATTTTGGCAGCCGCAGCGTACAATGCCGGACCCAATCGCGTAACGAGCTGGCTGAATAACAGCGCGGGGCGTTTAGATGCGGTGGCGTTTGTGGAGAGCATTCCGTTTAAAGAAACGCGCGGTTATGTGAAAAATGTGCTGTCGTATGATCTGTTTTATCGCAGCTTTATGAGCCAGCCAACTATTGTTTTAACGGAGAATGAATGGAATCGCCTTTATTGATTCCACCGGATAATCATGTTCTCAGCCCTGCATTTTGTGCCGGATTATGTTATTGTACTAGCCAGATGGTTCATTAATTAGCCGGAGTTTATAAAATGTTGCAACCGCAGGATTGGCAGGGGTTTGTCATGTTATTAGAAAAAGCGTTTATGGACGGGCATCAGCACGATCTGTTACAGCTCTTAATGACGCCGGACGAGCGCGAATCTTTCAGTACGCGGGTGAGAATCGTTGAAGAACTGATGCGTGGCAAAATGAGCCAGAGAGAATTAAAAAGCGAGTTAGGCGCGGGGATCGCGACCATCACGCGCGGTTCTAACAGTTTAAAAATGGCAGAACCGGAGTTCCGGCTCTGGCTGGAAGCGAGCCTGCTGAAAGAGGCGGAATAGATTATAAAATGAGGGGATTTATGATCCCCGTTGATTTCTCCGTAGTTTGGCGGGCGGCAGATTGCCGTTCCTACGGATTATTATTATCAATCTATTAACCTATATTTTTATTAGCACTTCATTTGATAAATTTCATGACGAAACGGCGCAAATGCCAGCAGCAAGGCTTGGTGATAGACGCTGGTACGTGATAGCTTGCCATTAGTAAATAAACCAATTGCGCCGCCTTGCTGTTTAATGTTGCTAATGCCCGTTAATGCTGCCATTTCATCGCCAAGTTCTTTCCCTTCATATAATTTTTGTACAATTACTGGCGGCAGCATCAGACTGGCGGAACGGGCTTCACCGCGACAGTGATTATTCTCAATGACAATCCATGCAAACGTCATATCATCATCGATACCAGCTTCTATACCGATCCAGAAATCAGCTTCCGGTCGCACTTGACGGGCTGACATCACACGATTTCGCGCACCGGTTCGGGTTTCTTTATCACCGATGGGTTGATTGGCAACGCCGCTGCTGACTTCAACACTTTCGATGCGGAAGTTATCTGTACCGAAGAGATCAGTAAAAGCGAAATGAATGGCGTTAATTTTTGCAGGATTAGTTGTTGCAGCAATGACATGGTACATAGTTAACCTGAAATTTAGCTAAAGAAATGGTAAAAATATAGATTGATAATAATTCGTAGAGCGGTTGTTAACCTGTCTACCAAACCATTATGCAGCCAACTGTTTATTAATAAGAACAAGATGCAGCTTAAAGTATGACGGGTATAAACAGTGATAAGACATTTTCCCAGTATAACGGATAACAGGTATGACACAGGTATACTTAATTAGACATGGTGAAACTGAGTGGAACGTTGCCCGTAAAATTCAGGGGCAGACCAATAGTGATTTAACAGCACTTGGTGAGCAGCAGGCGCGTCTGGCAGGAATGCGTTTAAAAGAGATGGGGATTACACATATTATTGCCAGCGATTTAGGGCGCACGCGGCAAACCGCACAGTTATTAGCGGAATATTGTCAGGTTGAGCCGACGTATGATGCCCGTTTGCGCGAGTTAAATATGGGCATTCTGGAACAGCGCTGTTTTGATACGCTGACGGAAGAAGAGGAGCGGCTTCGGCGTCAGGTGCTTGATGGTACACCGAACGGACGCATTCCTGACGGTGAGTCATTAATCGAGCTGACCGCGCGTATGCGTGCTGCGTTGGACGATTGCGATAAATTGCCGCAGGGAAGCCGTCCTGTTCTGGTCAGTCACGGTATTGCGCTGGTGAGTTTATTGGGAAATGTGCTGGGTTTATCGCCTTATGCTGAGCGCCGCTTTCGCTTGCGGAATTGCTCATTATCGATGGTAGAGAACCAAAATAGCCCGTGGCTTGCGCCGGGCTGGATAGTTGAGTTTGCCGGAGATACTCAACATCTGACGGCAAACTTATCTTAGTTTCATCAAGAAAGACGGAATAAAATCCAGCGCTAGCGCTGGATTGGAATCAGATACTCACCGCTAAGAATGTCAGTTGCCGCATCACCGATTTTGTCTTTATTCGCCGGATAAAATACTTCAATATCATAGCCTTTTCTACGCGTCAGTTTCAGCAATGGCAAACAAGTACCATAAAGCGTCATTACGAAACGCCGCACGCCGTCACGCGGACCGTTATAACGGAATTTCGCATATTCGCCGCCTTGCAGCGTCAATGCGTGAACAGCATGACCTTCAAGGTATTGCGGCATATATTGCGGTTCTAAAGCGGTGGTATAAAATACTTCCTGCTCATCGTCTTTCTCCTGACTTGGACGGGAATGATTCAGGGCATATAACACTGGTGGAATTTCTATTGGTAAGTTGCTCATATATTGTTTCCAGAATTGAGTACGAATCAGTGATTTTGATTCGTACATATCTTCCAGACGGCAAGTGTAACTTTGCGTTATACCAACAAGTGGTTTTTCTTCCAGCATGACATATTCAACAGGTATTAAGTTATTGCCGGATAATTTTATCGGCGGACATATACCCACGGCACTCCATGAATCGGCGCGGCGGTAAAATGCAGGCGTTTGGTTAAATTGCTTTTTAAACGCACGGGTAAATGTTTGCTGTGAATCAAAACGATATTGTAAAGCAACGTCCAAAATAGGGCGGGCGGTTAGCCGTAAGGCGACGGCAGCTTTAGACAGACGGCGAGCACGAATGTAAGAGCCGATAGCCTGACCGGTAATCTCTTTAAACATTCGCTGTAAGTGCCATTTAGAATAGCCTGATTTAGCTGCAACATTATCAAGCGATAACGGCTGATCTAAATGACTTTCTAGCCAGTCTAGAAGATCACGGATAATACTGGCTTGGTCCATAAATACTTCCTTAACATTATTGGGCGCAACACTACCAAATGGGCATAACCATTATTAGCTTTTTATCACTTTATAGTTATTATCAACCATTGCAACACGTAAGCGCACATTTTAACAAGTTAGTGATACCAGTGTAATAATAAGACTGAAACAAGGTATTTCCATACTATTTAGTAATGGTTTTCCCGTAAATTCACGTATTACGGCAATTTTTAATTACCTGATTTTATAATCATTATTTAGAAGTCAATTCATAAGAAAATAGATTATTTTGAACAAATTGAACAGTATCTTAGTCGGATACCACAATAGTAATGTTGTAAATAATAGGTGTTTAATAAAAATTATGAGCCTAAAGGCGTGTTTTTATAACTTTTAGTTTTAATTTTCTCAATTGCTTATAAACAAAAGTGAGAACGCAAAAATAAGATTTTTTGCCGCGTTATAAATTTTTTTCTAACGGTCAGGGAATATGAATATGTGCCAATTTACTTTCAGGCAATAAAAAACCAGCAGTTCATTGCTGAATGCTGGTTTTAAAACGAGCTAAATATCATGACAATGTTGTTATTCTTCGAGATCACCGCAGAAACGATAACCTTCGCCATGAATAGTCGCGATGATTTCTGGCGTATCAGGCACAGATTCAAAATGTTTACGGATACGGCGGATAGTTACATCGACGGTGCGATCATGCGCTTTTAGTTCACGTCCAGTCATTTTCTTTAATAACTCTTCGCGTGACTGAATTTTTCCCGGGTTTTCACAGAAAAACAGCATGGCACGGAATTCACTGCGCGGCAGTTTAAACATCTCACCCGCAGGATTGATTAAAGAACGGCTGTTAATGTCTAACGTCCAGCCGTTGAATTTATAATTTTCAACCAGCTTACGTTCTTCATTAATGACAGCACCTAAATTCATGGTACGAGACAGCAAGTTGCGGGCGCGGATAGTCAGTTCACGAGGATTAAATGGTTTAGTGATGTAATCATCAGCACCGATTTCTAAGCCAAGTATCTTATCAACTTCGTTATCTCTACCGGTTAAGAACATCAATGCTACGGCTGCTTGTTCACGCAACTCACGAGCTAACAATAAACCATTTTTGCCCGGCAGGTTGATGTCCATGATGACCAGATTAATATTATGGTCGGATAAAATCCGGTGCATTTCTGCACCATCATTGGCTTCAAAGACAACGTATCCTTCCGCCTCGAAAATGCTTTTTAATGTGTTACGAGTTACTAGTTCGTCTTCAACGATCAGGATATGCGGAGTCTGCATGTTTATTCCCTAAATTTGCTAACAAAATCAAACATTACAGCAGCCAGATAATTTACCTAAGCTATTAAACTTTATTAATCTTTAGCCAAAAATAGCTAAACAAATTACCGATGATTGCTGTTGATTAAGGGACGAATCCCTTATCTTTATCAAATCTATTTCACGTTCTGACAAAATCACGAAACTAACCAAGTGATTACTTAGAGTAACTGCCTGATATATCCGCGATTTGTCAAAATTGATTAATTATTGCACTTTAATGAAGCTGTAATATAACAGGACTCTTTATTTTGCCTATCAACAAAATTATGGCTTGTTGATATATATCAATAATAGTTATAACAGATTAGCTGATTTGTGAGAAAAATCCACAAAACTCGTGCATCAGGAATGACATTTTGTGACTTTTTTTTCACATTCAAGATAAATAAACACGCATTTTAGCACTCGTTTAATCTGTCATTTTGCCCACAACAATCAATGAGGTGGGAGAATAAACAAGTTTCCTGATTTTCACTGAAAAAAGAAATTGTTTTTAACAAATATTTTTCATTTATAACGTTTTCGTAAATCATCACAACTTACAGGGTTTTGTGGTTTAGTGAGTTTAATTTATAACCATATTTTAGTGATATATTTTGCTATTAAATAAATTATCGGAATTAATCAAAAATGAATTTTTTATATTGAGTTAAATTACCTGCTAAAGTGCTTAAAATTAGTTGAAAATACATAAAATGCTGTTATAAAAATTAAATTCCTTATGCATTTTTGATTTTAATATTATCTATCTTGTTGATTTTAACTATTATTTAACTTTCGTTTATCTGGAAAAATATTACTTTTTAGCGCGTTAATTTCAGTGAAATATTAAAAATAAATTGACTCTTAGTCATAATTGCTTTAATCCATTACCCAGTATTAGCAAAACTATTGGACAGACAGATTATGTTAAGCCTCAGCAGCATGACAATGACAACCACGACCACCGGTATTATTACTAGTGGGGCGGGCTGACGCTTAAACAAAATGAAAAGCCCGCATCGTAATCGAATGCGGGTTTTTTTTTGCTGATTTTCTATTGATTTTTTTAATAATTATTAATTCGGATAAGGCAGGAGAGGCTAGGAAATGCGAGTTCTGAAATTCGGCGGTACATCAGTAGCAAATGCTGAACGTTTTTTACGTGTGGCAGACATCATTGAAAGTAATGCACGTCAGGGACAGGTTGCTACAGTTCTGTCAGCGCCAGCTAAAATTACCAATCATCTGGTCGCGATGATTGAAAAGACCGTTGCCGGTCAAGATGTTGTCACCAACATGATGGACGCAGAACAAATTTTTGCTGACCTGCTGCAAGGATTAGCGGAAACACAATCGGGTTTTGCCTATGAGCGCTTACAATGCGTTGTGGCACAGGAGTTTGCCCAGCTTAAACATGTACTGCTTGGTATTTCTATGCTGGGGCAATGCCCGGACAGCGTGAATGCAGCGATTATCAGCCGCGGTGAAAAACTCTCTATCGCCATTATGGAATCGGTATTTCAAGCCAGAGGTTATGGTGTTACGGTGATTAATCCGGTAGCAATGCTGCTGGCGCACGGTCACTATCTGGAATCGACCGTTGATATTACTGAATCTACGCGCCGTATCGTGGAATCAGCGATTCCACAAGATCACGTCATCTTGATGGCAGGTTTCACCGCAGGTAATGATAAAGGCGAATTAGTGGTGTTAGGGCGCAATGGCTCTGATTATTCCGCCGCAGTTCTGGCGGCATGTTTGCGTGCTGATAGCTGTGAAATTTGGACCGATGTTGATGGTGTTTATACTTGTGACCCACGTTCAGTTCCCGGCGCGAAGTTGCTGAAATCCATGTCTTATCAAGAGGCAATGGAACTTTCTTATTTCGGCGCTAAAGTTCTTCACCCGCGTACCATCGCCCCAATCGCCCAGTTCCAAATTCCTTGCCTGATTAAAAACACCGCCAATCCACAAGCACCGGGAACGCTAATTAGCCGTGAAAGCGGTGATGAACGCTATCCGGTCAAAGGCATCACCAACCTGAATAATATGGCGATGATCAATGTTTCCGGTCCGGGTATGAAAGGTATGGTTGGTATGGCTGCGCGTGTATTCTCTGTGATGTCGCGTGTAGGCGTATCGGTTGTGCTGATCACGCAATCTTCATCGGAATACAGTATTAGCTTTTGTGTGCCGCAAAACGAATTATCCCGTGCCAGCAGAGCGCTGGAAGATGAATTCTATCTGGAATTAAAAGATGGCTTGCTCGATCCTCTTGATGTCGTCGATAAGTTAGCGATTATCTCCGTTATCGGCGATAACATGCGTACTCTGCGCGGCATGTCAGCCCGCTTCTTTAGCGCATTAGCACGCGCAAATATCAATATTGTTGCTATCGCGCAAGGCTCTTCTGAACGTTCTATCTCTGCGGTCGTCAACAACGATGTCGCGACAACTGCTGTGCGTGCCAGCCATCAGGTGCTATTTGATACCAACCAAGTTGTCGATGTCTTTCTGATCGGCGTCGGTGGTGTCGGCGGCGCATTATTGGATCAAATTTATCGCCAGCAACCGTGGTTAATGCGTAAAAATATTGAACTGCGCGTCTGCGGTATCGCTAACTCGCGCGGTATGGTGACGAATACGTTAGGCATTGATCTGACCAACTGGCGTGAAGCACTGGCAGCGGCAGAAGAGCCGTTTAGTCTGGAATATCTGATGCGTCTGGTGAAAGAATATCATCTGCTAAACCCTGTGATTGTTGATTGTACTTCCAGTCAGGAAGTGGCATCGCAATATGCTGAATTCTTGGCTGATGGTTTCCATGTTGTTACGCCGAATAAAAAAGCCAATACCGGCTCGATGAACTATTACCATCAATTGCGTCAGGCGGCGAGTGCCAGTAATCGTAAGTTCCTGTATGACACCAATGTTGGTGCGGGATTGCCGGTTATTGAGAACCTGCAAAATTTATTTAATGCCGGTGATGAATTATTGAGTTTTTCCGGTATTCTCTCTGGTTCGTTATCCTTTATTTTTGGTCTGCTAGATGAAGGTTTCAGCTTGTCAGAAGCCACTAAACTAGCGAAAGAGAAAGGCTACACTGAACCTGATCCGCGTGATGATCTGTCAGGTATGGACGTCGCCCGTAAGTTGTTGATTCTGGCGCGTGAAGCTGGTTATTCATTAGAGCTGGATCAGATCCATGTTGAATCCGTGTTGCCTGCTTCATTTAATGCTGATGGTGATGTCGCCAGTTTTATGGCGCGCTTGCCTGAATTAGATGCTGAATTTGCTCAACGTGTTGAACAAGCAACAAAACAAGGCAACGTTTTGCGCTATGTCGGCAGCATTAAAGAGGGGCAGTGTCAGGTAAAAATTGAAGCCATTGATGATAACGATCCGTTGTTTAAAGTAAAAAATGGTGAGAATGCGCTGGCGTTTTATACCCGTTATTATCAGCCGTTACCGCTGGTGTTACGCGGTTATGGCGCGGGAAATGATGTGACTGCCGCCGGTGTGTTTGCCGATATGTTACGCACCTTGTCAGGAAAGCTGGGAGTTTAAGATGATAAAGATATATGCGCCTGCATCAATTGGTAATGTCAGCGTAGGATTTGACGTGCTGGGTGCAGCAGTATCGCCTGTTGACGGTACGTTGTTAGGCGATTGCGTCAGCATTCAGGCTGCCTCTCAATTCAGCCTGACCAATAAAGGGCGCTTTGTCAGTAAGCTACCTACCGAACCAAAAGAGAATATTGTTTATCAATGTTGGGAACTGTTTTGCCAGCGTTTAGGGCGCGAACTTTCGGTGGCGATGGTGCTGGAAAAGAATATGCCGATCGGCTCTGGTCTGGGTTCTAGTGCTTGTTCTGTTGTTGCGGGTTTAATGGCGTTAAATGAATACTGTGATCGACCATTTAATGAAACTGAACTGCTAACCATGATGGGCGAGCTGGAGGGAAGAATTTCCGGCAGCGTTCATTATGATAATGTCGCGCCTTGTTATCTGGGCGGAATGCAATTGATGCTGGAAGAAAACGGCATTATCAGCCAGTCCGTACCGAGTTTTGATAGCTGGTATTGGGTAATGGCGTATCCGGGTGTTAAAGTTTCCACTGCGGAAGCCAGAGCTATTTTGCCCGCGCAATATTTGCGTCAGGACTGCGTTCGTCATGGGCGCTATCTTGGTGGTTTTATCCATGCTTGCCACACGCAGCAACCCGAATTAGCCGCGAAACTGATGCAAGATGTGATCGCCGAACCTTATCGTACCCGCTTGTTACCGGGATTTGCCGAAGCCCGCAAAGCTGCTCAGGATATTGGTGCGCTAACCTGCGGTATTTCCGGTTCTGGTCCAACGTTGTTTGCAGTCAGCGATCGGCTGGATACAGCTCAACGTCTCGCCGACTGGTTAAGCAAGCATTATGTACAGAATGATGAAGGCTTTGTTCACGTTTGCCGTATGGATACCGTCGGCGCTCGTCAATTGAATTAATGGAAATTAGCAACACAATGAAACTATATAACTTAAAAGATCATAACGAGCAGGTAAGTTTTGCTCAGGCAGTTCGTCAGGGATTAGGCAAACAGCAAGGATTATTTTTCCCCGCCGATCTACCAGCATTTAGCCGCTCTGAAATCGATGAATTGTTATCGCTAGATTTCGTCACCCGCAGCGCTCGCATTCTGTCAGCGTATATCGGCGACGAAATTTCTGCTGCTGATGTCGCGAAGCGCGTCGCCAATGCGTTCCAGTTTCCTGCGCCAGTAGTACCGGTAGAAGAAGATATAGGCACGCTGGAGCTGTTTCACGGACCAACGCTGGCATTTAAAGACTTCGGCGGGCGCATTATGGCGCAAATGCTGGCGCAAGTTGCCGGTGATACGCCCGTAACGATTTTAACTGCTACGTCTGGCGATACCGGCGCTGCGGTCGCTCACGCCTTTTACGGCTTAAAAAATGTGCGCGTGGTGATCCTCTATCCAAATGGCAAAATTAGTCCGTTACAGGAAAAACTGTTTTGTACATTGGGCGGCAATATTCATACTGTTGCCATCGACGGCGATTTTGATGCTTGTCAGGCGTTAGTCAAACATGCGTTTGATGATGAAGAACTGAAAGTTGCTTTAGGGCTGAACTCCGCCAACTCAATTAATATCAGCCGCTTGCTGGCGCAAATCTGCTACTACTTTGAAGCTGTCGCTCAACTGACGCAAGAACAACGCAATCAATTAGTCATTTCTGTACCAAGCGGCAACTTCGGCGATCTGACCGCTGGTTTACTGGCTAAATCACTCGGTCTGCCAGTGAAACGCTTTATTGCCGCCACCAATGCCAATGACACCGTGCCGCGCTATCTGGCTGATGGTCAATGGCAACCGCACAAAACCGTTGCCACATTATCTAATGCAATGGACGTCAGCCAGCCTAACAACTGGCCGCGCATCGAAGAACTATTCCGCCGCAAAGATTGGCAGTTGAAATCGCTCGGCTACGGTGCAGTCAGTGATGAAACCACCCGCGCAACCCTGCGCGAACTGGCAAAACTGGGTTACACCTCCGAACCGCACGGCGCAATTGCCTACCGCAAACTACGCGATGAACTGAAAGCTGGCGAATACGGCTTATTCTTAAGCACAGCCCATCCCGCGAAGTTTAAAGAAAGCGTCGAGCAAATCTTAGAAACAACCTTACCGCTGCCGCAAGCACTAGCGGAACGCGCAGAATTACCGTTGTTATCCTATTACTTACCCGCAGAATTTGCGCGCTTACGTGAATTTTTGATGGGGTTGCCGGAGTAGTTTTTGGTTGTGATGAAAATAGAAAAGTGGCTTCGAGTCAGGAGCTATTTTTTTGACTAAAAAAATAGATAATTGGTTTGATTTTTATCCATAGCTAGGATTAATAATTTCATGTATAGACAACGCAGAAGTAATATTTTCATACATAAATTAGTTAATTTTTATGATAATAAATTTGTTTACTATATCATCATAACTGACTAAAAATTAAACTATATGATAGACGGATGGCAATCAGAATTAAGGAAAGACAATGAAAATTTGTTATCCCATTAGAGATACTACAGGTAAAAATTTCACTACAGTTGATGAAGTCATGGAGTTAGTCAACAGTGAATACTCTGGAACTTGGCTGTTAGGAACAAATGGTCTGTGGCATGGTGGCATTCATTTTAGTGACCAGTCAGCACCTCATTCAGTATTAAATGAAAACAATATAAAAAATAACCAGACTGTACCGCTTCAATGTGTGGCGGATGGTAAAATTGTGGCATATCGACTCAACAGTGAGTATATCTCCGCTGCTGAATATTGCGGAAAAAAGATACGTTACAGTAGTTCGTTTGTGTTAGTTCGTTCAATTTGTCAACCAAACAAAGATGATGAAGAAACTTGGCTTACTTTTTATACACTCTATTTGCATTTAGCACCATTATCTGATTATCCAAAAGTTCCTTGTTACAAAGTCAAAGCGGGAAAAACACTGGCTAAACGTAAATATACGAAAGGAAATCATGGTATTCCTGATGGTACGCCTAATGATGAAAGTAAAGCGCAGTACACTGCACCTGATAAAGAAGCTAGAAACATTAAAAAGACTAAAGAGGGCAAAAAATATAATGATGGTTGTGTCACTGATGGAGATAGACTACTCATTAGTCTTACTGGGAATTTTTATTTACCTAATGAATCAGTGCCGCATACTTTTGGACTGGCACGTAAAATGGTACTGGGTAAACCGACAAGTGAGCAATTTTGGATATCTCTATCACCGGATTACGTTGAACCTGATGGTGAAATAAGAGATTTGATGCCGGAGTGGGTATCTAATACTGCTGAATGTGGACGATGTGATTCGATAGTGCTAGTTTCTGAAAATGAACTTTTAGAAATTAAAGCCGGTTCTCCTATTGGGTATATTGGTTGTATGGAATCCCCAACAAATAGAGTGAATTTAGTTGATACAGAATATTATGTTCATATTGAATTGATCAGCACTGATACGAGTATGCCAAAATTTTTGTCCAACCCGAAAGCGGTGACGGAGGGGAAAAAATATATCAAGGTATTAAAAGGAAAACAGTTATTCATCCAAAGCTGTTCTATAGAGATTAAATTTATATCAATAATCGAAGTAAGATTAAATACAGATTATATTATTCCGCGAGAAAAAACTACGCCAGTAAAAGATTCCGCAGGAGCGACTTGGTTCAATATTACTGGAACTGGCTGGGTGAAAGAGAGTGATGTAGAAGAAGTCAGTCAATATGATTTAGAAAAGCTGGGTTTTATCGCACTGGAGGAAAATACGGCAAGAGATGTTATGGGGGTGGATAATGAAGCTTGGATAACCGAAGCATTCACTCAGATTGCTGAAACTGTTAGCCAAACACCAAGTATGGATTATGCAAAAGTTTCAATGGCATATAGGAATCTTGTTGTAGCACTAGATAGTAACAGAGATGGTCTTATTTCCGAAGATGAAGTGAGACAAGCGTTGACGATTAGAGATCCACTAGTACAACAAGTGGTGAATCGCCTTGTTGTAAAACATCACAGCGAATGGTTTAAACGTCCTGAAATGTGGAAGACATTTTTTGAGGAAGTGAATGCACAGGAAAAGCTATATTGTAAAAAATGGTTGCAAGAGATGGAGTGGATGAGTCAGGTTCCGCCCTTTGATAAAGGGGATGCGGTCTGGCATTTTCATCCGGTAGTGTTTTTGGACGCAATTGCAGATAATAATATTATTACTTATCATATTTATTGGAATTCAAAAGATGATGGAAGAATAGAAAAGCATATTCCTAGTGTAATTGATGAGGAATTTATTAATAAGTACAAATATATATATCATGATAAATCAGGATGTATGCATGATTTAGGTGTTTTTATTTATGAAACAATTAATAATCAGTATGGAGAAAAGTATGGTGGAGAAAAAATAGATCTTATTGATATTAGACAGTTAAAAAATTACTCTAATGGTAATGTAAAATTCTCTATGACATTGAATACTTCAAGGTATTGGATAAATGATAAAACATTGGCAAGTTTATTAGGCGCTCTTTTAGAATGTGGTTATGACGACTTTGTATTCAATGGATTTAGTCATAAAGATGGTTCATCCAACCCTAGTGTTTCTCATAAAAATGGATTTAATGGTGATTTAAGATATTTAAGAAAAGATCGTAATGGTGGGCGTACAAATTTATTCTCATCTGATAAATCTATTGGTTGGGCAGGTGTTGATATAGATAGACAAAATAAATTTAATGATGCTTTATTTAAATTCGGTTGGAAATCAATGTTATCTCAAACTTTTAATGTTAATAAAATATTTAATCATTGTAAAAATGATCAAGCTAACCATCACAATGATCATTTACATGTTCAATCTTATTTGCCAAATTATGAGGAAATATCTAAATGAATAAATTATTATATTTATTCCTATTATTTTCTACTTGGAGCCACAGTGGGGAACTAAAATTAACTGTAGAAGATAGTTCAAACTCTGAATTTTATCAGAATTATGATTCTGGATATAAGCCTTTTGTTATTAATAATAAAAATGGTATTTCTATAAATGATGATAAAATTCAATTGACTTTAAAATATAAAACAATTGAATTAAAGAATAAGCCAAGAGTGTTTGATGAGGATGATTTTAATATTTATAAATATTTAGGCTATATCCCAACATTAAATAGTTACTTAATTAAACACGAACAATATGAAGCTGATAGTTATATGATAATAAATGGTAATAATGGGAAAATTATAAATTTAGATAGTATGCCAATAATATCATCAGATACTAATTATATATTTACTATCACTTATGATCCCTATGAAAATTATGATGAAAGTAAACATGAATGGAGTGATAGTCCAGCTCAAAACATAAAAATTTATAAAGCTGATCTATTAGATAAAAATATTTATGAGGATAAATATTTTTGGGGTAATGTTTCTGTTATTTTAGGTTATTGGTATAAGGACGTGATTTATTTGAAATTAGAAACAGATAACTCATTAAAAAAAGAAGAGTATAGAAAAATAGTTGTTTATAAGATAGATAATTAAACATTATCTGATTAAGATTAATTATAGGTACATTCTTTTACGGCTTGTTTACTTATCGTTTTGATCGGTTTATTTCCATGTACAGTTCATGCAAATAGTAACTATAGTAATCTTATTATCAAATCTGATAATTTTTTAGATAAAAATTAATCTACCCATAATTTAATTCTCACCTTGTTTTCAAATCAACGAAAGCTATGTTATTAAGTAGAAATAATTATCAGAGATAACTTATCCCAACTCCCTGCGCCTAAACACCAACTCATTTCCCCGTGAATTTGCTTCATCAAATTGATAACCGTCCAGATCAAAATCGACTAATTGTTCAGGTCGTGTCAGGCGGTTTTTGATGATAAAACGGCTCATTAAGCCGCGTGCTTTTTTAGCGTAGAAGCTGATGATTTTATATTTGCCGCTTTTCTCATCTAAAAATACCGGTTTGATGATGGCGGCGTTGAGATGTTGGGTTTGTACTGATTTAAAATATTCGTCAGAAGCCAGATTGATAAGAACATCGTCGCCTTGATCTTTCAGCGCTTGATTCAGTTTATCGGTGATGCGTTTGCCCCAGAACTGATACAGATCTTTGCCGCGTGAGTTTTCCAGTTTTGTTCCCATTTCAAGGCGATAAGCCTGCATTAAATCTAGCGGGCGTAATACGCCGTACAAGCCAGACAGCATACGCAAATGTTGTTGGGCGAAATCAAAATCTTGATCGCTGAAATCTTCAACGTGCAAGCCGGTATAAACATCGCCTTTAAAGGCGAGTAATGCCTGACGGGCATTTTCTGGTGTGAAATCGGGTTGCCATTCGGCAAAACGGGCAGCGTTCAGACCGGATAATTTATCACTGATGCTCATCAGGCTGGCAATTTGCGCCGGAGTTAGTTTGCGGCAGACTTTCATCAGTATCTTCGATTGGTCGAGCATTTCTGGTTGAGTGTAAAGCTCTGTCACCAGCAGGCTGGTGTAATCTAATGTTTTTGCTGGTGAAATGGTGATTAGCATAGTGAGATCCTAAATACCTGAACTTGCGATAAAAAGTTATATTTTTACGATAAATTTCAATTAATTATGTGATTTTATGTCAGGGTTGCAATCTGCCGTCTGCCAAATCACAGTAAAATCAGCGGAAGGTAGATTGCTGTAATAAAAATTATTTATTATCAATGAATTAACCTGTTATTCTTGCTGTTTTCTTCTCTAAAACTGAGGTTAAATCTATTTCTATTACAGTACAAATAATGTAGCAGAAAGGTCATCGTGAAAAAATCAATGGATTTAATAGGATCAGCAACCGCGTATTGTGATAATGAGAATCTGATAATTTATCAAAGTATTACGCCTTAATTTAACTTGTACTGGCAGTTGCCGGTTATGTTCGCGCGTTGCGCCCTCGTTAAGTCATGATATTATCATTTAACACCATCGAGATAATGATGCTCACTCGCTACGCTATTCGATAAACAAGAGAATAATCATGACAGATAAACTGACTTCCCTGCGTAAAATTACAACCGTTGTGGCTGATACCGGCGATATTGCAGCAATGAAGCTGTACAAACCGCAAGATGCGACAACTAACCCTTCTTTAATCCTGAATGCTGCTCAATTACCGGAATATCGCAAGCTGATTGATGATGCGGTTGCTTGGGCGACAAGTCAGAGTTCTGATCGCGCGCAGCAAATTGTCGATGCGTCTGATAAGCTGGCGGTGAATATCGGGCTGGAAATTTTAAAACTGATTCCGGGTCGTATCTCGACAGAAGTTGATGCGCGTCTTTCTTATGATACGCAAGCAAGCATTGTTAAAGCGAAACGTTTAATCAAACTGTATAACGATGCTGGCATCAGTAATGATCGTATTTTGATTAAGCTGGCGTCAACGTGGCAGGGGATTTGTGCTGCTGCCGAGCTGGAAAAAGAGGGCATTAACTGTAACTTAACGTTGTTATTCTCTTTTGCTCAGGCGCGTGCTTGTGCGGAAGCAGGTGTTTACCTGATCTCACCGTTTGTTGGTCGTATTCTGGACTGGTACAAAGCCAACACCGATAAAAAAGAGTACGCAGCGCAGGAAGATCCGGGCGTGATCTCTGTCACCAGCATTTATGAATATTACAAGCAACACGGTTATAAAACGGTTGTGATGGGTGCGAGTTTCCGTAGTTCCGGCGAAATTATTGAACTGGCAGGTTGTGATCGCTTGACCATTGCACCTGCGTTGCTGAAAGAATTATCCGAAGCGCAGGGTGAAGTTGAACGTAAGCTCGCTTATAGCGGCGAAGTGAAAGATCGCCCTGTGCCGCTGACTGAAGCGCAGTTTTACTGGCAGCACAATCAAGATCCAATGGCAGTAGATAAATTGTCTGATGGTATTCGTAAATTTGCGGTTGATCAGGAAAAATTAGCCACAATGATTGCCGCGCTGCTGTAATTTCTTTCTATCTGTGTTGAGTACCGGTGCAATTTCTCAATTGTGCCGGTATTTTTTTGTCATGAATTGAGATCGTGCAGACATTAGAACGGTGCTAAAAGTTGCACTGAGATAGTATGATATGCCGCAATATAGCGAATAACGCGCAGGTAATAGCGAGGATAATATGAATAAATTACGCATCGGCTTGGTTTCGATCTCTGATCGGGCATCAAATGGTGTTTATCAGGATCAGGGTATTCCGGCGTTGGAATCATGGCTGGAAAGCGCATTGAAAACTGAATTTATTACCCAAACTCGCCTTATCCCTGATGAACAGTCATTAATTGAAGAAGCATTATGCGAACTGGTTGATGAATGCGGTTGTCATTTGGTGTTAACTACTGGCGGAACCGGACCTGCGCGCCGTGATGTTACGCCTGATGCGACGTTAGCGGTTGCTGATCGCATCATGTCTGGCTTTGGTGAACAGATGCGGCAAATCAGTTTGTATTATGTGCCGACGGCGATTTTATCCCGTCAGGTGGGCGTTATTCGTAAACAAGCACTGATTATTAATCTGCCCGGACAGCCAAAATCAATTAAAGAGACGTTAGAGGGCGTGAAAGATTCAGAGGGAAAACCGATTGTTGCCGGTATTTTTGCCAGCGTGCCTTATTGCATTCAACTGCTGGAAGGACCTTATGTAGAAACGAATCCTGAGGTGGTAAATGCTTTTCGCCCGAAAAGCGCGATACGTGATGTGAGTATTTAACCTGAATTTCGGATAATAAATTGTATTTTTTGATAATTTTCAAATAATTATGTTGTTTTCGTAGGGGCGGCAATCTGCCGCCCGCCAAATTACGGTGAAACCAACGGGCGGTTAACAACCGTCCCTACAAATTATTTTTTATCCAACGATGAAGTTAATTAGTGTGCTTTATCTTCAGTTTTCGGTTCACCCATCGGCAAAATAGAACGCCCATATTGCTCGTGTAATACTTCTGCCATGGCTAAATAGATTGCGCTTGCACCACAGATAATGCCGACATAACCGGCAAACGTCAGAATATCTTTATTTCCTGCGATATTACCGACAGCCAGCAGGAAGAACAGCACGGTCAGCGTGCCGAACACAACCTGTATCCCGCGATTAGCGCGCAGCGTACCGATGAACATAAACAAAGTGAAAATGCCCCACAGCGCTAAATAGATGCCAACTAAGGTGCTGTTTGTTGCCTCGACGTGACCGATGGCAGGAATTAACCAGATACCAACGAGAGAGATCCAAAAGAAACCATAGGAAATAAAAGCAGTAACACCGAATGTATTGCCGCGTTTAAATTCTAAAATACCGGCAATAATTTGCGCGATCCCGCCGTAAAAAATACCCATCGAAATGATTGTTGTTGTCAACGGGAAGAAACCCGCATTGTGAATATTCAATAAAATGGTGGTCATACCGAAGCCCATCAATCCTAATGGACCTGCATTTGCTAATTTATTTGGCTGCATAAATCCTCTGTAATAGTGGCGTAATTAAAAATATTAACGCTTGTAAACAGTTAACAAGCATTTCAGTACAAGCGAGCGCGCATCATAATAAGCGTTGATGGTTGGAATCTTGGTTTAGATCAGTATTTTTGCAAAATTTTTTACTTCTCCCCCTTGATGACTGCGTTGCTGTCCCCATCTTATGTTCATCAGCAAAACCACCTTGTCTGGATTAGTGTTATCTGACCGTGAAAACAGTTGTTAAAACAGTTAAAACAACAGTTGAAAAGTTATTTAACACCCCCATATAGGTGGGTATGTAAACGAATAGCGTTTTAACGAATAAGATTTTTAAGGGGAGAACATCTAATGGGTAAAATTATTGGTATTGACTTGGGTACAACGAACTCTTGTGTTGCTGTTATGGACGGAACACAGGTTCGCGTAATTGAGAACGCGGAAGGGGATCGTACTACTCCGTCAATTATCGCCTATACCCAAGACGGCGAAATTTTGGTTGGTCAACCGGCAAAACGTCAGGCAGTGACTAACCCGCAAAATACACTTTTTGCTATTAAACGTTTGATTGGTCGTCGTTTTGGCGATGAAGAAGTACAGCGTGACCGTTCAATCATGCCATTCAAAATCATTGAAGCAGATAACGGTGATGCCTGGGTTGAAGTAAAAGGTCAAAAAATTGCTCCGCCGCAAATTTCTGCTGAAGTTTTGAAAAAAATGAAGAAAACAGCCGAAGATTTCTTAGGCGAGCCAGTAACAGAAGCGGTAATTACTGTTCCTGCTTACTTTAACGATTCTCAGCGTCAGGCAACGAAAGATGCCGGTCGTATCGCAGGTTTAGACGTTAAACGTATCATCAATGAACCAACCGCAGCGGCTCTGGCTTACGGTTTAGATAAAGAAATGGGTAATCGTACTATCGCGGTTTATGACTTAGGCGGCGGTACATTCGATATTTCTATCATTGAAATTGATGAAGTTGACGGTGAAAAAACTTTCGAAGTATTAGCAACTAATGGTGATACTCACTTAGGCGGTGAAGACTTCGATACGCGTCTGATCAATTATTTAGTTGATGAATTTAAGAAAGAGCAAGGCTTTGATTTACGTAATGATCCGCTGGCAATGCAACGCCTGAAAGAAGCGGCTGAAAAAGCAAAAATCGAGTTGTCTTCCGCTCAACAAACCGATGTTAATCTGCCGTATATCACCGCAGATGCAACGGGTCCTAAACACATGAACATTAAAGTGACTCGCGCTAAATTAGAGTCACTGGTAGAAGATTTAGTTAACCGTTCTTTAGAACCGTTAAAAGTAGCGCTGAAAGATGCAGGCTTATCTGTGACTGATATTGACGATGTAATTTTAGTCGGCGGTCAGATCCGTATGCCTTTAGTTCAACAGAAAGTGGCTGATTTCTTCGGTAAAGAACCGCGTAAAGACGTAAATCCAGATGAAGCAGTCGCTATCGGTGCTGCGGTTCAGGGCGGTGTGTTAGCCGGTGATGTGAAAGACGTGCTGCTGTTAGACGTGACTCCGCTGTCTCTGGGTATCGAAACGATGGGCGGCGTAATGACGGCGCTGATCTCTAAAAATACGACGATCCCAACTAAACACAGCCAAGTGTTCTCCACAGCGGAAGATAATCAAGCTGCGGTAACTATCCATGTGTTGCAGGGTGAACGTAAACGTGCGGCTGATAATAAATCACTGGGTCAGTTCAATCTGGACGGTATTCAGGCTGCTCCGCGCGGTATGCCGCAAATCGAAGTTACTTTTGACATTGATGCGGACGGTATCCTGCATGTATCGGCAAAAGATAAAAACAGCGGTCGTGAGCAAAATATCACCATTAAGGCATCTTCTGGTCTGAACGAAGATGAAATCCAAAAAATGGTACGAGAAGCTGAAGCTAATGCTGATGCTGACCGTAAGTTTGAAGAGTTGGTACAGACTCGAAATCAAGGTGATCATCTGCTGCACAGTACCCGTAAACAAGTCACCGAAGCAGGCGACCAATTACCGGCTGATGACAAGACTGCTATCGAATCTGCATTAAGCGCGCTGGAAACTTCACTGAAAGGTGAAGATAAAGCCGACATCGAAGCGAAGATTCAAGCGCTGGCAGAAGTTTCTGGCAAACTGATGGAAATGGCACAGCAGCAACATGCTGAAAGTGCATCTACCGCCGGTGCGGACGCCAGCCAGAGCAATAACGACGATGTTGTTGATGCTGAATTTGAAGAAGTAAAAGACAAAAAGTAATCGCCCCTGAACGGGCACGGTAATGATGCCGGAATTAAGGTATTATTAACGGAACTTGGCACGGGCGTTGAGGGAACTCACCGCCCGTGTACGCATATATAGGGTAAAGTCCACAGATGGCGAAGAAAGACTATTACGAAATTTTAGGCGTGAGCCGCGACGCAGATGAGCGCGAAATTAAAAAGGCTTATAAGCGTTTAGCGATGAAACACCACCCAGACAGAAATCAGGGCGATAAAGATTCCGAAGAGAAATTTAAGGAAATCAAAGAAGCCTATGAAATTCTAACTGATGCAAATAAAAAAGCCGCTTATGATCAGTACGGTCACGCTGCCTTTGAACAGGGCGGAATGGGCGGTGGCGGTGGATTCCAGGGCGGCGGCGGTGATTTCAACGATATTTTCGGTGATGTATTCGGCGATATTTTCGGCGGTCGCCGTCAGCGAGCAAGTCGCGGTTCTGACCTGCAATACAATCTGACGCTAACGCTGGAAGAAGCCGTGCGCGGTGTGACCAAAGAGATCCGTATTCCTACGCTGGCTGAGTGTGATGTGTGTCATGGCAGCGGTGCGAAAGAGGGAACATTATCCACAACGTGTACCACTTGTCATGGCTCTGGTCAGGTGCAAATCCGTCAGGGATTCTTTGCGGTTCAGCAAACTTGCCCAACCTGTCATGGGCGCGGCAAAATCATCAAAGAACCTTGCACTAAATGTCATGGTCAAGGTCGCGTAGAAAAGACTAAAACGCTGTCAGTGAAAATTCCGGCAGGCGTGGATACCGGTGATCGTGTTCGTTTATCCGGCGAGGGCGAAGCAGGTGAGAATGGCGCACCAGCAGGCGATTTATACGTTCAGGTACAGGTGAAACAGCACCCAATCTTTGAGCGTGACGGCAACAATCTCTATTGTGAAGTGCCGATTAATTTCGCAATGGCAGCATTGGGTGGTGAAATCGAGGTGCCAACGCTCGACGGCAGAGTGAATCTGAAAATACCAGCCGAAACGCAGACCGGTAAATTGTTCCGTATGCGCGGTAAAGGTGTGAAATCAGTACGCGGCGGCGCGCAAGGCGATCTGCTATGCCGTGTGGTTGTTGAAACACCGGTCAAGCTAAATGAGAAACAAAAGAAACTGCTGCGTGAACTGGCAGACTCATTTGGCGGCGAAAAAGGGGCAAAGAACAGCCCGAAATCTAAATCTTTTTTAGATGGCGTGAAAAAGTTCTTTGATGATCTGACCAACTAAATATATTGATTTAGTTAAACCAGACGAATAAAAGCGTCTGACAAGCCGTGAAGTAATTCATGTTTGTCAGGCGTTTTTTTATGGATTTTTTCTGCTCTGAACTTCGGATAAAAAATTACATTATTACGATAACTTTCAGATAATTATGTGATTTTTTGTAGGGGCGGCAACCTGCCGCCAGCCAAACCACCGCCTTGTTAATTCGGGCGACAGGTTGTCGCCCCTACAAATTATTTTATTATCAATATATTAATCTGTTTTTTTACTATTGTTTTAACCAAATTCCAGACATAAAAAAACCGGCATAAGCCGGTTTTTTTAGAAACGCTCAACGATTATTGCATTGCGTTGATTTGTGCAGTCAGGTTTGACTTATGACGTGCTGCTTTATTCTTATGAATTAAGCCTTTTGATGCCTGACGGTCAACAATAGGTTGCATGTCATTAAATGCTGCTTGAGCAGCAGTTTTGTCACCTGCTTCAATCGCCGCTTGTACTTTCTTGATGAAAGTACGCATCATAGAACGACGGCTTGCATTATGCTTACGACGTTTTTCTGACTGGACGGCGCGTTTCTTAGCTGATTTGATATTAGCCAAGGTCCAACTCCCAAATAGTTTCTTGAGGACATTCTAAAGGCGAAGGAATATGCCCTTTCGACCTTATTTTGTCAACGGATTTGTGCAAATTAGCGCCGCCATTTCTCAATTTTATGAAAAAAAGAAGAGGCGACACCGCGGTTATCGATGGCGCAGAATTCTAACAGCTTTAGCCGACAGAATACAGTGATTAACGTGTTTTCTTTAATGTGTCTGCTGAAAAAACGGGCGCAATCACCAATAAAAAGGCAATATTCACCAACAATTCACCGTCAAGTTTAAGCGTATAAAGCAAAAACGCGACAAGATTTTTGTTTATCGTGTAATCGCTGGTTAACCTTAGCGGTTGCAGTTGCTATAATCGCCGACTTCCACTGTACAGATCCCAGAGCTGATTTATGGAGCTGATTCGCGGCACACACAATATCCGGTCTCGTCATCACGGGTGTGTTTTGACTATCGGTAATTTTGACGGTGTTCATCTTGGGCATCAGGCGTTGCTTCGCCAGTTGAAGCGCGAGGGGCAACGTCTTGGATTACCCACAATGGTGATGATTTTTGAGCCGCAGCCGCTAGAGCTATTTGCACCAGAGAAAGCGCCCGCACGTCTGACACGGCTGCGTGATAAATGCAAATATTTGGCACAAGCCGGTATTGATTATCTGCTGTGTGTCAAATTTGATACCGAGTTTGCCGCTAATAGCGCCGAAGATTTTATCTCCCGATTGTTGGTCGATTTGTTAGGGGTTAAATTTTTGATGGTTGGCGATGATTTTCGCTTTGGTGCCAAGCGTCAGGGAGATTTTTCCTTGCTGCAAAAAGCCGGTGAAAAATATGGTTTTTCCGTTGCTGATACGGAAAGTTTCTGTGAATCAGGCAAACGAATTAGCAGTACCATGATTCGTAAGGCGCTGAAAGAAGATAATCTGGCGCTGGTTGAATCCTTACTTGGCCGCCCATACAGCATGTGCGGGCGCGTGGTGCATGGTGATGAATTAGGCAGAACCATTGGTTTTCCTACCGCTAATTTACCGATGAAACGTTTAGTTGCGCCGATAAAAGGCGTCTATGCTGTTGAAGTGTTAGGATTAGGCGATAAGCCGCTGCCGGGCGTGGCAAATATTGGTACGCGCCCAACGGTTTCCGGCGTGCGCCAACAACTTGAAGTACATTTATTAGACGTTGATATGGATCTTTATGGTCGCCATATTGATGTCGTTATCCGGGAAAAATTACGCAGCGAACAGCGTTTTGCTTCGCTGGACGCATTAAAACAGCAGATTGAACATGATGTCGTGGCTGCCAGAGCCTTTTTTAATAAAAACTAGCTTAGGCAAAATTCACGGCACAACCTTAATTTCTAGCCGAAATATGGAATAGAGAATCGAATGACTGACTATAAAAATACCCTGAACTTACCGGAGACCGGTTTCCCGATGCGCGGTGATTTAGCCAAGCGTGAACCGGATATGCTGAAACATTGGTACGAATCTGATCTTTACGGTGCGATTCGTCAGGCTAAAAAAGGCAAAAAAACCTTTATTCTTCATGATGGTCCTCCTTATGCCAACGGTAATATTCATATTGGTCATGCAGTTAACAAGATTCTGAAAGACATTATTATCAAGTCAAAAAGTTTGTCTGGTTATGATGCGCCTTATGTGCCGGGCTGGGATTGTCATGGTCTGCCAATTGAATTGAAAGTGGAACAATTGATCGGTAAACCGGGCGAGAAAATCAGTGCCGCAGAGTTCCGCAAAGCCTGCCGTGAATATGCTGCAGAGCAAGTTGCAGGGCAGAAAAAAGATTTTATCCGCTTAGGAGTGTTAGGTGACTGGGAACACCCTTACCTGACGATGGAATACAAAACCGAAGCTAATATCATTCGTTCTCTGGCAAAAATCATCGATAACGGTCATTTGCTTAAAGGCGCAAAACCGGTGCATTGGTGTATCGATTGCCGTTCATCTCTGGCAGAAGCAGAGGTGGAGTATTATGACAAATCCTCACCATCGATTGATGTGCGTTTCGCAGCGGTTGATCCAATCGCCGTTGCTGTTAAGTTCGGTGTTCACAATATCAAAGGGCAAGTTTCCGCAGTGATCTGGACAACTACACCGTGGACATTGCCTGCTAACCGCGCGATCTCATTGCACCCTGCTTTTGAATATCAATTAGTGCAAGTTGATGATGAATATCTGATTCTGGCGGCTGAACTGGTGGAAAGTGTGATGAAACGCGCAGGCATCACCAGTTGGGCAGTTCTGGGCAGTGCCAAAGGCGCTGATCTTGAACTGATGCGCTTTAAACATCCATTCCTGAACTTTGATGTGCCAATCATTTTAGGCGAACACGTCACCCTCGATGCCGGTACAGGTGCGGTACACACTGCGCCCGGTCATGGTCCTGACGACTATGTGATTGGTCAGAAATACCACTTAGAAGTTGCTAATCCGGTTGGTCCTGATGGCTGCTATTTAGCGGGAACTGGTGCAGGTCTTGACGGCTTAAACGTTTTTAAAGCTAACGATGTTGTGGTTGAAATTTTGCGTGAACACGGCGCATTGCTGCATGTCGAAAAAATGGTACACAGCTATCCGTGCTGCTGGCGGCATAAATCGCCGATTATTTTCCGAGCTACACCGCAATGGTTTATCAGCATGGAGCAAAATGGTTTGCGTAAAAAATCATTGGAAGAGATCAAAGGTGTGCGTTGGATTCCTGATTGGGGGCAAGCGCGTATCGAAAACATGGTCGCCAATCGACCTGACTGGTGTATTTCACGTCAGCGCACTTGGGGTATGCCAATGTCGCTGTTCGTGCATAAAGATACCGATCAACTGCACCCGCGCTCACTGGAAATCATGGAGCAAGTAGCGCAGCGTGTTGAACAGCACGGTATTCAGGCATGGTGGGATCTCGATCCGAAAGAGGTACTCGGTGACGATGCAGCTAATTATGTCAAAGTACCGGACACCTTAGACGTCTGGTTTGACTCCGGCTCAACGCACGCTTCTGTTGTTGATGTACGCCCTGAATTTCACGGGCACAGCGCAGATATGTATTTAGAGGGATCGGATCAGCATCGCGGTTGGTTTATGTCTTCGCTGATGATCTCCACGGCAATGAAAGGTAAAGCGCCTTATCGACAAGTGTTGACGCACGGTTTTACCGTCGATGGTCAGGGACGCAAGATGTCCAAATCCATCGGTAATACCGTAAGCCCGCAAGATGTAATGAACAAACTCGGCGGTGATATTCTGCGCTTGTGGGTGGCGTCTACCGATTACACCGGCGAAATCGCGGTGTCTGATGAAATTCTGAAACGTTCCGCTGATGCGTATCGCCGTATTCGTAACACCGCGCGTTTCTTACTGGCGAACCTGAATGGTTTTGATCCGGTAAAAGACATGGTGAAACCGGAAGAGATGGTTATTCTGGATCGCTGGGCAGTCGGGCGCGCACTGGAAGCACAGAAAGAGATCGCCGATAGCTACGATAATTACGATTTCCATGTTGTGATTCAACGCCTGATGCAGTTCTGCTCCATCGAAATGGGTTCTTTCTATCTGGATATTATCAAAGACCGCCAGTACACCGCGAAAAGCGATGGCTTGGCACGTCGTAGCTGCCAGACTGCGCTGTATCATATCGCCGAAGCATTAGTTCGCTGGATGGCTCCCGTCATGTCATTTACTGCTGATGAAATCTGGAACTATTTACCGGGCGAGCGTGAACAATTCGTGTTTACCGGCGAATGGTATCAAGGGCTGTTTGGTCTGGCTGACGGCGAAAGCATGAACGATAGCTACTGGGCTGAATTGCTGCAAGTTCGCGGCGAAGTGAATAAAGTGCTGGAACAGGCACGCAGCGATAAATTACTGGGCGGTGCGTTAGAAGCTGCCGTTACGCTGTATGCGGATCAAGCGCTGTCTGACAAACTGAATGCGCTGCAAAATGAACTGCGTTTCGTCATGCTGACTTCCGGCGCGAAAGTCGCTCCGTTGGATCAAGCTCCGGCAGATGCACAACAAAGCGAATTGCTGGCGGGATTGAAAATCGGCTTGGCAAAAGCTCAAGGCTGTAAATGCCCGCGCTGTTGGCACTACACGCAGGATGTCGGGCAAGATGCTGAACATCCTGAACTTTGTGGTCGTTGTGTTACTAACGTGGCTGGTCACGGCGAAGAGCGTAAGTTTGCCTGATGAGTAAAACTATTTTTTCTACCGGACTCCGCTGGCTTTGGCTGGCGGTTGTTGTTCTGGCGGTCGATCTGCTGACTAAATTCTGGGTGATTCATCATTTCAGATTGGGTGAATCTGTCGATTTTCTGCCATTTTTTGATTTCTACTATGCCCGTAACTACGGCGCAGCGTTCAGCTCCTTTATGGGGCAACGCTGGGCGCTGGCAGCGGTGGCTATTACTATCAGCATAGTTTTGATGGTGATGATGTATCGCACCGCAGCGAAAGATAAATGGAATAATATCGCTTTCGCCTTAATCATCGGCGGTGCGTTGGGTAACTTATTCGACCGCTTGTATCACGGCTTCGTCGTCGATTTCTTCGATTTCTTTATCGGCGACTGGCACTATCCAACGTTCAACGTGGCTGACTGCGGGATCTGTATCGGCGCGGTAATGGTGATACTGGAAGGTTTTATCTTTGCGAAGAAAGGCAAAAATAAAAACACGATTTAAACTGAATCCTTAATTTCCCTCTGTGGCGGGGAATTAAGGGCTACAACCTAAATTAACCTGAATTCTGGATTTTCCGTAGGGGCGACAATCTGTCGTCCAGGAACCTAGTGTGTTGTTAACGCGGGCGGTAGGTCGCCGCTCCTGTTAATTATTCTTTATTATCAATATATTAATCTATTGTTTTTACTATTTTCTTATCTAAACTTGAGATTAAATTATGTTATTTCTCCACCGAGGAATATTAGCAATAAACACTCAATGTGTCGTCAGGATGACTTCCGACGGCACATTTGTTCTATATGGGGAGTTAACATGCAGATTTTGTTAGCCAATCCGCGTGGTTTCTGCGCCGGAGTAGACCGGGCAATCAGCATTGTTGAACGTGCGCTGGAAATTTACGGCGCGCCGATTTATGTACGTCATGAAGTTGTACATAATCGCTATGTGGTGGATAGCCTGCGTGAGCGCGGTGCAGTATTTATTGAGCAGCTTAATGAAGTTCCTGATGGCGCGATCCTGATCTTCTCTGCACATGGCGTATCGCAAGCAGTAAGAGCAGAAGCTAAAAGCCGTGATCTCACCATCTTTGACGCTACCTGTCCGTTGGTGACAAAAGTACACATGGAAGTCGCGCGAGCCAGTCGCAAAGGTCGTGAGGCGATTCTGATTGGTCATGCCGGACACCCCGAAGTGGAAGGCACAATGGGGCAGTACAGCAATGAAGCGGGCGGCATGTATCTGGTGGAATCACCGCAAGACGTTTGGGATTTACAGGTGAAAAATGATAAGAACCTGTGCTTTATGACGCAAACGACGCTATCCGTTGATGATACTTCTGATGTTATTGATGCTTTGCGTGAACGTTTCCCCGATATTATTGGTCCGCGCAAAGATGACATCTGTTATGCCACCACCAATCGTCAGGAAGCAGTACGAAATCTGGCAATGCGGAGTGATGTGGTATTAGTTGTCGGCTCGAAAAACTCCTCCAACTCCAATCGGCTGGCAGAGTTAGCGCAGCGTATTGGCAAACCCGCTTATCTGATTGATACCGCCGAAGATATTCAGGAAGTATGGGTGAAAAATCTCAGCTCTATCGGCGTTACTGCGGGCGCGTCAGCTCCCGATATATTAGTGCAAGCCGTCATCACGCGCTTAATATCTTTAGGCGGGCGACCTGCAATAGAAATGGACGGCAGAGAAGAGAATATTGTCTTTGAAGTCCCGAAAGAATTACGGATTAAGCAAATTGATTAATCTATTGATAATAAAGAAGAATTCGTATGGGCGGTAACCTGCCGCCCGCATTTGATCTTTCTTGCTTTTTTCTGCTGTTCTTTATTTTGTGTGATAATAATCGGTAAAAATCAAATTTTAATCATATTGAATTGAAATAATTTCAAGAATTATCATAAAGATAAGGGTGATTATTGTTGGGTAATAAATCAAATATAATGAATATCTATTCAATTAATGATTTTGTTACATTTGATTATATTTTGTTATTTAACTAAAAGAGTAAATTGAAGTTTATTCACTAGTACATTGAACTATATTTTGAAGTAACAGACTAGGTTATTTATTTATAAGTAAATTACATCAAGAATAATCCACTGCTTTTGTAAGGGAAAGAGATATTTTGTGAGCTATGTAACATTTTAATTTTTACAATTAATATTGAAAAAGTATGAGAAGTCGTTGACATACACAAGTTTTATACTGCATAACTATCCTAATCACGAATAAACATTATTAATAATCGGGGGAAATTTTGCAGCAGCCACGATGTTATCTATTGGGTGAAAGCGCGGTGGTTTTGGAGTTTGCGCCGCCTATTCAATTAGCGATTCAGCAGCGAATTTGGCAACTGAATGCGCGCCTGCGTGATGATCCTGACATTTTGGAAACTATTCCGGGTATGAATAACCTGACGATTTTATTGCGTGATCCATTGCGTACTGCGGCTGGTGCGGTGGATTACCTGTTGGATTGCTGGCAAAAAAGTGAAATCTTCGTTCCAAAGTCACGCAAAGTTGAAATTCCCGTAATTTATGGTTGTGAGCATGGTCCCGATTTAGATGTTGTCGCGCAGCATACCGGCATGACGCCGCGCCAAGTGGTTGAATGCCACTCATCAACGTCATATATCGTCTATTTTCTCGGCTTTCAGCCAGGTTTTCCTTATATGGGCGGATTGCCGAAAGCGCTGGAAACTCCGCGCCGTTCTGAACCGCGTATTCGTGTTCCGGCTGGTTCGGTGGGGATTGGCGGCGCTCAAACCGGTATTTATCCTCTTGCAACACCGGGCGGCTGGCAACTATTGGGACGTACTTCACTGGCGTTATTTGATCCCCATGCAAAATGCCCGACAGCGCTATTGCCTGGTGACGAGGTGCGGTTTGTGCCGCAGCCGGAGGGCGTATGTTAAAAGTGATTCGGGCAGGTATGCACACTTCAGTGCAAGACGGCGGACGTAGCGGCTATCGGCAGCAAGGTATTAGTCTTGGCGGTGCTCTGGATAAACCAGCGATGAAAATGGCGAATCTGCTGTTAGCCAATCCGCAAGAATCAGCGGTGCTGGAGATCACGCTGGGGCAATTTGTCGGTGAGTTTACGCGCGCAGGCTGGATTGCCCTTACTGGCGCGGATTGCCGTGCGGAGTTAGATGGTCAGCCAATCTGGACTGGCTGGCGTTTTCCCGTCAAAAAAGGTCAAAGGCTCAAACTGCACGCTCCGCGTTATGGTATGCGGAGTTATCTGGCGGTGAGCGGCGGTTTTGCTGTGCCTGAAATGCTGCAATCACGTAGTACGGATCTGAAAGCAGGTTTTGGCGGAGTCGATGGGCGCTTACTGCGTGACGGTGATTCGCTGGAAGCGGGTAAACCGCAGCGGAAACTGACGAAATCACGCGGTATTAAACAAATGTTATTTGCTAATCGTTTACGGGCATTAGCCGGACCGGAATATGACCAGTTTTCCGCAGAGTCGCAGCAAGCGTTCTGGCAAAAAGCATGGACGTTAAGCCCGCAGAGTAACCGTATGGGTTATCGCTTACAAGGCGGCGAGCTGCAACGCACGGTTTCGCGCGAGATGTTATCGCATGGCTTGTTACCGGGTGTGGTGCAAGTTCCTCATAACGGGCAGCCAATTGTACTGATGGCTGACGCTCAGACAACAGGCGGATACCCGCGCATTGCTTGCGTGATTGATGCTGACTTATTTCATCTGGCACAAATCCGTTTGGGTGAACCGCTGCATTTTGAGCAATGTTCTCTGGACGAAGCGCTGGAAGCCCGCTACCAACAACAGTGTTATTTACAACAGTTAGCGTGGAGGCTGAATGAAGATTGATTTCAATGCCGATCTTGGTGAGGGAATGGATAGCGATCGCGAGCTGCTGCAATTAATTAGCTCTGCCAATATTGCTTGCGGATTTCATGCCGGTGATGCCGAAACCATGTTGAGAACAGTACGTTGGGCGCTGGAGTTTGGTGTAGCGATCGGCGCTCACCCTAGTTTCCCTGATCGGGAGAATTTTGGTCGTACCGCGATGCAGTTAGCGCCAGAAACGGTTTATGTCCAAACTCTGTATCAAATCGGCGCGCTGGCAGCGATCACTAACGCGCAGGGCGGACGGTTGGCGCACGTTAAGCCGCACGGCATGTTGTACAACCAGGCAGCGAAAGATCCCGCGCTGGCAGATGCCATTGCCCGCGCCGTTAAAGATGTCGATCCCACGTTGTATTTAGTGGGATTAGCAGGAAGTGAGTTGATCCGCGCCGGAGAACGTTACGGTTTATCAACTCGACAGGAAGTTTTTGCCGATCGAGGCTATCAGCGCGATGGAATGCTGGTGCCGCGCAATCAGTCAGGAGCGTTAATCGACAGTGATGAAGCTGCATTGGCGCAAACGCTGGCGATGGTGCTGCACGGCAAAGTTCGCAGCCTCGATGGTTCATGGATTCAGGTTCAAGCCGATACGGTTTGCCTGCATGGAGATGGCGTTCACGCGCTGTCATTTGCTCGTTACCTACGCGATAACTTTTTACAACACAACATCAAAATAACGGCTGTTTAACCGCAGCACAAGATTGGGCAACGTACTCAACCTCTTGAATATAAAGAATAACAAAATGCCAAAATGGCGCGTTAATTATATTTTCAGACAGGAGAATGGGTATGGAACAAGTGGTGAATTTATTGCCGCTAATCGGCATTGCTGCCATTGTGGTAGGGTTTTTACTCCGGTTTAATCCGGTTTTAGTGGTGATCGCTGCGGGAATGATTACCGGTATTGCAGCATCAATGTCTGTGCCGGATATTTTAGAAAAGCTCGGTTCCGGTTTTCTTAATACGCGTAATTTACCGTTAATTTTATTATTACCGCTGGCGGTGATTGGTCTGCTGGAGCGTTACGGTCTGAAAGAGCGGGCGCAGGTATGGATCGCTCAAATTAAAACCGCGACGGCTGGTCGGCTATTGGTTGTCTATCTGCTGGTACGTGAAGTCGCGGCAGCATTAGGGTTAACCAGTTTGGGCGGACACCCGCAAATGGTGCGTCCGTTATTAGCGCCGATGGCAGAGGGCGCAACCGAAAACCGTTATGGCAAATTGCCTGATGATGTGCGCTATCGTCTGCGTGCTATGTCGGCGGCGACGGATAACGTCGGTTTGTTCTTCGGTGAAGATGTGTTTGTCGCCTTTGGTGCGATTATTTTTATGCACAACTTTATGCTGGAGTCCGGCGGTATCCAGACTGAACCAATGCACATCGCTTTATGGGGAGTACCTACCGCGATTTGTGCTTTCTTTGTCCACTCTTATCGTCTTATCCGTCTGGATAAACGCATTGCCAGAGAACTTGGCAATGCTAATGAATCATTGCGGCATGAGCTCTCACTGCAACACGGGGAGGCAGCGTAATGTTTCAACAACAATATCTGTATTGGGTGGCGGGCATCATTTTATTGCTGGTGGCTGTGATGTCTTTTCGTGATCAGGCGAATCCGCGCCGCGTCACAACAGGGCTTTTCTGGGGTTTGTACGGCATGGTTTTTCTGGTAGGGAACTGGACAAATACTTTACTGAGTTCATGGACAGACAGCCAGAATGCTGTGCGTATTTTAAATATTAGTGTTGGCGTGATTGTGGTGATCATGGCGCTGATCGCCGGTTTCGGCGGTGTGCGTCTTGGCAGTTATCACCAGCGCAGTGACGAGCAGCGTAAACAGAGTGCGGTGCGATTAGGTAATCGCTTATTCTTGCCTGCGCTGGCAATTCCGCTGGTGACAGTCATTGGTGTGCTGATGTTTAACTATATACCGGGCTTGCAGCAAATTATGTTCGGTGAGGGTAAACATTCCACATTAGTGACGTTGTTTTCCATGATGGTTGGCTGTGTCGCTGGCTGGCTCATCGCGCTGCGTATGACGCACGAAAAACCGGCACAATCCGTTCAAGAAGCACGCCGCCTGCTGGACGCGATCGGCTGGGCGTTTATTCTGCCGCAAATTCTTGCCACATTGGGTTTGCTATTTACAACTGCGGGCGTCGGCGGTGCGATCTCTTTCCTGACCGAACACTATTTAGCGGTGGATAATCGTTTTATCGCTGTGCTGATTTACGCCGTTGGTATGGCATTGCTGACGATGGTGATGGGGAATGCGTTTGCTGCGTTCCCGATTGTGACTGCGGGTATCGGTATTCCTATTTTAGTGTTGATGCACGGCGGGAATCCGGCTGTGATGGCGGCGATTGGTATGTTCTCCGGTTATTGCGGCACGTTGATGACACCAATGGCAGCAAACTTCAATATCGTACCGGCAGCATTGCTGGAGCTGCCCGACCGTAATGCAGTGATTAAAGTTCAAGTACCAACGGGACTTATCTTGCTGACTATTAATGTCTTTTTACTCTATTTCCTGATGTTTTTATAAGGAGGGGATTTATGGCTAACATATTAGTGACCGGTTTTGAGCCTTTTGGCGGCGAACACATCAATCCCTCTTGGGAAGTTGTACGCCAGCTTGATGGTATGACAATTGGTGATATGACCGTGATCGCTCGCCAGTTACCATGTGAATTTGGCACTTCGCTGGAAACATTGTATTCAATGATCGATGAGCTAATGCCGCAAATGGTGATTGGTGTTGGTCAGGCTGGCGGACGGGCAGAAATCTCATTGGAGCGTGTAGCGATCAATATTGATGATGCGCGTATTCCTGATAATTTAGGCTATCAGCCCATTGATGTTCCGGTTGTTGCCGATGCGCCAGCCGCGTATTTTGCTACATTGCCGATTAAAGCGTTAGTTCAGAACTTGCGTAACAGCGGCATTCCCGCTGCGGTCTCCCAAACCACAGGCACGTTTGTTTGTAATCATGTGATGTACGGTTTATTGCATTATCTGAAAACCCATGGTCGTGATGAAATCCGCGCGGGATTTGTTCATATCCCGTATCTGCCTGAGCAGGCTGTTAACCATGCAGGCGCACCGAGCATGTCCATCGCTATGATGATCAAAGCCATCGGGCAAATTATCGCGCTGTCACTAACAATCAAAAAGGATTTAGTGATTGAGGGCGGAGCAACGCATTAACGTTTTGGCTGCGGGTTAAGAAGAAAGTGAAAGGGGCGGAATAAACATTTCGCCCCTTTCACGATTAAGAGCATGAAGATCATCACCGACGTGTAATCTGATCAAAAATGCCATCAGTTGCGAAGTGAGTTTGTTGGGCTTTTTGCCAGCCGCCAAATACTTGATCAACAGTAAACAGGTTTAGTGGTTGGAATGTCGCGGCAAATTTTTTCAACACTTCTGGATCGCGCGGACGGTAGAAGTTTTCTGCGGCGATAGTCTGACCCTGTTTAGAGTAGAGGTATTTCAAATAGGCTTCCGATACTTCACGGTTGCCATCTTTATCGACTACGCTGTCAACCACCGCAACAGTCGGTTCGGCAAGAATAGAAACGCTTGGCGTTACGATCTCAAATTGATCTTTTCCCAGCTCTTTTACTGCTAAATAGGCTTCGTTTTCCCATGCGATTAGCACATCACCAATTCCGCGCTCCACAAAAGTCGTGGTTGAGCCGCGAGCGCCGGTATCTAACACCTGAACATTATCGAATAGCGCTTTAACGAAGGCTTGAGCTTTTGCCTGATCGTTATTGTTTTGCTGTAGCGCATAACCCCAGGCAGCCAGATAGTTCCAACGTGCGCCACCAGAGGTTTTAGGATTTGGCGTTACGACATTAAGACCAGGTTTGACTAAATCATTCCAGTCATGGATCTGTTTAGGATTGCCTTTGCGTACCAAAAAAACGATAGTCGATGTATAAGGCGCGGAGTTATCCGGCAGACGAGTTATCCAGTTTTTATCCAGTTTACCGCGTTCGGCGATAGCATCGACATCATAAGCTAAAGCCAGTGTAACCACATCAGCAGCGATACCGTTAATCACTGATGAGGCTTGTTTGCCTGATCCGCCGTGCGATTGTTTGATGGTGACGTTATCGCCGGTTTTTTCTTTCCAATAGCTAGAGAATGCTTTGTTATACTCTTGGTAAAGTTCCCGCGTTGGATCGTATGAGACATTCAGTAGTTGAATGTCTTTTGCTGCTACACTGGTAGCGACTAAAAAGAGTAAAGCTCCAATATTCCAGTTACGCATTGTGTCCGCCTCATTATGGTTAAATTTATTAATGATTAAAATTATTAATGGCTTTATGTATTGAGGTGTTCAGACTGCCAGAAAAGTATGCTGTGCAGTAAAGAATAAAAAGATACTTTTTATTCCAATTAGGAATAATTTCTCTATACCTGTCACTTTAAGATCTTTTGGGTCTATTTATTTTTATCTTTTGTGGTTGCTATATAGCTATCATAGATAGCGTCACAATTTGAACAGGGGTCATCATGAAAGGATGTCTAAAATATGTACGCTATCTGGTACTGGTGATTGTAGTGGTAGCGGGCTTTTTCATATGGAAGTGGCAATCGCTTAAAAATGAGGCAGAATTAGCTTTTAATCAAAATTCGGTGGCAGTGAAATATTTAGGAAAAATCCATGTTGAGAGCATGGGCTTTAGCGAATATGAAGCGCAATGCCAGACAAACGGTTGTGATCGCTATTCGATTAAACTAAGGGGAGAAAAAGGCAACGCCACTGCGGTAACAGATTTGACCAAAGGCAGCCCTGAGCTTTCTTACGCTATTTTATGTCTGTCCAACGGCACTAGTGTTGCGTTGACAGAAGATGCGGAAATGATCATGTCTGACGGTCAGGAGAATTCCTGCCAGTAGCCCGTATATCTGAAAGGTAAAGTTGATGATGAATATTAGTCAGGCGGCAGCAAAAACAGGTTTAACCAGCAAAACGATTCGCTTTTATGAAGAGAAAGGTTTGATCACGCCGCCGAGCCGTTCATTAAATGGTTATCGCACCTATAACACCAAAAATATAGAAGAACTGACGTTACTGCGACAGGCGCGTTTAGTCGGTTTTACGCTGGAAGAGTGCAAAGAGTTATTAGCGCTGTTTCGTAATGCTGATCGCCGCAGCGCTGATGTAAAAGCACGCACATTGGCAAAAATCAGTGATATTGATCGCCATATTGCCGAGCTGACGCAAATGCGCGCAAGGTTATCTGAGCTAGTTGAACTTTGTCCGGGTGATGACGGCGCTGACTGCCCGATTATCGATAGCTTTACCGGCTGCTGTCATCATGAAAAAAACAGTATGACAAAAAAATAATATCGCCGGTTAGTGAAAACCGGCGGTAGCGATAATATTTAAGCCTGATGTACCGCTTCAACAATTAGCGTAATACTTTCTACCGCGATAATGCGGATTTTAGCACCCGCAGGTAAATCTTCTTCGCATTGTACGCGCCAGCTACCATCAGCCAGATTGATTCTGCCAATGCCGTTAACGATAGGTTCTGACAAGATAAACGTTTTGCCCATCAGCAGATTATTCGGTTGGTTGAGATTTTGATTTTCAGTGACAGTGCGATTTTTCAGCCAGTACCACCAGAGAATGGCAGTAATCAGGGTAAGAATGGCAAAATTTACCCATTGCCAGTGCCAATCCATCGGTATTAACCACGTCACCGCACCGACAATAATCGCCGAAACACCGCTCCATAGCAGATAACCACAAGTTCCCAGCAGCTCAGCGGCTAATAATAAGCCGCCAAGTATCAGCCAGAAACGGTACGGATTTGCGATCAGGTACTCAACAAAATCCATTATTTTTTGCTCTCGCCTTTAATTAATTCAGTAATACCGGCAATACTGCCCATCAGATTACCCGCTTCCAGCGGCATCATAATCACTTTGCTGTTTTCGGCAGAACCGATAGTTTGCAGGGCGTCAGTATATTTCTGCGCCACAAAGTAGTTAATGGCTTGAATATTACCGGCTGAAATGGCTTCAGATACCATCTGCGTTGCTTTCGCTTCGGCTTCTGCTGCACGCTCACGGGCTTCGGCTTGTAAGAATGCAGATTGTCTTTCACCTTCTGCTTTTAAAATTTCCGATTGTTTTTGCCCTTCGGCACGCAAAATGGCTGCCTGACGAATCCCTTCCGCTTCCAGAATATCCGCACGTTTATTACGTTCTGCTTTCATCTGAGCATTCATCGCTGCGATCAGTTCTGCTGGCGGACGAATATCACGAATTTCGATACGGGTGATTTTAACGCCCCACTGATTAGTCGCTTCATCAACCACTTGCAATAAACGGGTATTGATATGATCGCGTTGGGAGAGCATTTCATCGAGTTCCATCGAACCCAACACAGTACGAATATTGGTCATAGTCAGATTGAGGATCGCCGTCTGTAAATTGCTAACCTGATAAGCTGCCAGCGCAGAATCCCTTACCTGAATAAAACAAACGGCATCAATAGTGACGTTGGCGTTATCTTTTGAAATGATTTCCTGAGAGGGAACATCAAGAACTTGCTCCATCACGTTAATTTTACGCCCAACGCGATCCATAAACGGAATGATCAGGTTTAATCCGGGCATTAATGTTTTGGTATAACGACCAAAACGCTCGATAGTCCATTGATAACCTTGAGGAACAACCTTAATCCCAGCGAGCAGGATAAACATAACAAGAACAACTAATACAGCGATGATAGGCATTACAGAGTCCTTTTAAATAAACAATCAATCAATTAACTGCATTTATTCTACTCGAAGCCGCTAATGTTAGAGAAGTTTTAATATCGAAAGGGTTGTGGGCAACTACTTGCATCTCGAAAACGATAGGAATATTGCGCTTATTTGTAACAAGACGAAAATAAAAAAGATGTAAATCGGCAAAAAAGAACTATTCAAACGGATTATTCCTGCTATCATTATAAGGTTTGACCACATCTCAAATAAAAATCAACAAATCTATTTTTTGTTTCTTTCATCTTTGGTTTTATTACCAACAGGTGCGCTTTTTGCTACGCCTAAAATTTGGCTGTAGGCATTGAGCAGAGAACAAATTTATTTTGATTTTTATATAAAAATCAAAAGATTAATTATTAATTAATCCAGTGGGAAACAATAGGGTGATTTGCCAATTAATGACCAAAGCTGAATTCTAAATTAAGGTGGGAATAGCTGTGACCAACGAGACAATTAACCTGACAGACAGTCAAAAAGTTCTGGTCGTCGAAGAGGCAAAAAGAAGAAAGTATGCTTATAAAGCAGTGATTGCATCAACGGTCGGTTATGCAATGGACGGGTTCGATCTCCTGATTCTCGGTTTTATCCTCAACGCTGTGGCGCTTGGATTAGGGCTAACCAGCAGCGAAGCCGGTTCATTAGTGACCTGGACGCTAGTTGGTGCAGTGGTTGGCGGTCTGATTTTTGGGGTATTAAGTGATTATTACGGTCGAATCAAAGTGTTAACATGGTCGATCGTTTTGTTTGCCGGATTTACCGGTATGTGTGCGTTATCGCAAGGATATTGGGATTTATTGATTTACCGCACTATTGCCGGTGTCGGTTTAGGCGGTGAGTTTGGTATCGGTATGGCGCTGGCGGCAGAGGCTTGCCGACCAAATGAACGCGCCAGAATGTCATCTTACGTTGGTCTTGGCTGGCAAGCTGGTGTGTTAGCTGCGGCGCTGTTAACGCCATTGCTGCTACCGGTTATCGGCTGGCGCGGCATGTTTGCGGTAGGTGTTGTTCCTGCGCTGGCATCATTCTTTATTCGTCACTGTATCGGCGAGCCGGAAATCTTCATTAAGAAGAGCAAAGAAAAACGTCAAGGCAATCCTTTCAAAGCATTAGTCTCAAATGCTGAAACTATTAAAGCCAGTGTAGGTATCGCTATCCTGACGTCTGTTCAGAATTTTGGTTACTACGGCATTATGATCTGGATGCCATCTTATCTAAGCAAACAATTTAACTACTCGCTGACTAAATCCGCTATGTGGACTGCGGTAACCGTGGTTGGTATGGGGTTTGGTATCTGGTTGTTCGGGCAACTGGCAGATCGTTTTGGCCGCCGCCCGATTTTCCTGATTTATCAAGTGGGTGCTGCATTAATGGTGTTGGGATATTCTCAATTAAGCGACCAATATCTATTACTGATCGGCGGCGCAGTGATGGGCATGTTCGTGAATGGTATGATGGGCGGCTACGGTGCGCTGATTTCTGAGGTTTATCCGACTGAAGCCAGAGCTACCGCGCAAAACGTCCTGTTTAATATCGGGCGCGGTATCGGCGGTTTAGGTCCGCTAGTCGTCGGTATGATCGTTTCTCTGTATTCATTCCAGATAGCGATTGCCATGCTTGCCTCGCTGTATGTACTGGATATTTTAGCCACGCTGTTTTTGATTCCGGAAAAAGCAGGAACGGCGTTAGAGTAAACATTGTTGTTAAAACAAAAATTGTTGTTAAAACAAAAATTGACAGAATGTAAAAGGGCGCGAAATGCGCCCTTTTTAGTGAGTCCAAATAATCTGAATTAATACAATAACGAATACAACTGCCGTCTAAACTTCGCAGCCAGCGCATCACCCGTTCCCAGCGCGGCGAGAATATCTAACAGCGTTTTCTTGGCATTGCCGCCAGCGGCATCAAGGCTGTGTTTTAAATGTTTCATTAACAGAGTCAGCGCTTCTTCATTTCTGCCTACGGTATGTAGTTGCAGTGCTAACTGTACCGCTAATTCGGCGTTATCCGGCTGTGCGTCAACTTCTTGTTGTAGATGCTGAATTTCTGGCGTATCCGCTGCTTGTTTTAGTAACTCAATTTGCGCGACTAAACCTTGATAACGGGTATCGCGATCTTGCAGCGGGATTGTTGCCAGCACGGTTTCTGCATCTTCGCTGCGGGTGAGGGCGATCTGGGTTTCTGCCAACAATAAACCAATATCGCTGCGCTGATTACTCATCTGCCAAGCCTCTTTCAGCAGCGGCAGTGCATCAATATATTTGCCTTCACGCATCAACTCTTCTGCGGCAGCCGCTTTTAGTTCCTCTTCTTTTGGCAGGAAACGATTTAATAATTCACGGATTGCTTCTTCCGGCTGCGGTCCTTGAAAACCATCAGCAGGCTGACCATCTTTAAACAGATAAACCGTTGGGATCGCGCGGATACCAAACTGCGCGGCAACCATTTGCTGGCTGTCACAGTCGATTTTCGCCAGTGTAAATTTACCGGTGTATTCGGCGGCAAGTTTATCCAGTATCGGTTCTAGCTCCTGACAATGCTGGCTGCGAGCAGACCAAAAATAGAACAGTACCGGCGATTGTGCGGATTGCTCCAATACTTGTTGAAAATTAGCTTCGGTGACATCGATAATAAAATTAGCGTTCATAATACATTCTCTATCATATTGTTAATTCGGATATATGGGCTTTTCTGATAGCTTCAAGCGCTATTTATCCCTTATTGGCTAAAATCTTATCCATTAAACGATCCGGCAGTAAGCGCTTACTGATTGCCATCACTTTTGTCACAAATGTGACGCGATAGCGGATTTTTGCTGTTGGGCTTTCCAGTGCGTGACGAACAACAGGAATCAAGGCTTCTGGCGGCAGGGTAAAGCGTTTGGCGATAGACGGATTTTTTACCGGTTTATCTTTTTGTGTCTGAGCCACATTGTGAGTGAATTCGGTGCTGATAGGACCTGGTTCAATCAAGCTGACCTGAATACCGCTGCCGCGCAGTTCAAGGCGTAATGCGTCTGACCATGCTTCCAGTGCATATTTACTGGCGGCGTACAGACCGCGACCCGGTGTTGAAATGATGCCCATCACTGAACTGGTTTGGATAATTCGCCCGACGCCTTGTTTTCGCATCGCGGGCAGCAGCAGCATGGTTAATTCATGTGCGCCAAACAGATTGCTGGAAAACTGCTGTTCACATTGCTGACGGGAGATCGTCTCCAGCCGTCCATATATACCGAATCCGGCATTGTTAAACAGCCCGTAAAGTTTGCCATTAGTCATCGCTAACACCTGCGCGGCGGCTTGCCGGATACTGGCGCTATCGTCGAGATCCAGTTGCACAACCTCAAAGCCTTTTTGTTGCAGCATTGCTATATCATCAGGTTTACGGCAGGCGGCAATCACGCGATAACCGCGCTGTTTAAGATCAGTTGCGATGACAAAACCAATACCACTGGAGCAACCGGTAATTAAAATGGCTTTTTGCGTATTTTGCATTTTTTGTTCTCTGAATTAGCTAGTTAACCGGCGTTTCGGATAAGTAGTCATATTATCAATTTGTTCTGTCATTTACGTAGGGACGGTTGTTAACCGCCCGCCAAACCACCGTGAAATCAACAGGCGGCAGATTGCCGACACTACAAATTATTCTTTATTTCTTTGATTTTTCCCATCAAGACCGACATAAGGCGCGAGCGCTTGTGCCATAAAATCGGTAATAAATGGCTGTGCTTCGGCGGTTGGGTGTAGTCCATCTGCTTGCATCAATGCAGGTTTGGTAGCGATTTGCTCCATAAAAAACGGCAGCAGCGGAATATGATTTTCTTGTGCCAACTTGGGATAAATCGCACTAAACGCATCGGTATAACGTCTGCCATAATTTGGCGTAATGCGTATTTGCATTAATAACGGCTGTGCATTAGCTTGTTTAGTTAAGGTAATGATTTTGGTTAAATCCCTTTCTATTTCTGTTGTTGGAAAACCGCGTAAACCATCATTTGCGCCCAGTTCGATCAGAACCCAGCGCGGCTGATGCGTTTTCAACAGTTCCGGTAAACGAGCCAGCCCTTGAGCCGCTGTATCGCCGCTAATACTGGCATTAATGACTCGTGGTGCATCAGGCGTGTTTTTCCAATGTTCAGATAATTGTGTTGCCCATGCTTGTTGAATAGGCAACTGATAACCGGCGCTTAAACTATCGCCCAGAATAAGTAGCGTATCCGCTGCGGCAATACGCATTGATGACAATCCCAGTAATAAAAGGATCGGGAGATGCCTGAAAATAATGTTCTTGAAGTTCATCATTTGAATAAATTTGTTGGTGAAGGAGAGCATCGGCTCAACATACTTACTGGCGTTGAGTTAGTTGTCAAATCTGCGGAAACAATAGCATTAATTGGCGAATCAGGCTCAGGTAAATCCACTTTGTTAGGGATTCTTGCCGGTCTTGATGATGGCAGTGATGGTGATGTTAAATTATTAGGGCAATCATTGCCTGCCATGGACGAAGAGGCGCGCGCGGCTTTACGCGCCAGCAATGTTGGTTTTGTCTTTCAATCATTTATGTTAGTACCGACATTAACTGCGCTGGAGAATGTCCAGCTTCCGGCACTCTTACGCGGTGATAATGAGCGCAGTAGTAAAACGCAGGCGCTCGAATTACTTGAACAACTTGGTTTAGGGCAGCGCATCAACCATTTACCGGCGCAGCTTTCTGGCGGAGAACAGCAGCGCGTGGCTATCGCTCGTGCTTTTATTGGTCGTCCCAAAATTCTGTTTGCCGATGAACCCACCGGCAACCTTGATCGGCAAACAGGGATAAAAATCGCCAATTTACTGTTTACGTTAAACCGTGATTACGCCACAACATTGGTGCTGGTGACGCATGATGAAACACTGGCGGCGCGCTGTCAGCGCCGATTGCGTTTGTATGACGGTAAATTGTGGGAGGCGTCATGATCTGGCGTTGGTTTTGGCGCGAGTGGCGTTCGCCCTCACTATTGATCGTGTGGTTTTCTTTAACGCTGGCGGTGGCTTGTGTATTGGCATTAGGCAATATTAGTGATCGTATGGAGCAGGGATTAAGTCAGCAAAGCCGTGATTTTATCGCAGCGGATCGCGTGTTAACGGCGAGCCGTCCGATTGCTTCTGAGTGGCTGCAACAAGCAGAGAAAGAGCCGCTTTCGGTGAGCCGTCAGCTCACTTTTATGACGATGGTTTATGCCAATGATGTTCCTCTATTGGCAGCGGTAAAAGCAGTAGATACGAATTATCCGCTGTACGGTGAGCTGGAAACCGCGCCAGCAAATACCAAACCGCAGGCAGGAACGGTACTGGTAGCTCCGCGTTTGTTAGCACTGCTAAATAGCAAAGTAGGCGATATGCTGGAAGTGGGTGATGCTACGCTGCGTATTGCCGGTGAGATTATTCAGGAGCCGGACTCTGGTTTTTCGCCTTTCCAAACAGCGCCGCGCGTGCTGATTAATTATAGCGACATTGAAAAAACCGGCGCGGTGCAACCGGGAAGCCGTTTGACTTATCGTTATCTGTTTGCCGGACAAGAAGTGAATTTAAATCACTTCGGTGAATTTATTGCGCCGCAACTCCAGCCGGATCAGCGTTGGTTTGGCATGACGCAATCCGGCACAGCCGTAGGACGTTCACTGCAACGGGCACAAGATTTCTTGCTGCTATCCGCTATTTTGACTTTATTATTATCAGTTGCAGCGGTGGCGGTTTCCATGAGTCACTATTGTCGTAGCCGTTATAACTTAATCGCGGTACTCAAAACGTTAGGCGCAGGCAAGAAATCGTTGCGTAAACTGATCATCGGTCAGTGGTTATCGGTGCTTGTGCTGGCAGCAATAGCGGGCTGCGCTATCGGTTTGTTATTTGAGCAAGTCTTGATCACGCTATTAGCGCCGATTCTGCCAAAAGCGCTGCCCGCCGCTGGATTTTTGCCGTATCTCTGGAGTTTAGGATCGCTGTTATTTATCTCACTGATTGTTGGTTTGCGCCCTTATAAACAGTTGCTCGCCACACGCCCGTTACGGGTATTGCGTGAAGATACGGTATCCAATGTCTGGCAGCTAAAATTCTATCTGCCTATCATGTCGCTGGTGGTGCTGTTGTTATTGGCATTATTAGTCGGCTTTAACATTATGTGGTGGGGCGCTTTGCTGGGAATTTTAGCGCTTTCGCTGCTGCTCGGTGTGTTGGGCTGGTGTAGTTTATTACTGTTGCGCCGAATCACTCTGAAAAATCTCGCACTGCGTTTAGCGGTCAATCGCCTGTTACGTCAAACATGGGTGACAACCAGCCAGTTATCGGCATTTTCTTTCTCCTTTATGTTGTTGGCGCTATTGGTGATGCTGCGCGGTGAGCTGCTCGAACGCTGGCAACAACAAATTCCACCGGATAGCCCAAATTATTTCGTCATGAATATGACCAAAGAACAATTGCCGCAGTTGCAACAATTTTTTGCTGAACATCATGTGGAAACGGGCGCGACTTATCCTATTATCCGTGCGCGTTTAACGCAGATTAATCAGCAGCAAGCCACGAAAGTAATTAAAGAAGATTCTGCTGGCGGTGAAGCGGTGAATCGAGAGTTGAATCTGACCTGGATAGCCGCAGATAAAGCCTCACCAAACGAGATCACCAAAGGACGCTGGCAGATGAAAATTGGTGAAGTTTCTATTGATCAAGGATTAGCAGATCGATTAGGCGTGAATATCGGCGATAAGCTGACATTTAGCGGCGATACGCAGGAATTTACTGCGACGATCGCTAGTTTGCGCCGTGTCGATTGGGAGAGTCTGAAACCGAACTTTTATTTCATTTTCCCGCAAGGTGCGCTGGACAATTTACCGCAAACATTTTTAACCAGTTTCCGCTATCACCAAAATGACGCAATGCTGGTACAGCTAAACCGCCAATTTCCAACGCTGAGTTTGTTGGATATAGGTAATATTTTAAAGCAAATTTCTACTATATTACAGCAAGTTAGCCGCGCGCTGGAAGCGATGGTGGCATTAGTGATGATTTGTGGTGTTTTGCTATTGCTGGCGCAAGTTCAGGTAGGAATGCGCCAACGCAGGCAAGAGTTAGTGGTTTATCGCACGCTTGGCGCAGGGAAACGTTTGTTACGCAATACGCTATGGAGTGAATTTGCGCTGTTAGGGCTGGCGGCAGGGATCACCGCGGCAATCGGCGCTGAAATTTCGCTGTGGTGGCTGCAATACAAAGTGTTTGATTTCCCGTGGCAGCCGAATTACATGATGTGGATTCTGTTACCGCTGATTTGTGCTGCGTTGTTATCACTGTGCGGCGGCTGGCTGGGGATTAGTTTATTGAAAGGGCGGGCGTTGTATCGGCGTTATCAGGAGTGACAGGAATGTTTGAACGTGGTTATCCCGATTATTATGGGGATAACCATAAAAAATATTAACTGAGTTTCGCTTGCGCCCACTCAATACCAGACCAGTAAACGTTATCTATCATTGGTTTTAGCTGTTCCAGCGTTTGCTGCAAAGTTTGCTTATCAGGGTGATTCAGATTTAAATGCCCTACTTTGCGACCAGCACGCACTTCTTTTTCATACCAGTGCAGGTGGATCAATGGCAGCGATAGCCATTGCTGGTTCACATCAGTACCAATTAAATTGATCATGACTGATGGCGCAGAAACATCAGGCTGCGGCATTGGTAAATCCAAAATCGCACGCAGATGCAGTTCAAACTGGCTGATCGACGCGCCGTTTTGTGTCCAGTGTCCGCTGTTGTGTACGCGCGGAGCGAGTTCATTAATCAGCAGATTATCACCGACAATAAAACATTCCATTGCCATCACGCCGACATAGTTTAGCTCATTGAGAATTGAACTCAGCATGGTTTCAGCCTGATGCTGTAAATTGGTATCTGGCACAGGGAAAACGACGCTGGTACGCAAAATGCCGTCTTCATGCAAGTTATGCGTCAATGGATAGAAAACGCATTGTCCGCGCCGATTACGCGCGCCAACCAGCGACACTTCGCCGCTGAAATTAATACCTTGCTCAACGATACATTCGCCATAGGCTTCCGCCGGAAATTCGTGTTCGCCGCCAGCGCGAATTCGCCATTGACCGCGACCATCGTAACCACCAATACGGCGTTTAACGATCGCCAGTGATCCGAGTTGTTGGAAAATTCCTTGCCATTCACTGGCTGAATTCAACGGTTGCCACGGAGCAGTGGCGAGAGAGAGTTTGTCCAGCAGTTGTTTTTGCGTCAGGCGATCGGCAAGGCGTGGGAATATTTCGCGATTAACGAAACCGGTATGTTTGGCTAATACTTGCGTCAGTGCAGTTTCTGGCCAGCGCTCGATTTCAGCGGTGATTATGGCGTGTTGATAAGGCACGGCTGCGGGTTCTGCGTCCAGTCCAACCGGATAAACCGCAATGCCGAGTGGTTCGCCAGCCTGACGTAACATGCGACCTAGCTGACCGTTGCCGAGTACACAAACCGGTTTCATGCTTGCTCCCTTGGATCAGGATTATTTAGCACTTCATCGGTCTGGCTTTGACGCCATGCCGCTAAACGCGAATAGAGATTGTTATCATGTAACGCCAGTATTTGTGCCGCTAACAGCGCCGCATTTGCTGCACCCGCTTTGCCGATAGCCAGCGTGCCGACAGGAATTCCGCGCGGCATTTGCACAATGGAATAGAGACTATCAACTCCGCTGAGTGCTGCACTCTGCACCGGAACACCGAGTACGGGTACTAAGGTTTTTGCTGCTAACATTCCCGGCAAGTGGGCTGCACCTCCTGCGCCAGCGATAATGACATCAAAACCCTTTGTTTGCGCTTGTTCCGCAAAGCTGAATAGCTTATCCGGCGTTCTGTGAGCAGAAATCACTTCAGTATGAAAAGGAATATCGAGAGAAGTCAGGACGTCAGCAGCGAACTGCATAGTCGCCCAGTCGCTTTTAGAACCCATAACAATAGCGATTTTTGCCTTAGCTGGCATTTGTAGCTCCTAATATTGGTGCGGAGGTAGTGAAAATATTAAAACGAACGCTTGAATACAAAGCATAGCGCGATGTTGTGCTTGCATAATATATCCGCCATCATTCAAGTTGCCGTTTGCCTGCATCTTGAACGCTATTGGATATAACATTTGATTTGTATTCATCGGTTGAGGATGTAAAGAATAACATGCTTACATAGCAAGGAAAACGTTTGCGTCGATTCTTATCATGAAAAATATAGGATAAGAAGGGCTCATTGTCGGACGAATCGGGATTAAAACGGAAAGCTCGCCAACTCAATATCTTTATGCGGCTTCGCTCTGAAAACAGAACCTTCGTTATGCCATGCACCAAGCACAACGCGCTGAGAAAGCTGACCGTCCATTGTTATATCGTGAATGGCAGGGCGGTGAGTATGACCGTGAATCATATAGATAACGTGATTATCTTTTAGTTTTTTGAACACGGCTAACTGGTTTACGTCCATCATTGTGAGGGATTTAGTACGGTTTCTGGCGGTACTTTGGTTACGTAGTTTGTTAGCAATTTTGAGGCGCAAAAAAAGCGGTAAAGCGAGAAATATCTTTTGTATTAATGGATTATGGATATATTTACGAAAACGCAGATAACCCGGATCATCAGTACATAACGTATCGCCATGCAGAATTAATACTTTATCGCCGTATATATCAATAACTTGTTCATCAGGTAGTATGGTCATTTTACAGCGTGCAGCATACTTTTTCCCCAGCAGAAAATCACGATTACCGCAAATAAAGTAGCAGGGAACACCGTTATCATGCAGTTCGGCTAACGCTTGTGCGACTTGAGTATGCAGCTCGCTGGGATCATCATCACCAATCCAGAATTCAAACAGATCGCCCAGAATATACAGCGCATCAGCATGAACAGCTTCCCGTTGCAGGAAAGCAAGGAAACCGGCAGTGATTGCCGGTTCGGTTTCGCTTAAATGGAGGTCGGCGATAAACAGAGTTGTTGGCATTTAAGTTAGATTACTCTTTATCGTCGATAGTCACATTATTAATAATGACATCTTCAACAGGAACGTCCTGATGTATACCGTTACGGCGAGTTTTGACATTTTTGATGCTATCTACCACGTCCATTCCCTCAACCACTTCGGCGAATACGCAGTAACCCCAGCCATCACCGCTTTCGGAACGGAAGTTCAGAAAATCATTATCGACAATATTAATGAAGAATTGTGAGCTTGCTGAATGGGGCGCGGAAGTACGCGCCATCGCTAAAGTACCGCGCGTATTTTTTAAGCCGTTATTTGCTTCATTTTTAATGGTTGCGTTAGTTTCTTTCTGATCCATACCCGAAACAAAACCGCCGCCCTGAATCATAAATCCATTGATAACGCGGTGAAAGATAGTGCCGTTGTAGAAACCGCTGCGGCAGTAGTCTAAAAAGTTTGCTGCGGTAATCGGCGCTTTGTCAGTGAAAAGTTTAATAACAATGTCGCCGTGATTGGTATGAAGAGTGATCATTGAATATCCTGCATATAGTTTTATATAAATTTAGCTCTCAATTGTATACAAAGGCGTTGCTAGTTGCATCCATTGCTTTATAACGATAAATGGGGATATATCGGAATTTTATTCTATTTTTGTAAGCCGTGCAGGATCATTTGTTATCATGCTGACATGACGGCGGCTAACGTTAATTGAGCTAAATCTAGGAAACATGGGCTTCCTCTTGCATTGCCCAATTAATCGGGTTTCAATATATCCTTTCATACATTTATCTAATGATCGCAGGCTTCCGATGCTAAAGATTTTTAATACCCTGAGCAGACAAAAAGAAGAATTTAAACCCATTCATGCCGATAAAGTTGGTATGTATGTATGCGGGGTAACTATTTATGATCTGTGTCATATCGGGCATGGACGGACTTTTGTTGCCTTTGATGTTGTTTCCCGCTACCTGCGTTTTTTAGGTTACGACCTGACTTATGTTCGTAATGTGACTGATGTGGACGATAAAATTATTCGCCGTGCAACAGAAAATCATGAAAGCTGCGAGCAATTAACCGAACGTATGCTGAAAGAGATGCACGCTGATTTTGACGCCTTAAATATCGCTCGTCCTGATATAGAACCGCGTGCAACACATCATATTGCTGAAATTATTGAAATTGTTGAACTGCTGTTAAAACGAGATCACGCTTATGTCGCGGATAACGGCGATGTGATGTTTTCGGTTGAAACTGATCCTGATTACGGTTTGTTATCCCGCCAAAATCTTGAGCAGTTACAAGCGGGTGCGCGCGTTGAAGTGGCTGATGCAAAACGTAATCCAATGGATTTCGTGCTGTGGAAGATGTCTAAACCGGGTGAACCAAGCTGGGAATCACCGTGGGGTGCAGGGCGTCCGGGCTGGCATATCGAATGTTCGGCGATGAATGGTAAACAACTTGGTGAACATTTTGATATTCACGGCGGCGGCTCTGATCTGATGTTCCCGCATCATGAAAATGAAATAGCTCAATCATGCTGTGCACACGATGGTCCTTATGTTAACTACTGGATGCACTCCGGTATGGTGATGATTGACAAAGAAAAAATGTCAAAATCACTGGGTAACTTCTTTACTATTCGTGATGTGTTAAAACACTATGATGCGGAAACCGTACGCTATTTTCTGATGTCCGGTCATTATCGTAGCCAATTGAATTACAGCGAAGAAAACTTAAAACAAGCGCGTGCGGCGTTAGAGCGTTTCTATACGGCACTGCGCGGGACTGATGAGTCTGTTGCAGCGCAAGGGAACACGGAGTTTGAAGTGCGTTTCCGTGATGCTATGGACGATGATTTTAATACACCGGAAGCCTATTCAGTGCTGTTTGATATGGCGCGAGAAGTCAATCGCTTGAAAGCCGAAGATATGAGTGTTGCCAATCAGTTAGCGGCTGAACTGCGGCGTCTGGCTTCTGTTTTAGGTTTACTTGAACAGCAACCGGAAGTCTTTTTGCAAAGTGCATCACAAAATTTTGCTGATGGTGACGTCGCAGAAATTGAAGCGTTGATTAAGCAGCGTAACGACGCGCGTCAGGCAAAAGACTGGGCATTGGCAGATGTAGCGCGTAATCGCCTGACAGAGTTAGGAATTATCTTAGAAGATGGCGCAGAAGGAACAATCTGGCGTCGTAAGTAACTATTTTTCAGATGTAAAAAATTTCCAGATGTAAAAAGCGCCTGATTTTATTTATCAGGCGCTTTTTTATGGCTGTTTCTTATCCAGCCAAAAATTACATTGGATCGTGATATTCTTCGCAAGCCTGTAGTGTATTTTGCATCAGCGTTGCGACGGTCATCGGACCTACACCGCCCGGAACAGGAGTAATCCAACTAGCGCGTTCTGCGGCAGCGGCATATTCCACATCTCCAACTACTTTGCCGTTTTCTAACCGGTTGATGCCGACATCAATCACAATCGCGCCGGGTTTGATCCAATCGCCGTGTACAAAGCCTGGACGACCTACTGCGGCGACAATTAAATCCGCTTCGCGGACTTTCTTTTCCATATTCTTCGTAAAACGGTGAGTCACAGTGGTAGTACAGCCAACCAGTAACAACTCTAATCCCATTGGACGACCAACAATATTTGAAGCGCCGATAACCAGAGCATCTAAACCATAAGTATTGATTTCACAACGTTGCAGCATGGTAATAATGCCGCGAGGTGTACAAGGGCGCAGCTTCGGCGTGCGCTGACACAAGCGACCAACATTATAAGGGTGGAAGCCATCAACATCTTTTTCTGGTGAAATATGCTCTAAAATTTTGGTGTTGTTAAAACCTTGCGGTAATGGCAGTTGAACCAAAATGCCATCAATAAGCGGATCATTATTTAGGGAATCAATCAGTTCAAGCAGTTCATTTTCAGAGCAGGAAATATCTAAATTAAATGAACGAGAAAGAAAACCGACCTCTTCACAAGCCCGACGCTTACTGTTGACATAAATATGTGATGCAGGGTTTTCACCTACCAGAACAACTGCTAATCCCGGCGCACGTTTACCGGCTTGCAGGCGTTTTTGCACACTTGCGGCAATTTCAGTTCTGAGTTGTTGAGCAATTGCTTTACCATCAATAATCTTTGCTGACATCGGAGATATAGATCCATTTTTTAACAACGGGGATTTGTATTTTGTCAGAAGTAAAGCGTTCTGTCAGGGGTATTTCACTCTTTAGTCAAAGTTAGATGCAATAATGAAAGCAATAACAAGTGGTTAAGTTATATTCAGCTTCACGTAAAAAAGCCGATGCCAGTGCAATTAACACGTAAAAGCCATTGACTGAGGCGAGAAGAACCGTATAATTCGACTCCACTGAGAATAGGCTGAAGCCTGTATCTCATTTCACTTCAATGCTCCCATAGCTCAGTTGGATAGAGCAACGGCCTTCTAAGCCGTAGGTCGAAGGTTCGAATCCTTCTGGGGGCACCATCTACAAGTATTTCTAAGTCTTTTAACGTCTACAAATTCCTTATAAAACATAGAGATTAGATTGATTACGTTATTCTGATGTATAGCTACGTCTATTGAAAGCTATACATAATAGTGTATAAGAATGTGTATAGAACCCGTTCAATGGAAACTCCTATACACATGGCGCTTACAGATATTCAGATAAGAAATGCGAAACCTAAAGAGAAAGCCTATACGCTTAATGATGAGCAAGGGCTTTCTCTCCTCATTGAACCTAATGGAAGTAAAGGCTGGCGGTTTCGTTATCGCTTTGCCGGAAAGCCTAAGATGATTTCTTTTGGGACTTACCCTGATGTATCTTTGCTTTCAGCCCGCCAGAGAAGAACAGACGCCAGAACGTTAATAGCTAGTGGTGTTAATCCAAGTGAAATAAGGAAAGAAGAAAAGAGAGAACAGAAAGCAGCGGCAGCAAATACCTTTAAGCTAGTAGCGAGTGAATGGCATCAGCATAAAATTGAGGGGTGGACTGTGGGTTATGCGTCCGATATTTGGGAGGGGTTAGAGAAAGATATATTTCCCCATATTGGACAGCGTGTAATTTCAGAAATTAAACCGATGGAATTACTGGACGTATTGCGACGCATAGAGGAAAGGGGCGCGCTTGAGAGAATGAAGAAAGTCCGCCAGTCGTGTGGTCAAATATTCCGTTATGCTATTGTCACAGGTCGGGCGGAAACCAATCCCGCGTCAGAGTTAACCGGCGCATTAAAAACGGCTAAATCAAAAAATTTCCCTCACTTATTAGCGCCAGAACTCCCCCCATTTTTACAGGCGTTATCTTCATATCACGGTAGCCTAATGACTCAACTGGCTACCAGATTATTAATGATTACTGGCGTTCGTACTATTGAGCTTAGAGCGGCTGAATGGGTGGAGTTCGATCTTGATAAAGCGCAATGGCAGATCCCTAGCGAACGAATGAAGATGCGCCGTACTCATTTAGTGCCGCTATCGCATCAAGCAGTAAAGATACTTAATCAGATAAAAGAGATAACAGGGCGTTACCGGTTAGTATTTATCGGACGTAATGACTGTACCAAACCAATGAGTGAGGCAGCGATCAATCAGGTGATCAAGCGTATTGGTTATGATGGCAGGGCTACCGGACATGGTTTCAGGCATACCATGAGTACAATCTTACATGAGCAAGGCTATAACACGGCGTGGATTGAATTACAGTTAGCTCATGCGGATAAAAACAGTATTCGAGGTACTTACAATCATGCCCAATATTTGGACGGCAGGCGGGAAATGCTCCAGTGGTACGCTGACTATATGGATAGCTTAGAAACAGGCGGAAACATAGTACACGGCACATTTGGGAAGAGTGCCTAAACAACCCCAAGATTATACAAAATCACGGCAAGATCACGGCAAGGTCACGGTAAGATTACGGTAAGGTTTTAACCATCATTCACGATAAGCCCGCCAGAGAGTAGCCTATTTTCTGGCGGGCTTGTGACGTATTTGTTTTAACTGGATATATAGACAGTAGTGGACTATATTAGACCTCATAATATCTATGTAACAGATTGAACGATTACGGTTATAGTGAGGTGGTGTGATGCCAATTGTTGATGATCTTCCTGATTTAACCCACTGGAGAACGGTACAAGAATTTTCTATTGAACAAGCCGCAATGCTTTTGGCTGGAATAGACCCTTATGAATATGAGGGTTTAAGAGAATTAAAAGCGGAAAAGCCCCCAAGATGGAAAATGGCATATGGTTTTGCTGATGGCATGGTTAGCGCTATCCGTAGAGGCACATTAACGCCCATTCTATGTATTGGTGAGGACGAACGTGGTTATTGTTATGAATGTGAAACAAGACTGGATAACAGGGCGATTGATATTTGCAAGGATCGAACGATCATAACAAGAACATCTTTACTTTTATGGGGGAAAAGCGAAAAAATTGATTTTGCCAGAAGTCCTAAAAGTATCCCTGTCATAAAACAATATCATTCAGATAATAACCAGTCATACCCGCAATTATTACCAGCCATAGAACATCGGTCAGAGGGGCTGGATTTTGTCAACGAAGCCATCGAACAATTTTGGTCAACGTATGATGAAGAAGATCCAGATACCGCACCAAAAGGTGAAGAAGTCAGAAGCCATTTAATCAGTAAGGGCTGTACTGTTAATTTAGCGCGATCAGTTGATGAAGTGCTGCGCCCTTTTAGTTTAAAGAAAGGCGGAAGAAAGTCTGGTAAATCAAACAAATAAACCTAGCTACTGTTAATGTATTAATACTGGCTAGGTTTGATTTTTTCCGCCGTATTTATGGAATTTTTACCCAATTAACCGTGGCAGGGTTTAAATAATAACGGTGTGACGGTTTATAAAACCTAGCCTCTGTTTCTCCGCTGAAATCTTGCCAATAATTCCCCCTGTTCTCTAAATGTCCACCAGCGACAATAAACAACTACAGAGGGTTATATGCCACATCAAGTAAAATCACTTATTCGCCTGCCAGAAGTACAGCGCCGTACCGGATACGGTAAGGCATGGCTATATAAACTTATTGCTCAAGGAAGATTTCCCAAACCAATAAAAATCGGCATTCGTTCCATTGCGTTTATCGAATGTGAGGTTGACGAGTGGATCAACCAGCGTATTGCTGATTCTCGTGGGGAGGTTGCATAATGAAAAACCGCCCGTTACAGGCGGCTAATCGGGGCATTTACGCGCCTGATAATACTGCCAGCCCTGAATTAAAACCAGCGCCCAAGAAACACCGCGCACACTGCTACATGCTGCGTTCTGGTGTTAATGGTTTTACTGAAAATGAAATCCTCTATCACTGCCGGTTATCCTCTGGCAGGAATTACCCGACTGAACTGGAACGCCAGTTAGATATTCGTTTTGAACGTTTAGACGAGGCAAACCCCGATGGCATAGGTTCACATTACCGATACCGTTTTATCTGCCGTACTGACGTTCTGCGCGTGATTAATCTGGTGAATGCTAATGCGTCAGCAAGAGGCTATCAGCCATTAACTCAACGGGAAATAAACGGCATATTGAGTTTATATCCTGACGGTGAACAAGCCGCATAAAAGGTAATTAAATATGACATTAAATAAAAATGCCGAATTAACGGCAGGGGATCGCTTTACCCAAAATCAGCACGCCAGCTTATTTGCCGGACTGGTTTCACTCAGCCCAAATAATATTAACGCGTGTGAAATACCACGCCACCAGCCAAGAAAGGGATCTATTCTCTGGCGGGTTAGCCATATTGTTAAAAAGCACTTGCCCTTACGCAAAGCAACGGGCTATAGTCATTGTGTTGCGGCAAAATCCGCAATCAGGCGTGGAAACCTGAATAACACAAAGGCGGCAACAGACGCGCTCCGCGTCTTTTTTTATGCCGTAGCCACAGCGCACCAATATAACCCAATTCTATCTATGGTGGCGTTAGTGGGGAGGCGTTCGCGCCTGCCAGTTTCCTTTGTGTCTGGTATTTCCACCCCTGCTAACGTCACCGCCCATTCAGAGCGTGGAAACTCAGGCGGTGACTCCTTAAATAACACAAAGGAGGCTATAACAATGGCTGCCCCTACCCAAACTCAATTCAAATTCCTGTTTTTGGCGTTAAACCGTTCAGATTTGCACGCTACCCCGCATCGTGAAAGCGTCACCGCACCCGATGAGCAATCAGCGCGCCGGTTACTGGCGCCACAATTCATTTTGGTATTTGCCGGACGGTTGCCGGTTCAGGCGGTGATTTATGCGTAATCAACTGACTGATTTACCTGAATCATATTTAAGACCAGAGGAATTGGCTTATCAGTGTATAGCCCTGACTAAATCCGCCATTGATGAAGATGCCGCAACCAGAGAGGCACTGTTATTTATTCTGATGGAAAAGACTACCGCACTTTATGCCATGCTGACTGATTCGGCGGAGGTGAGCAGTGAATAATATTACGGTTATCTGTAATGAAACTTCATTAACGCCAAGCGTTATTAATATTGAAGAACCACGTAGCTGTATCCATCTTAATGATGATGAGCTGCTCGAATATTACGCCGAAGCTACTGCCATGTACGCCAGACAGATAAGGGAAATATATTTAAATTTATTACCTCTCCCTTTACAGAAATACGAGTTAAAAACATCTGCGCGTATGTGGTCATTAACTCAGGAACTATCGCTTATGACGGGTCTCACGCTGAAAAAGGCGAAAGACGTCAAGAGCAGAAAAATGATAAAGGTGGATCATGTCTAACCTGACGTTAATCAAAACCATTACCACGAGCGCAGCCGGTCAATGGGATTCCATTCTGGCTGGCTTGGGTATTGATGTACCCCATAACCCAAACACTCACGCACCTTGCCCCGCCTGTGGCGGTACTGACCGTTTTCGCTTTGATGATCAGGGGCGCGGTTCGCATTTCTGTAATCAGTGCGGTGCGGGTGACGGGCTGGATTTGGTGAAAAAGGTACTTAATCTGGATACAACCGCCGCCGCTAAAGTGGTGGCTGAGGTATTGGGAATAGATACCCGTTCACAAAATATCATGCCTCACACCGCCAGCCAGCGAGTATCCGCACCGGAACGGGAACGGCAGGCAGCTAATGCCCTTAACGAGAAGCTAAAATGCTTTTCAGCGCGTTACAACGCGTTATTACCGCAGATTACACAGGGCGAATCTGATTATCTGACTGCCAAAGGCTTAAACGGTTTCACTTTGCCGCTGCTACCTGATGGCGCGTGGCTTATTCCGCTGATTAATACGGGTGGCAACATCACTGGCGCGCAAATCATCAAGCCTGCCGGAAAGAAACGGTTATTAACCGGCTCCGTCAAGAAAGGCAGCTATTACCCTGTTAATGCGCCGGAGCGTATCGCTGAGGTGATTATTAGTGAGGGAGTATCAACGGCGCTATCCGTTCATCTGATGCGTCCTGACGCGTTTACGGTGGCGGCGATTGATGCCGGTAATTTAATCAATATTGCCAACATGATGAGGGATAAATATCCAGAGGCAAAAATCATTATTGCTGCTGATAACGATATTAAGCCAGATGAAGCCAACACCGGCAAAGACGCCGCAGAGAAAGCGGCTAAATCCGTCGCTGGCTGGCTAACCTTACCGCCAACAAAGGATAAGGCAGACTGGGACGACTACCGACAGCAAAACGGCATACCGGAAGCGAGAGCGGCATTTAATCAGGGATTATACCAGCCAGACGGTGAGGCTATGAATGTGACTGATGGCGGCAGAAAAGATAAGCGTAATGAACCGCTAAAGCCCTATGCGGATATTCGTCATGGCGGGTTGTATTGGGTTGAGCCTAAAACCGACAAAGACACGGGCGAACAGACAGAACGCGAAAGCTGGCTATGTGATCCGCTGATTGTTGCCGGTATTGGCGAAGATGATAACGAGCGCTATCTCATTATGAAATGGACACCGGAGGGCAGCAAAACAGAACGAACAGAAGCCATTCCCATGCGTGATGTTGGCGAGCGCGAGGGGTGGGCTAAATTACGTGCTGGCGGGTTATCGATTACGGCTAAGAGCGGATTAAGGGCAACCCTTGCCGATCATCTACAGCGCAGCGGTTCCCGTGATATGTGGGTGATTGCTAACGCAACAGGCTGGCAACATGGTGCTTATATCCTGCCTGATGGTTCGGTTATTGGCACATCAGATAAACCGGTGCTGTTTAACGGGCGTTCAGCCGCCGCTAAAGGGTATGGTGTGAAAGGAACGGCGGAGAGCTGGCGGGATAGCGTCGCCATGCTGTCACAGGGAAACCATTCCATGATGCTGGGCATTGCCTGCGCGTTTGCTGCGCCGCTCATCGGGTTAGTGGGGGCGGACGGGTTTGGTGTTCATCTGTTCGGCGGTTCGTCAGCCGGTAAGACAACAACCGGTAACGCCGCCACCAGTATTTATGGTGAACCGGAAGCGTTAAAACTGACATGGTATTCCACGGCATTAGGGCTGGTAAACGAAGCCGCCGCGCACAATGACGGCTTTATGCCATTAGACGAAATAGGACAGGGAAGTAATCGGAAAGCCGTATCTGATGCCGCTTATGCGCTATTTAATGGCGTAGGAAAGATACAAGGCGCTAAAGAGGGCGGCAATCGTGAGATTAAACGCTGGCGGGCGTTAGCATTCAGTACCGGCGAAACTGACCTTGAAAGTTATATCAAGGCTGATGGCGTGAAAGTTAATGCCGGTCAACTGGTCAGACTGTTAAACGTGCCGATCACGAAAGCAACCGAATATCACGGATACGCTGACGGTAAAGCACATGCTGACGCGCTGAGGGCAGCCAGCCAAAACCATTACGGGGCAGCAGGTCGCCAGTGGATAAAAGACCTTGCCAGCCAGAAAGAAGCCGCAGCCGAAGCGGTAAGCGCCGCAGGACAGCGCTGGTTATCATTACTACCAAAGGAAGCCAGCGACCAAGTGCGCCGCGTCTCGTCTCGTTTTGCCATTCTGGAAGCTGCCCTGATGTTATCCGGTCATCTCACTGGCTGGAACGCGCAGGAATGCCGCGACGCACTCCTGCATAGCTTTAACGCATGGGTGAATGAATTCGGTATGCAAAACAGGGAAGCGAGGGCATGGATAGAACAGACGGAATCATTCTTACAGCGCTTTGGCTACAGCCGGTATTTACCCCACCCCGATACCGATCCACGAGATTTGCCGGTTAAAGATTTAGCGGGGTATCGGGTAAAGGACACAAAAACGGATAACCTTATTTTTCACACATTCCCTATAGTCTTTAAGGAAGAAATCGCCAGCGGTATAAATCCCATTGCTTTTGCCAATGTTCTGGCTGATGCCGGTATGTTGGATAAACCCAAAAACAGGATAGATAAAAAAACAATCCGTGTTGATGGCAGACAACCAAGATTTGTTGTTTTGTGTTACCAGCCAGAGACAGAAACCGATGACGAGTTAGGGTGAACGCGGTGTATCAGATATTTTTCTCACATACGCGATAAATAAGGTGGGTTCAGTGGGTTCAATGAGAGGTTGTTATATATATTGTTATATATCAGTGTATTAATAATAAGAATTGAACCCAAGTTGAACCCAAAAAATGGCATTTTGAACCCACAAAATAGCGTTTTGAACCCAAAGGAGGAAAATCATCAAACCGGCTGAACCCAAAAATAACGGGTTGAACCCAAAAAAAATCAAAAATTTTGGGTTCAATTTTTCTTTATAACTTATTGATAAATAAATTGTTAGACGAACTGACCCCGTTGAACCCACTGAACCCACGACTTTTTGCTTATATATATAAAAAATGTTTGTCAGTTTTTATAAATACAAATCATGATAATAATAATGATTAATTATTAATTTTGGTGTGCAAAAAGTATGCTGTTCAATCATCAGAAAATGGTGTACTCGTCACGGGTGATAATTAACCTGAATCTGGAGACTAAAAGAGTTCAGCGCGCAATTTTACGCTTTGCCATGAAAACAATCAGTTGGCGATACCGGCACAATTTTGCGCCTGCTGGTTTGATTGACAGAAATGGCGAATTACAGCTAATCCCAATAACAGCCACCAGCACCAGCCAGAAAGAAGCAGCAGCAAGAACCTTGTGTAATGTTGTGGTGCGCCTTATTTCCCGTTTTGCGAAAATTCACATAATGATTATGTTAGTCAATGCTAACAGGCAATCCAGAGTAATTACCCGTATTAAAATCTAATATTCTTTTCTGGCTGGTGGGCGCTTTGCTGATGTAACTTATTGATTTTCTCGACAGCCCAAAAATGCGCCCCTTTCTGGCTGTGGCGGTTATTTAATCTGGTACGTATTAAAGATGGTCGTTTTGCTGGTGGTTAAAAACAGGTAAGAAAATAAAAATGTGTATAGGAATGTGTATAGGTGTGTTTTTAGAGTTAGATAAAAACCTTTGGTAGTAAGGGTTAAGTGCTTTATATTTAATCCTTCTGGGGCACCATTTCAAAGTCTTTCATGTTCTCAATTTTGATAAATTTAATAAAAGTTAGCTACAGAACAATTCTTATAATTTAACATAAAACTGCATTGATATAATGCTATAAATAAAATTAAATTGTGATTCTTGTTTTCAAAAAATGTTTTTATAAATAAATTAAAAATATTTTAGTCATTATTGCTAATGATACTAACTATAGTTGCTACGTTAATTATAAATGTTTAGAAAATATTGCTGTTATGTATACATTAATAATTTAGCAAGAAATTCATAGCAATATCTAAGTCATAGCGGACATATTTTATTGAGTAATTAGCATTAATATTTATTTTAAATAATCATTATTTTTCAAATGATTATTTAATGTTTTATCAATTTATCTGGCTTAGTAAAGATTTATATATGTAAAAATAAACTGAGATAATGTTTGCATAATCTCAGTCGCTATGGCTTAATGACGCTCTGGTTTGTGGGTACAGACCTATTTATGTAAAGCAATTTAAAGCAGTTCGCCATTTAGCGTTATCTACAGATATCACTTCTTCAAGAATTCCTTCTAATTAGTTCCCATAAGTAAAACTGCCGAACAGACCTCATACAATTTGTGGTAATTAATTAAGTTTAGAGGAATATACGATGTCTAATTCAATGACTGGTTTAGTAAAATGGTTTAACAGCGATAAAGGTTTTGGTTTTATCTCTCCTAAAGATGGCAGCAAAGATGTGTTCGTTCATTACTCTGCTATTCAAGGTACTAATTTCAAAACATTAGAAGAAGGTCAGGAAGTATCATTTTCAATTGAAAATGGCGCTAAAGGTCCGTCAGCAGTAAATGTTATTGCTATCTAATTTAAGCAGAGCTGATCGCTTTCTGTGATATGACCACAAGGTTGTTACAGGTAGTAAGATGAGTTTAGTAATGAGAACCCAGATTAATCTCTGGGTTTTTTTGTATGTTTCCAACCCGCGACTAAAACACAAAATAATATTTTGTATCTTATCCCTTTGATAATCATTCTGTTTTGATAACAAATTACCAGTAATTCGCTAATTTTTAGTATAGCTATTGACTTTGTTAATCGTAATATATTATTTTATATAACGATTAAGCACCTCCTCACCGAATTGCTTGATTAGATGTACTGTTAAATTGCTCGTTTGCCCTGATCGCCATCAGGGCCTTTTAATTTCTGGCGACACTAATCCTTTCTCACTGCGAGTTCTTCTATTTCAATCTGTTTTTTATTTCTCTCTTTATTCAGAAGATATGTATTTTTGTTGAAGTTTTATAACGTCACTGCTGCTGGGAGATGTTAGGGAAAGTAGCGAGGTATGCAGATTATATGGAATAGGGGGGAGTGAAGTGATTAGGAACAAATTTATCTAACAAAAATTAACGGGGCATACTTTGCAATATGCCCCGTTATATCTATCAACTAACAGTTAAAGAAATTATTTAGCTTCTTGAACTTCAGTTACAACTTCTTTAGCGCCTTTAACTTCGATCTCTACACGACGATCTGGAGCCAGACAATCGATCAGAGCTGCGCCTTTCTTCATACCGTCACATTTAGTACCGGTAACTGGGTTAGCTTTACCTAAGCCGCGAGCAGAGATCTTGTCTGCTGGGATACCCTTAGATACTAAATAGCTAACAACGCTGCGAGCACGTTCTTCAGACAGTTTTTGGTTATACTGTTCAGAACCGATGCGGTCAGTGTAACCCAGAACAACGATAGCACCGTCTTGTGGGTTGATTGAATTTAATTCACTGTATAATTGGTTCAGTGCTTTCTGACCTTCAGGTTTCAGGTTTGCTTTGTTGAAAGCAAACAGAACATCTGATTTCAGAGTGAAACGTTTAGTTTCAACAACTGGAGCAATAACTGGAGCTGGAGCGCTCTGAACTTGACCGAAACGATAAGCAACACCTAAGCTCAGAGTTCCGTTGTCTGGACGAGGTGAAGTACTTTCGTGATCACCGATGTTATTAACCCATTGGTAATCTAAACGAGTAGCAATGCTTGGCGTGATTGCATATTCAACACCCGCAGCAGCCAGTGGAGATACACCAGTATCATTATTAGAGAAGTAAGCTCCGTCTGGACCGTGTACACGAGTATCAGCACGCCATACCATACCGCCTAAGCGAGTATAGATATCTAAATCGTTCATAACTGGGTAGCTTAATTTAGTCGTCAATTGCAGACCATGTGCTTTGAAAGCACCGCTGTAGCCATCAGCATCACCGCGGTAAGTCATACGACCTAACCAGTCATAACCAAATTCAAAGCCTACATATTGGGTAGCTTGATAACCAACGTATGCACCTGCACCTAATTGGTTTGGATGATCGTTGTTATTGTTAGGGATACCATCGTAGAAACCAGTGTCGTGGTAGTCAGACCAACCTACTTTAGCACCAGTATACCAAGTGTTATCAAGAGGAGCTGCTGTTGCTACAGTAGCCGCGCCTGCTAATGCCATTGCTAAAGCAATTGCTGTCTTTTTCATTTTACGCCTCGTTATCATCTAAAATAGTTATGATAAAATTAATGCTTTGTGATTCTGGTTTTAAAGTTCGAAGTTAAAATACCCTCATTCATCCATGATTGGCATCGAAAATCCAAAATCATAAAGCAGCCTAAACATGCTAAAGTTTACAACGTGTAAGAAAAGTTACAAGCCTAGAGTGTAGTAAAAGAAGATAAAAATTTCCTAGATGAGATCAATATTATATGTTCACTCCATTAATTAACACTCAAATTTAGGTTACGCACTACTATTGGGTAATTGTTAAATTTATCTATTATTATCGATTGATTAAGTAATTTTTGCGTATATCTTGATTATAGTTTAGTTATTTAAACTATTTTTGGATAACAAAGATGTAACATTATGTTGCTCACCCACGCTTGTGAGATGTTTATTTAGATAAAAAAACGAGTTAAGACTATTTACTTAATAATGTAAATATTACAAAGGAAAGTATTTATTTTATGATTAAATGCGTGTTTATAACGAGAATATTACTCCCAAATAGTGACCTTATCGTTGGAGTTCCGATGACTTATTTGTGTCATAATTAGGTGATCCTTTAGCAAAGATCGCTAAGTTAATTCACGAAGTAGATTTATATTAGTGACAATTAACAACTTAGTGCTATGACATAATAGATAATTGAGATCTCATCTTTAATTTTTTATTCCCAATACGGAAATCTTTTAGTGCCAGTGCGTTCTGCTGAACATATCATATTGCTGCGAATGGTTCTGGATTGCTGATAGTGGCTGTAAAATGAAGCAATAACAATCACCGTTGATAGCTGCTTGAGCCAGCCGCTCTTTTGTATCTTGATCAATAGATGGCAGCCATGCGGTTACTGAACTGAAATTTCCGCTGCGTAAAGCCTTTTCCATCATTTTAACCGTGGTATCAACTGAACTGATATTTAAGCTCACTGTTTTTTCCGCAGGTAAACCCAGACTATCAATCCGATAACGATTTAAACGGCGTTCTGGTGACAGCCAAAGCTGCCAACGTCGCTGCTGACCAAGTTGTTGTAAAAATGGTAACAATAAATGAAGCGTAAATGGATTTTGCGGATCGTAGACAATTTCACTCACTAAATTAGTTTGTTGAGCTTGTACTAAATGCCTATTTACGTTGTTGACTGCTGTATGCGGAATATTCGTATGAGTATGTTGGATTGAGTTCATAAATTAAGCACTCCATTAAATACTGTATGCTTGTACAGTATAAGAGGCACAAAAAAAAATCAACTATTTTTAAGGTGTATCGCATATTTAATATGAAATTGCGATGAACAGACTATTAATTATAGATATTTTGGGATAATTGAGTAAATTTACTTTCGTTTGTATTACATAATCCCGTTACTTGACCGTGTAACACTAATTTACACTTTGAACTTGATTTGGAGCGCTGATGAATAGAGAAAACTCAAAGCAGTTAGTAAAAGAGGTGATTGGATATTTTAGTGAGCTGGGTGAGTTGACATCTCGTTCTATGTTTGGGGGATACGGCATCTGCCAGAATGCAGTGATGTTTGGCTTAGTCTCTGAGGGTAAGTTTTATTTACGCGCTAATGATCATCTTGAGTCGATATTCATCAATCATGGTATGTCCCAATTTATCTATCAAAGACGCGGAACTCCCATTCCATTGAGATATTATCATGTCAATAAATCCATTTGGAAACAACGTGATATAGTTCAGCAGTTCGCTATTGATGCGTTGTCTTCTGCTTTGGTAGATATGTATGAAAAGCAAAAGCAGGAACAAGAAGATATACGATTAAAGGATTTACCTAATCTGAATATCACTATTGAGAGAATGCTCCGGCAAATCGGAATACAAACTCGCCAAGAGCTTGTCAATTCCGGTGCGTTAGAGACTTATATCAAGCTGAGAGCATTTAAACATGATATTAAACCGGAGCTGTTATTTTCTTTGGCTGGAGCGATTGAGGGCTGTCATGTTGCGGTTTTGCCAGACTTATTACGCAATCGATTGGCTGAACAACTTCGTATATACGATCAGGCAAGGCATGGCGGAAATATTTCACATGTATTGTTATGTTAGAGAATGCTGCTGTACTGAGATTTTTATTAAGACAGTTAATTAAAAACCCATACATCAGGACAATGTTAAATTTCAAATAACATTGTCCGGTCTCTTATTTATCAATATCCGTGATCTTTATTGGCGTAGATATTATCTGATAAGGTAATAAATTCAGGCAGTAATCCTGTAATTAGCGCTAATTGCTGCGCGACTAACTGATCTTTACTATTACGCAGATTATTCATTGCAGCTATTTGTTGATTGATTTTATTCAATGTTGCAGAGGCTTGTTCTGCGCTGGCAAAATTGGTTTGCAAGGCATCACAAATATAACAAACCGCATTATCTAATAACGCTAAGGTTTGCGGATTATCTGTCAGTTTTTCACGATGAGCGCCAAGTGCGGAGATATAACCTAGCAAGGTATGATTTAAGCAAAGTAACCGAAAACCCTCATCTAATTGTTTTTCATCTTTTTTCGGCTCTGCTGCCATACTGGAGATAACCGAAGCGAGTTCAGCATCTCGATTATGTGCATTACGGCGCACCACACGATAATCGACGCCGTTATTTTTTCCTTGATGATATTGCTCCAAAATTGCATCAAGGTAACGGCAGTTGGCATCAATTGCTTTTTGCAGCACCACCGAAATATGGCGGAATTTCCAGTCTGGCCAAATAAAACTCACCGCAGCCCAGGCAATACCGCAGCCAATTAAGGTATCGATAATACGCGGTATTGCGACCTGAAAGCCTTCACCCAACAAATTGAAACAGAACAACACTAATAACGTAATAAACATTGTTGCGTAGGCATAACGCACATTGCGAAAAGCAAAGAACAATACGCCGCTGACAACAATTAATATCAATTGCCCTTCTTGCGATGGCACAAAATACAGAATTGGTAAGCCGAGCAGAATCCCCGCCAGCGTTCCGACAACTCTGAGCGTCAGCCGTGTTCGAGTCGCATTGTAGTTAGGCTGACAGACAAACAAGCTGGTGAGCATTATCCAATAGCCATTGTGTAAATCGGCAAATTGGATAATAGCGTAACCAATGCAGAGAACAATCGACATTCTGACCGCATGACGAAATAGTGTAGATTTTGGCGTGAGATTTTGGGCGATTTTCAGCCAGACATCTTTCATTCCCGTCAACCTGTCATCAGCCAGTGTATTATCTTGCTCCGATGCGGTATTGATCGTTTGCTCCGACTCAATCGTACTCAGTTGAGCATTAATGCCTTGCAGATTTTTCAATAAATAGTGTAACGACTGGATCAGATTTGCCGATAAATCGTGATTTACCTGCAAATTAGATAAACTTTTTTCCAGATGAATCACCGCTTGAGTCAAATAGGGATCGTAAACATATTTTTGATGAAAACGGATAGAGTGTGCGACATTGAAACAGGCTTTTGACTGCAATGTCATTAAACGCTGAAAACGAAACAGTACATCGGTATAGCGCAGTTCATTACTTAATTGCTGATATTGAGCATGAGAGGAACTTGCCTGCTCGTGAATATCCTGAGCGACAAAATAGTAATGCAGCATTCGGCGCGTGCTGCGTTGCCCGCGATCACCTTTCAGACGTGTTAACAGCGAAACTTTAGTTTGATTAAGCGTATTGACCAGCGAGCCGTTTGCCATCGTTGCGTGAATTAGCTGATCATTAAACTGATTTTCCTCATCGGGATCGAACAACATCGATTTAGCATCAAGATAGCGCGCTAAATCCTCAAAACAGCGCGCCAGATTATCCTGCAACGGGCGGATTGGCAAAATGATATGACCCAGTAGCGTAATTACGTTATACCAAATTGCGCCAATCAACAGTAACGCTGGTTGCAAGTACCATGAGTCATACATGGATTCGCCTAACATGGTGTAGATGGCGATAAGCAGTGCACCAAAAGCGATAGTTGCGTAGCGCTGTCCTAAAGATCCTAACAGGATAAAACCCGCAGTAGAGAACAATAAACCGATGGCAAACAGATACGGATAGGGAAATAACAGCTCAATAGAAACTGACGCAATAAAAAAGCAGCACAGCGTAATGACTAAATTGAGTAAGCGCCCGCTCAAGCGATCATCAAGATCGGTCAGCGCCGCAGCAACCACACCGAGAGTCAGCGGGATCGTCAGCAGGCTTTCTCCATACCACCAGGGCACAAAAACCACGCCGGTAAGCGCAATAAAAATACGAATGCTATAGAGCAGATTACTGTTATAAAAGTAACGGCGTAACCCTAAAATAAATGACATTACATCAATACCTTATTGCGTTGGTCATGGTGTCAGATTTGGATATAAAAATATGGCTAGTTACAAATATAGCGAGTTACCATTGTTACGGTTTATTCCGCTTTACTCAATGTCATTTTATGCAAGATCATATTACTTAATGAAAAACAGGCATTGTCATTGTTTAATCGATAAACTCAATAAAGCATTCATAGAGACAACAGGTAACGCACAAAACTATGGAATTGAAATCAACCGCTGTCGGGCAGCATTTAGCTCAGCACCCTTACAATAAAGTAAAAATGCTCAACGCGGGAGTTGAAGTCAGCGGGGCGAAACATCACTGTATTATTCCTTTTAATCAGTTAGTTGCCGTCCGTTGTAAACGCGGGTTGGTGTGGGGAGAACTAGAGTTTGAGTTACCGCAACAAAAAGTTGTTCGACTTCATGGTACTGAATGGCATGAAACCCAGCATTTTTATCATCATTTGATGGGTATTTGGCAGCAATGGGGCGAAGAAATGAGCCAAATCGCCGCCGACGTATTAGATCAACAAATCGAAAAGATTAATCAGCGCTTGCAACAACAACGCTGGTTAACGCAGCAAGATCTGCATGATATTCAGGCGGAGATCCGCGCTGCATTTGATGCGTTGCCGTTGCCGCTCGATCGTCTGCATGAATTTGCCAACTGTACACACTCTTATGCGCTTTGCTGTGAATGGCTGGATTCCGGCAACAAAATTATTGATGAAACAAATCAACGCTGGGTGCAATCAATGCTGCAACAGCATCAAGAATTTTTTGCTCATATTGAATCGCAGCCGCTTAATTCAATGCAGTGCCGCGCGGTAATCAGCGGGGAGAAAAATGTATTAGTGCTGGCAGGTGCGGGCAGCGGTAAAACATCGGTACTCATCGCGCGCGCAGGCTGGTTACTGCATCGTAAAGAAGCCACTCCTGATCAGATTTTATTGCTGGCATTTGGGCGCAAAGCCGCAGAAGAGATGAACCAGCGCATCAGCCAGCGTCTAGGTAATGCTGATATTCAGGCGAAAACATTTCATGCGCTGGCGTTAGCGATTATCAGTCAATGCAGTAAAAAAGTTCCTCTGATTAGCAAACTGGAAACCGATACGCAATCTCGCCAACAATTCCTTATTGAACAGTGGCAAGGGCAGTGTGCGGAAAAGAAAAGTCAGGCATCTGGCTGGCGTAACTGGTTATCGCAAGAGATGGGTTGGGCGCTGAAAGAAGATTCATTCTGGCAAGACTCTGCTTTGTGTGAACGTTTAGCGGTACGTATCGATTATTGGTTGGGTTTGATGCGTAATCATGGCGGCAGTCAGGCAGAAATGCTGGAATTAGCACCAGAAGATTTGCGATCTGACTTGCAGAAAAAATTACGTCTGTTAGCGCCATTGCTAAAAGCGTGGAAAAAAGCACTGAAAGAAGAGGGCGCAGTCGATTTCGCCGGTTTGCTGCATCAGGCAGTAAATCTGATTGATAAAGGTAAGTTTATCAGCCCGTGGCGTCATATTCTGGTTGATGAATTTCAGGATATTTCCCCGCAGCGCGCGGCGCTGGTAAATGCTTTACGCCGCCAGCAACCGGAGACCAGCCTGTTTGCGGTCGGTGATGACTGGCAATCGATCTATCGCTTTAGCGGTTCTGAACAGTCATTAACCGCCGATTTCAACCGTATTTTTGGTATCGGTGAACTATGTGCGCTGAATTTAACATATCGATTTAATCAAGGGATCAGTGATATTACCAGCCGCTATATCCAGCAAAATCCTGCTCAGATAAAACGCAAAATCAACAGCCTGCATAAAGGTGAAAAACACCCGATTACCATTCTGCCGGATACACAATTAGAGGCTTTACTGGATAAATTAAGCGGTTATGTGAAGGCTGACGAAAAGATATTGCTGCTAGGTCGTTACCATTATACAAAACCGGAAATATTAGCGAAAGCCGCAACGCGCTGGCCCAAGTTAAACATCGAGTTTATGACTATTCACGTCAGTAAAGGTCAGCAAGCAGAATATGTGATTGTGCTGGGGCTGCATTCGGGGCGTGATGGCTTTCCAACTGCTGAGAATAGCTCGGTGATTGAACAAATATTACTGCCGCAAACAGATAGTTTCCCCTATGCCGAAGAACGGCGATTGCTGTATGTGGCATTAACGCGGGCGAAGCATCAGGTCTGGCTGCTGCAAAATATCGAATCACCATCGATTTTTGTTAAGCAATTAGCAGATATTGGGGCGGCGGTTAAACGTAAACCTTAATTTATTTTATATAAAAACGGGCAGCCGTTGCGGTTGCCCGTTTCTCTTCAATTTTTTATAACTTTCTCGCTTATTTCAAACGCTCTGCCAGATACTTATCATAATCAGGAATAGCGATTTCAATTTCGTCTTCAAACAAGCCAGAGTTAATCAGCAAGTCTGCGGTAGCGCGATTAGTCGCAACCGGAATATTCCATACTGTGGCTAAACGCAGCAGCGCTTTAACATCAGGATCATGCGGTACGGCATTGAGCGGGTCCCAGAAGAAAATCAGCACATCGATTTTACCCTCGGAGATCATGGAACCAATCTGCTGATCGCCGCCCATTGGACCGCTAAGCATACTGTGAACAGGCATTTCGGTAACGCGCTGAATCAGATTACCCGTCGTGCCGGTGGCATACAACGTGTGTTTTGCCAGCTTGTTTTTATTATCTTCCGCCCATTTCAGCAGGTATTGTTTACAGTGGTCATGAGCAACCAATGCAATATTTTTTTGTACTGAAATTGTTCGTGTTGTCAGTTGCATACTGTAGAGGCCTTATGTAAATGGTGATTGTCTCTAGATTACTGAAACTCAGTTACAGAAAAAAGCGATAAAACATAAAACTGTGCTTTTGATGAATTTTAATGTGCTGGTCATCGGTGTGCTATAAGTGATCATGCTATTGGCGATATATAAAAATTGAGGAAAATGGTGATGAGTGACAATGAAATAAAAGCGATATTGCAGCAAGTGAAAACTATCGCATTGGTTGGTGCCAGTGATAATCCTGCGCGCGCCAGTAATATGGTGATGGCATTCTTGCTGTCGCAAGGCTATGAGGTGATTCCGGTAAGCCCTAAACTGGCAGGGCAAATGTTGCTGGGACAAGCGGTTTTTGCCTCGTTAAGTGATATTCCTCAGCCTGTGGATATGGTTGATGTTTTTCGTCATTCAGATGCCGCTTATGAAATTGCAGAACAAGCCATAAAGATTGGGGTGAAAGTGCTTTGGTTACAAAATGGTGTGATTAATTATCAGGCGGAAGCATTGGCGCAAAATGCGGGGTTAAAAGTGGTGATGGATCGCTGCCCTAAAATCGAGATAAAACGTTTGGGATTACTAAAATAGCCTGATTAACCAGATGGTTGGATAAAAATTATATTATTTTTTCGTAGGGCGGCAACCTGCCGCCCGCCAAACTACTGTGAACTATTATTAATCTCGCCATTTACTAATCCAAATCTCAGATTAATTATTTCTTCTTTTTCTTTAGCATGATAACCAGAGAGCCTACGATGCCCATTATCAGCAGCGCGATAGGTAAAATCATTAATCCGTTCATCACAGCGGTTTCGTGACGTTTAAATATTGGTGTCAGACTGATCATATAACCTAAACTGGTGATAACACCAACCCACAATACCGCACTTAACCAATTGAATATCTGGAACTGTTTACTATCCATCGCTGATAAACCGGCGATCGTCGGCAATAAAGTACGTATAAACGCCAAAAAACGGCCAATCAGTAACGCGAAAAAACCATGATGCTGAAACAAATCGTGAGCGCGTTGATGATAGTGAGGCGGGATTTTCCTCAGCCAGCCTTGTACTGTTTTGGTTTTTCCCAGCCAGCGCCCCTGAATATAACTAAACCAACAACCTAAACCAGCAGCAGCGGTAAGTATCAGGATCGTTAGCCCGTAGTGCAGCGAACCTTGTGCGATCAATGCGCCGGAGAGCAGCAATAAACTATCGCCGGGCAAAAATGTAGTGGGTAATAAACCGTTTTCCAGAAAGATAATGACAAACAGGATTGCATAAATCATCCAGAGCAAATCAGGATTGGCGAGAGTTTTAAAATCCTGATGAAGAAGTGCTTGAAATAAATCGGCAATTGAACCCATTGTCTTTCCTGTACATATAAACTGCATCACGGTTTTTTTGATGAGTGAATGCAGTAAAATGAAGTGAAAACGATACTTATGAGTCTAACACCATAAACACTATCTATACAGATTGTAAGGATATTAACTGTTGGTTGATCGTACAAATGAGTTATTTAATTCTTAATTAAATGTTTCATATTATTATTTTAAAACACTGATCCATTTGTTGGTTTCTACTGTTTTAAAAAGATGTTTATTATTTGTTATATAATTTTTATTCATATTAATTTTATGAAATATAAATAAAAATCACTAAATTTTTATTTTTTTATCAGCGTCTCATTAAAAAATAAAAGCAGTTCACGCCAAATAAGCCTTGTGTTAACGTAAATGAAAGTAACCCAATATAGTGAAAGGTAAATATTATGGATATTGTTGATCGTTTTATTTCTTATACAAAAATCAATACTACAACTGATCGTGATAAAGGTGCGGCGGGTATTATGCCGTCATCTGAGGGACAGCGTGTACTGGCAAATAAAGTCGCTGAGGAGTTGCGTGCTTTAGGTCTGCAAGATGTGAAAGTCAGTGAGCGTGCAATATTAACGGCGACTTTACCTGCTAACGTTGATTATCCGCTGCCGACAGTGGCATTTTTTGGTCATCTGGATACCAGCGCTGAACAAACCACCGATACCAACGCACAAATCCTGCCTTATCAGGGTGGTGATCTCTGCCTGAATAAAGAGCAGCAAATTTTTTTACGTCAGAGCGAATTTCCTGAATTAAGCGAATATATCGGCGACGAATTGATCGTTACTGATGGTACAAGTTTACTGGGCGCAGACGATAAAGCAGCCATCGCTTCTATCGTTAATATGGTGCAATATTTATTGCAACACCCAGAAATCAAACACGGCGCAGTGAAAGTTGGCTTAGTTCCTGATGAAGAACAAGGTCTGCGCGGATCGAAAGTATTTGATGTGAAAGCATTCGGCGCGGATTTTGCTTATACCCTCGATTGCTGCGGTATTGGTGAGCTGGTGTATGAAAACTGGAATGCAGGTGATGCGGAAATTACTTTTACTGGTCAATCTGCTCATCCGATGTCGGCAAAAGGTAAATTGAAAAACTCATTGCTGATGGCGCACAAATTTATTGCTATGTTGCCAGGCGGTGAAGCGCCGGAATATACCGATGGTCGTGAGGGCTATTATTGGGTGAAACAATTGCAAGGTAATAGCGCTAAAACGTTACTGAAAATGGACGTGCGTGATTTCACCGAACAAGGTTATCAAAAGCGTATGGCGTTTTTAGGTAAATTAGCCGAAAACTGCGCCAGTTTGTGGGGGGACGGCAGCGTAAAATGCGTATTGGCGGATCGCTATGCCAACGTATTTAACAGCCTGCAAGGTGAAAATTCTTATCCGATTGATATTGCGGTTCAGGCATATCGCTCTCGCGGTATTGAACCAAAAGTTACGCCAATGCGCGGCGGATATGACGGCTCTGCGTTGTCACAAAATGGTTTACCATGCCCGAATATTTTCACTGGCGCTCATAACTTCCACTCTATTTATGAATATCTGCCGGTTAAATCTCTGCGCGCAGCCAGTGAAGTCTTGGTTGAAGTGGTGAAACAAACGCACGATCGTTTTAAAAAGAATGCCTGAGTTAACCTTAGATTTGGATAAGGAAATGGCGAAATTAATAGATTGATAATAATTTGTAGGGGCGGCAACCTGCCGCCCCTACGTAATGTCATGTAATTATTGAAATTTATAGTAATGATATAATTTCCTGTTCGAAGTTCCGGTTAAGTCATTTTAGGTAATATAAAAAAGGTGCTATCATGAATAGCACCTTTTTTTACTTCTAAATCAATAAAATAAATTTATTTAAGTTTATCCGTCAACTCAATTGCAAAACCAATATAGTTTGCTGGTGTCATGGCTTTTAAACGCACTTTTTCTGCTGCTGGCAGCTCCAGACCATCAATAAAGACTTGCATATCTTCAGCCGTAACTCGTTTACCGCGCGTTAGTTCTTTCAGCTTTTCGTAAGGTTTTTCGATACCATAACGGCGCATGACGGTTTGAATCGGCTCGGCTAACACTTCCCAATTATGATCCAGCTCGTTACGTAAATTACTTTCATTCACTTCCAGTTTGCTAATGCCTTTCATCGTGGATTGGTAAGCGATCAGTGCGTAGCCGACACCAACACCTAAATTACGCAATACAGTGGAATCGGTCAGATCACGTTGCCAGCGGGAAACCGGTAATTTAGCCGCAAGGTGATTCAGGATCGCGTTTGATAAGCCCAGATTTCCTTCTGAGTTTTCAAAATCAATTGGATTAACTTTGTGTGGCATAGTGGAAGAGCCGATTTCACCCGCAATTGTTTTTTGCTTGAAATGACCAAGAGAAATATAGCCCCAAATATCGCGGTCGAAATCCAGCAAAATGGTATTGAAACGTGCAACACAATCAAACAGTTCGGCGATGTAATCATGCGGTTCGATCTGCGTGGTGTATGGATTCCAGTTAATACCTAAAGAGGTGACAAAACTTTCACTGAACTGATGCCAGTCCACTTCGGGATAAGCCACGATATGCGCGTTATAGTTACCAACTGCGCCGTTGATTTTGCCGAGAATTTCAACTTGCGTCAGTTGACGATATTGACGTTCCATACGATAAGCGACATTCGCCAACTCTTTACCAATGGTGCTTGGTGTTGCTGGCTGACCGTGAGTGCGGGACAGCAACGGAATGTCACGATATTGCGCCGCCAGTGCTTTGATACCGTCGATAATTTTGCGCCATTGCGGTAACAGTACTTCACTGCGCGCATTAGCTAACATCAGCGCATGGGACAAATTGTTGATGTCTTCTGAAGTACAGGCAAAGTGAATGAATTCTGATACCGCGTGCAGTTCAGGAATATCAGCAACGCGCTCTTTTAGAAAATATTCAACGGCTTTTACGTCATGATTAGTGGTGCGTTCGATAGTTTTGATGCGTTGAGCATCAATTTCGCTGAAATCGGTGATAATACTATCAAGGAAATCGTTTGCTTCTTTGCTAAAAGCAGGAACTTCTTTGATTTGTGCACAATCTGCCAGTTTTTGTAACCAGCGAACTTCCACGTTAACGCGGAATTTCAGCAAACCAAATTCGCTGAAAATAGCGCGCAATGCGCTGACTTTATCGCCGTAACGTCCGTCGATCGGGGAAATGGCGGTCAGTGAAGATAATTCCATCAGTAAGACTCCTGAAGTCTGAATAATTTAACGATTAGCAAGAATTTGTTTGACCTGATTTAACAGGCGACCGCGAGAAAACATAAACTGTAAGCGACTACCGCCGACTTGCTGCCAAAGCACAGTGGCGCGAATCCCTGACAGTAACGCCGCGCGGACTTTAGCTTGTACCAACGGCTGTTGCAGGGCATCCGGCGAACCTGTCACCTGAATACGCGGTCCGATAGCGCTGATAATATCAACATAAATGCTTGCCAGCGAATTGATGATCGTTTCGGATTCAATATCGAAATGTATCAGTTGGCGTTCAACCTGACTGATACGCATAGAAAGCTCGTTTAATGCCTGATGATTGGCAGATAACTTGCGTTCCAGCACAGTCAAGCTAAGAACATAACGGGCGAGTTCCGAGCTAAGTTCCTGTGTATTGCTGATCAACACGCTTGGTAAACTTTCCAGCCCCAGCGCTAAATCATGCTCTTGTCCGAAAACTGCTAATGTCGTTGGTGAGTCGATCACCATAATGCTTTTTAGTGAAACAGCCAGCGCATCACTGTTACATTGACCATCATGTGCTAGTTGCTGAACCAGACGGGCTGACTGGGCAATGCCTGCCAGCGCGAGGGTAATATCATAGAAATTTTTAGCCACAATTAATCCCGCAGACGCTCTTCAATAACACCACCGCCAAGGCAAACGTCACCTTGATAAAACACCGCAGATTGCCCAGGCGTTACCGCAGCAACCGGCTGATCAAAACGAACTTCAATACGATCTGCATCATGAGGGATCACGGTGCAAGAAATATCCTGCTGACGATAGCGAGTTTTTACTGTGCAGCGAAAGGCTTCCGTGACCGGATTGCGATCCACCCAATGTAATTGCTGCGCGATCAAACCATTGGAGAACAAATCAGGGTGATCGTGCCCCTGTGCGACGATCAAGCGATTATTCACCAGATCTTTATCCACCACGTACCACGGCTCTTCGCTGCTGTCTTTCATGCCGCCAATACCTAAACCTTTGCGCTGACCTAATGTGTGATACATCAAGCCGTCATGACGCCCGATAGTTTCGCCGTCAACGGTGACAATATCACCGGGTTGTGCCGGTAAATAGCGCGCCAGAAAATCTTTGAATTTACGTTCACCGATAAAGCAGATACCCGTGGAATCTTTTTTCTTCGCAGTGATGAGATCCAGTTGCTCCGCAATACGGCGTACTTCAGGTTTTTCCAGCTCACCAACAGGGAATAAGCTCTGAGCGATTTGCTCATGGCTAAGCGTATATAAAAAGTAGCTTTGGTCTTTATTGCCATCAACACCGCGTAATAAGCGGCTTTTTCCGTCAATATCCTGACGGCGCACGTAGTGACCGGTGGCGATATAGTCCGCGCCTAAATCTTCTGCGGCAAATTCCAGAAATGCTTTAAATTTGATCTCTTTATTACACAGAATATCAGGGTTCGGCGTGCGACCAGCTTTATATTCCGCCAGAAACAGCTCAAATACATTATCCCAATATTCCGCAGAGAAGTTGATGGTGTGCAGCTCAATGCCGAGTTTGTCACAAACTGCCTGAGCATCAGCAAGATCCGTTGCTGCTGAGCAGTATTCGTCGGAGTCATCTTCTTCCCAGTTTTTCATGAATAAACCAGCCACCTGATAGCCTTGTTGTTGAAGCAAATGGGCTGAAACGGAGGAATCGACACCACCGGACATGCCGACAATGACTTTTTTCTGGCTGTTATCTGACATGGGAATCTCGCGTACTATGACTTAAAAAGGGTTGTAACTAACAATAGATAATACAGGTTGTATCAGTCTCAGCAGCGGATTTTAGCACGTTGCCAGCGCGGGTGCATCGCTTACAACAACGGCTTTTTCGCTATAGCTGAAAGTTTTCTATGATTGCTAACGGATAACGCTCTGGCTGCTGATAACGCAGCATACTTTCCCGTACCAATGGCGAACGCAGATTATCGGCATTGATGATTTCATCAGCAGTAAGCCAATGGCAGCAGTCAATATCGCTATCGTGCGGATAAGTCGCGACGATTTCTGGTAAATCAATAGCAAATGTAAAACGGATAAACGGTGTACCGTCTTTAGCTGTCCATTGATAGATCTGCAATAACGTTTGCGGTGCGGCTTGAATGCCGGTTTCTTCCCAAAGCTCGCGCTGCGCGCCCTCAATAATCGTTTCATCGGCTTCTAAATGACCAGCAGGCTGGTTTAGCGTAGGGAAACCATTTACGCGCTCTTCTACCACCAGAAATTTATTTTCCGCCTGAACAACACAAGCCATCGTTACATGCGGTTTAAACTGACTGTCAGACATTATCGACCTCTCTCCATTCACCGGGCTGTAAGCCCTCAACATTCCAGTGATATAAACTGTAGCGGATTAAACGCAGTGTCGGGAAGCCAACATGAGCCGTCATTCTGCGTACTTGCCGGTTTCTGCCCTCATATAAGGTAATTTTCAGCCAACAGGTAGGAATTGATTTCCGCTCACGAATCGGCGGATCTCGTTGCCATAGCCATTCTGGTTCAGGGATCAACTCTGCTCCGGCAGGAAGTGTCGCTCCATCATTTAATATAATCCCCTGACGCAATTTTTCTAATGCAGCTTCATCGGGAATGCCTTCCACCTGAACAAAATATACCTTGCCAGCATTGTGTTGCGGATTTGTTAATTTTGCTTGCAATTTGCCATCATTTGTTAATACCAAAAGACCTTCACTGTCGCGATCTAATCTTCCGGCAGCATAAACACCGTTTAAAGAAATAAAATCCTTTAACGTTTTTCTGCCCATTTCATCGGTGAATTGCGGTAAGACATCATAGGGTTTATTAAACAAAATAACTTTGCGATTATCTTGATTTATATGGTTTTTATATTTTTTATTGCTATTCCAGTGAACGGAATTTTTCTTCGTTGTAAATTTTTTCATGTCATTTTGTGTGTTGAATCATAAAAGCAGTATATGTGAAAAATTTTTAATTGGCGGATACAAAGTATTCACGTAGTATCAACTTTGCATCTTACAAAAAATTAACAAACAAGCCCTTTAAGGAGAGTTTGATGGAAAGTACAGTAAGCAAAGTAGTCGTTCCGACTATAGGTAAAAAAATTACGGTTGACGCTAAAGGCAAACTCGAAGTTCCGCACGATCCTATCATCCCATATATTGAAGGTGATGGCATTGGTATTGATGTTACACCAGTTATGCTTGATGTCGTTGATGCAGCAGTTCAAAAGGCTTATGGCGGTGAACGTAAAATTTCCTGGATGGAAATCTACACTGGGGAAAAATCAACAAAAGTCTACGGTGAAGATGTATGGCTGCCAGAAGAAACGTTGGATTTTATTCGTGATTATCGTGTTGCAATAAAAGGTCCGTTAACCACGCCAGTCGGCGGCGGTATTCGTTCATTAAATGTGGCACTGCGTCAGCAGCTTGATTTGTACATTTGCTTACGTCCGATTCGTTATTATGAGGGAACGCCAAGTCCGGTTAAACGCCCTGAGCTAACCGATATGGTGATCTTCCGTGAAAATGCTGAAGATATTTACGCGGGTGTGGAATGGAAAGCGGGTTCTCCTGAAGCTGATAAAGTCATTAAGTTCCTGTTAGAAGAAATGGGCGTGACGAAAATCCGTTTCCCACAAGAATGCGGTATTGGCATTAAGCCTTGTTCCGAACAAGGGACGAAACGTCTGGTACGCGCGGCGATTCAGTATGCTATCGACAATGATCGTGACTCCGTGACGTTGGTACATAAAGGCAACATCATGAAATTCACGGAAGGCGCGTTCAAAGAGTGGGGCTACCAGTTGGCACGCGAAGAGTTCGGCGGTGAATTGCTGGACGGCGGTCCTTGGGTGAAACTGAAAAATCCAAAGAATGGCAAAAATATTATTATCAAAGATGTGATCGCCGATGCTTTCCTGCAACAAATCCTGCTGCGTCCGGAAGAGTATGACGTGATCGCTACCATGAACCTGAACGGTGATTATATCTCCGATGCGTTAGCGGCACAGGTTGGCGGTATCGGCATTGCACCGGGTGCCAATATTGGTGACAACTGTGCTCTGTTTGAGGCCACGCACGGCACAGCACCAGGATATGCCGGCCAGAATAAAGTGAATCCGGGTTCACTGATTTTGTCCGCAGAAATGATGCTCCGTCATTTGGGCTGGACAGAAGCCGCTGACCTGATTGTCAAAGGTGTCGCTGGTGCAATTAAGAATAAAACTGTCACTTATGACTTTGCTCGTATACTGGAGGGCGCGACATTACGCACAAGTAGCGAGTTTGGCTTAGATGTGATTGCCAGTATGTGACAAGTGAAAAATGTGACAAGCTAAAATCCGCTTAAAATCATTCGGGGGCTTCGGCTCCCGTTTTTGTTCCCTACATACAAAGTTCATACATCAACGTGACAGAGGCAAAAAAAGCAACAATCATTGCTGCTATAAATAGTTGTGCTCTGTTTGTATATCTGGTTCTCATCAGCACTCCAAATTTAGATAATAAAAGATCTGCACTTAGTGGCAGTGTATTGTTAACATATTGTTATTCATTGGTAACTATTATTTCTTAGTTAAATACATATAAGCTGTATGATTTATTTATGTTTTGTAATTATCTATTTCATATTTCTATATTTATCGTTTCAGCAATGCGAGGCGGGGAGCGATAGTGATTCGGCACGTTATTATTGTGATTTTTCCTGTCGCACACATTGCTCTTGATTTGACCAACAAGATCGCTTTCTCCTGTCAGAATTGCTGGTTTTTATCGGACGGCATCTTTATAATCCCCTGCAACTTTTTTCCCCCTGAATAAACAAGCAAAGCCACATTCTGTTGGCTGGGATTCGATTGATATGAGCGAAAAATACGTTGTTACTTGGGACATGTTGCAGATTGAAGCCCGCAAACTTGCCCGCCGTTTACTGCCGAGAGAGCAATGGAAAGGCATTATCGCGGTTAGCCGCGGCGGCTTAGTTCCCGCTGCTTTACTGGCGCGCGAGTTAAGTATTCGTTATGTGGATACTGTTTGTATCTCTAGTTACGATCACGACAACCAGCGTGAGATGAAAATTCTCAAATGTGCTGAGGGCGACGGTGAAGGCTTTATCGTAATTGATGATTTAGTCGATACCGGTAGTACGGCAAAAGCGATTCGTGATATGTATCCGAAAGCGCATTTTGTGACTATTTTCGCTAAACCGGCTGGCAAACCGCTGGTTGATGATTATGTAGTCGATATTCCGCAAGATACCTGGATTGAACAGCCGTGGGATATGGGTATTACTTTTGTGAAACCTATCGGCGATTGCTAATTTTTGCGTCTGATCGATCTAACAAAGCCCGATGATTTCGGGCTTTGTCGTTTCTACAGTTTCCACTGTGTGCGATTTTTAAATTAATTGTCCAGATTCAGAATAATCACACCATCAGCATCCGCGTAAATATGATCGCCGTCATTGATGATCTGTCCGGCAAACTCAATGGCTTGACCAACAATGGCTTCTGCTTTTTGCTCTGGTCTGCGCGGGAACGCGCCTAATGCTTTAACGCCGATAGCAAGTTGTGCCAGTTCCGCTTTATCACGGATATAACCGTAGATAATTGCGCCGCTCCAGCCGTTTTTCACCATATTTTCACCAAGCATATCGCCAAGCAGTGCACGGCGAGAACTTGCTCCGCCATCAACGACGAGAACGCGCCCGTTTCCTGCTGTTTGAGTTAAGGCTTTAAGCGTGGCGTTATCTTCAAAACATCTTACAGTAACAGCGATGCCATTAAAGCTAGTATTACCGCCAAAATCACTGAATATCGGCGCTAATATGCGAACTTCACTGTCATGAGCATCACACAAATCGGCAACTTTTGTTATGTTGTTATTGCTAGTCATTTATTATGTTTTTCCTTGTAGATAAATAGACATCAATGAGATCTTTGACAAAGTATCTTAGAAGATCTTAATTTTCCATGAAAAATTACTGTACTAAAGGATAGGCGGACGGGAAGACTTAAATCTAGCCAGAAAGTGATGTACTAGGTATAAACTAAAAGAATCGTTGCCATAAAGTTAGTTAATCTCAGGGTTGGATAAGAAAATGGCGATAATTATAAGTTAATATATTGATAATAAATAATAATTTTAAAGGTGACAATCTGTCACCCGTTTGTTTCACCGTAGTTTGGCGGGCGGTTAACAACCGCCTCTACGAAAAAATTGAACTAGTTCCGGTTAGTTAGGGAGACAGAAGTAACCGCTATGCCACAAGATAATCTTTCCGAAGTACTGTTTAAACCATCGTTTAAACAGCCAGAAACGTCAACGCTGGTAAAACGTTCCGTACCGATGACGGATAGCGCTCATATCTCTTTAGACGGGCAAAATCAGCCAAATTGGTATCGCATGATGAATAAACCGCTTTGGGCATGGCGCGGTGTCGATCTTCTTGAAGTTGAAGACGTTCTTGCACGCATTGCTGCTTCTGGTAATGAGCGTACCAGCGATCATCTGCTGGATACCGTTGTGGGTTATCGCAGTGGTAACTGGATTTATGAATGGGCAACAGAGGGAATGCGTTGGCAGAAAGCAGCGTTGGATATAGCCGCAAGCGATCCTGATAAAGCGGGTGATCTTTGGCTGAAAGCCTGCAACTTATTCAGTATCGCCAGCTATCCGCATCTGCGCGGCGATTTACTGGCGCAGCAAGTAGAGCTATTGGCAGATCGCGCTTACCGTGAAGCGGCAAACTATTTGCCTTATCAGCTTAAATCGCTGGAATTCAAAGTTGACGGCGGAACGCTAACCGGATTCCTGCATTTGCCGCAAGCCGGAAACGCGCCTTATCCTACGGTGTTGATGTGCGGCGGTTTGGATAATCTGCAAAACGATTATTATCAACTCTTTCGTCAATATTTAGCGCCGAAAGGCATTGCGATGCTATGTGTGGATTTGCCGTCTATCGGTTTTTCCTCCAAATGGACGCTGACCGAAGATACCAGCTTGCTGCATCGTCAAGTGCTTAATCAATTGAATCAAGTTGCATGGATTGATGATCAACGCGTGGTGGCATTAGGTGTGCGTTTTGGCGCTAATGTCGCTGTACGTTTGGGATACTTAGAAACGCGCCGTCTGCGCGGTGTGGCTTGTGTTGGCGCAATCGTGCATGAAATGTTTGTGAATAGAGAGATCCAACGTTTGATGCCAGCGATGTACCGCGACATTATCGCCAGCCGATTAAAAATGGATTCTACCAGCGATAATTCACTGTATATCGAACTAGGGCGCTATTCATTGAAAACACAAGGCTTGTTAGGGCGTCGCTGCCCTGTACCAATGTGTGCCGTGAGTTTTGAGAAAGATGTTATCAGTCCAATATCTGAATCTAAGCTGATTAGTACTTCAACAAACGATGGAAAATTAATTAATGTCGCATCTACGCCATTAGTCAGTAACTTAAATCGCGGATTAGAACAATTAACCGCTTGGATTGAACAAAAATTATGTTAGCTTTCTCTCTCTTTTTAGCACAAAATGTCAAAAATTGGGAAAAATAGGAGTAATACATAATGCTGTTACCAAACGGACACTCAAGAAGTCGTTTAATGAAAGCGTTTGTTGGCTTAGGTCCTTATATCAGGGAGTCTCAATGCAAAGGAAATTGCTATTTTTTCGATTGCTTAGCAGTCTGTGTTAACAGTAAACCAGCACCAGATAAACGCGAGTTTTGGGGCTGGTGGATGGATATTGAAGCCGATGAAGCAGGCTTTACTTACCAAACTCAAATTGGCATGTATAACAAAGCCGGTGACTGGCAAGTAAAAGCGATTAAACAAGCTGAAATCAAACAAGAAATTGATACTAATTTGACGGAATTTCTGCAAAAAATGGAAAAATATTTAGCGACCATTGAACTGACTTTCCGACCTGCTGATGCCGTGAGCACCAAATAGCGAGAGATTTTCGATTATCTTACGTTACTAAATAATCTGGACTTCGGATAACAAGTTATATTATTACGCAATTTCTTCGTAGGGATGGCGCTAAACTACGGTGAAATCAACGGGCGGCAGATTGTCGCCCTTGCACATTATTCGTTATTATCCATCTACTAACCTATTATTTTCATCATTTCCTTATCCAAACCCGTGGTTAAATATTTTTCTAAATCTCCATATTTCGCGTTATGTCTGTTGGCATAACGCGCCGCACCTGATAAAACATAAAGCTCTATCTCAAAAATCACGTCTTAATATTCAACGGCAGAATAATTATGAATAACAGCCAAACGTTGGTGGTCAAATTAGGAACGAGTGTGCTTACCGGCGGCTCAAAACGCCTGAATCGCGCTCATATTGTGGAATTGGTTCGCCAGTGCGCCCAACAACATGCGCTAGGGCATCGCATTATTATTGTTACTTCCGGCGCGATTGCTGCGGGACGAGAGCATCTTGGTTATCCTGAATTGCCCGCTACGATCGCCTCTAAACAATTGCTGGCATCGGTCGGGCAGATTCGATTGATCCAATTATGGGAACAGCTTTTTTCTATCTATGGCATTAGCATCGGGCAAATGTTGCTGACCCGCGCTGATCTGGAAGATCGTGAACGCTTTTTAAATGCCCGCGATATGATGCAGGCTTTGTTAGATAATCAAATTGTTCCTGTTATTAATGAAAATGATGCGGTAGCGACATCGGAAATTAAAGTCGGCGATAACGATAATTTATCCGCGCTGGCGGCGATTCTCGGCGGCGCGGATAAGCTGCTGCTGCTGACCGATCAATCCGGTTTATTTACTGCCGATCCGCGCAGTAATCCTGATGCTGAATTAATCCGTGAAGTTGACAGTATTGATGATGCGCTGCGCGGTCTGGCGGGTGACAGTGTTTCAGGGCTGGGAACTGGCGGTATGGCAACCAAATTGCAAGCGGCTGATGTCGCTGGTCGCGCTGGTATTGAAGTAGTGATTGCCGCAGGCAGCAAACAAGGTGTGATTGGTGATGTGATCAATAATGTTTCTGTCGGTACACGCTTCCATGCTCAAACGACACCGCTGGAAAATCGCAAACGCTGGATTTTCGGCGCACCTCCGGCGGGTGAAATTATTATTGATGATGGTGCAGTTAGCGCCATGTCAGAACGCGGAAGTTCATTACTGCCAAAAGGCATCAAAGAAGTGAAAGGTGATTTTTCGCGCGGTGAAGTTATCCGGATTAGGAGCTTAGCGGGCAAAGACTTAGCTCATGGCGTCGCGCGTTATAATAGTGATGCCATGCGTATGATTGCCGGGCATCATTCCCAGCAAATAGATATGATTTTAGGTTATGAATATGGTCCGGTTGCTGTACACCGCGACGATATGATCATCAATTAGGAGTATGCGCGATGTTAGAGCAAATGGGGGCGGCGGCAAAACAGGCGTCCTATCAACTGGCGGTGTTAAATTCAGCGAAGAAAAATCAAGCGCTCGTGGTTATCGCGGATACGCTGGAAGCTAACAGTAAAATTATTTTGGCTGCCAATGAACAAGATGTCGATCTCGCCAAACAAAATGGTTTAAGTGATGCGCTGATCGACCGCTTAAAATTGACGCCCTCCCGATTAGCTTCAATCGCTAACGATGTTCGCCATGTTTATCGCTTAACTGATCCCGTTGGTCAGGTGATCGATGGCTCGTTATTGGATAACGGACTGAATCTGCAACGCCGCCGTGTGCCGTTGGGGGTGGTTGGCGTGATTTATGAAGCGCGTCCAAATGTGACCATTGATGTCGCTACGTTATGCCTGAAAACCGGCAACGCGGTGATCTTACGCGGCGGTAAAGAGACGGTAAATACGAATCAGTCGATGGTGGCAGTGATCCAACAGGCACTACAAAAATGCGGTTTACCTGCCGCAGCGGTGCAATCGATTGATAATCCTGATCGCGCATTAATTAATGAATTGCTCACGTTGGATCGCTATGTGGATATGATTATTCCTCGTGGCGGCGCAGCACTGCAAAAACTGTGTAAAGAGAACGCCACCATTCCGGTAATTATCGGCGGTATTGGTGTTTGCCATACGTTTGTTGATGAAAGTGCTGATTTTGATAAAGCATTAACTATTATTGAAAATGCCAAAACTCAACGCCCAAGCACTTGTAATACATTGGAAACATTGCTGGTTCATCGCAGCATTGCCGCCGAGTTTTTACCAAAACTTGGTGCAAAAATGTATAGCTGCGGCGTAACGCTGCATACTTCACCAGAAGCGATGATGTATCTCACTGGCGCGGAAGTGAATGTTGTTCAGGTAACGGACGCAGAATATGACAGTGAATGGCTCTCTCTGGATTTAAACGTCAAAGTAGTTGCAGGATTAGACGAAGCCATCGAGCATATCCGCACTCACGGCAGCGCGCATTCTGACGCAATCCTTACTCGTTCATTGATCAACACCAACCGCTTTGTTACCGAAGTAGATTCAGCAGCAGTGTACGTTAACGCCAGCACTCGTTTTACCGATGGCGGTCAGTTTGGTTTAGGCGCAGAAGTCGCCGTCAGCACCCAAAAACTCCACGCACGCGGACCAATGGGATTAGAAGCCCTGACAACCTATAAATGGATTGGTTATGGGGACGATTTGATTCGGCGGTAATGATTGTATTTAGCACAGTTTCAAGCAATAAAACCTCCGTGCAGTTTTGGTATTTGTACTGCACGGAGTTCACGAAGTCAGTTGTATAAAATGTATTAGATACTAATAAGTTGTTATCTAATTCAATAAAGTAGTTTTTTATATTCTTTTTCCCTTTCTGTTCATTCGATTCCTGTTTATTTTGCTTAGATTCTTGGTCGTTCAGAATGTATCACGGCGGAATTTTCCATTTGATTTTAGTCAGCATGACTGTATAGTCATGCTATACAACAGGGCTTGAAATGATAAAATCATTCAGACATAAAGGATTGGAGCTTTTCTTTAAAACAGGTTCTATTTCCGGTATTCAGGCTAAGCACATAAAGAAATTACGGCTACAACTTACGGTGTTGAATCGCGCAACTAAGCCTGATGATATGGCGGCTCTATCATGGCAGCTTCACCCATTAAAAGGCGCGGATTTAAAAGGACATTGGGCAGTTTCAGTTAATGGAAACTGGCGTTTAACGTTTAAATTTGATGGTACTGATGTCATCGTTGTTGATTATCAGGATTACCATTAGAAAGCAGGAGAGAAAAATGATGATTATGCACAATCCCGCGCACCCTGGAGAGGTATTGCGAGAATTTCTTGATGGTATTTCGATTACGCAAGCAGCAGCATCATTGGGTGTAACTCGTGCTACGTTATCGCGCATTATGAATGGTCATGCCAGTATTACTGCGGATATGGCTTGGCGGTTAAGTGAAGCGCTTGACACTAGTGCGGAGTTATGGTTGGGAATGCAGTCGCAGTATGATTTATGGCAAGCAGCACAAAAACCTCGTCCGCATATTACGCCAATTTTGCGTCATAGCTGATAATACCGCCCACCATAACGTTATGGGCGGTATTTTGATCAATTAATTACTGTTATATCCTTTCGCACGCATACATTCCCAAATTAAATCAATTTGTTGCTGCTCATGAATTAGCGTGTTATCGATAACTTGATCGGTATCGACAACACCGACAGGATCGTGTTGCAAATTGACATTGATAGCAGAGGATTTGCTTTCAGCTTCGCACTGAATTCTGTCTTTTTCGGCTTCTTGTGCTGACACATTATCTTTATACCAATTCCCGACAGTCGGTGAACTGTTACAGCCTGCTAACGCAAATAAGGATAACAGCGAGACAGCAATAATTTTCTTCATGATCACTCCATTTCTAATCGAATACCCAATCGTTAACCTGAACTTTGGATAGGAAGTTATATTTTTACAATAAATTTCAAATAATTATGTCATTTTCCGTAGAGGCGGCAATCTGTCGCCCGTGAACCTATCGCGTTTACGTTGTTAATACAGGCGACAGGTCGCTATCCCTGAAAATTATTCTTTACTATCAATATATTAATCTATTGTTTTACCTTTTCCTTATTCAACCCTGATGTTAGTTATACCCAATAACTAACCCGATAAATATAGCCTAAATTTTGTCGCTAAATTATTTAGTTATTGCTATCTGCGGGCTTCGAACATCATACGCACAGCCAGCCCTGCTAACACCGTTCCCATAATCCAGCGCTGAACCAGTATCCACGCCGGTCTGCCGGTGAGAAAACTGGCTATTGAACCAGCCATAATGGCAATAATTGCATTGATTGTGATAGCGGTAACGATTTGAATTGCACCCAAAATCAGTGATTGTGTTAATACGCTGCCATGATTCGGCGTAATAAATTGCGGTAGCAGAGACAAATACATAATGGCGATTTTGGGATTGAGCAGGTTGGTAATCAATCCCATGATAAATAGCTTTTTATTACTGTCTTTCGGCAAATTTTTCACTTGGAATGGTGATCGTCCGCCAGGTTTAATCGCCTGCCATGCGAGATACAACAGATAAACCATGCCGCCAAAGCAGAGCGTTTCATAAGCATAAGGTACAGCCAGCATTAATGCGCTGATGCCAAACGCCGCGCACAGCATATATAAAACATAACCAAGAGAAACACCTAGCAGCGAAATTAATCCGGCAGTTCGTCCTTGCGAAAGTGAGCGCGATACCAGATACAACATATTCGGACCAGGCGTTAATGCCATGCCAAGAGATAGAATGGAAAAAGCGAGCAGTTGCGCGGTATCTGGCATAATGAATGTATACCTCTCAGGAATAACAACGATGTGGGACATTTCTGTTATAGCGAATTTTGAGCTAAAAATTGCTTTGTGAGATCACATCAATTAATTTAGGTCAATAACTAAAAACACTGTTTAGAGGTACTACGGCAATGATGGAATCTGCATCACTAAAACCATTACCAAAAAATATCACCATTCGAGCTATTGAAGTGAGAGATAATGAAGCTCTCGCGCAGATTATCTTAAAAGCGTTTGAGGAGTATGGCTTGTTAGGGCAAGAGGGATACAGCTTTTCAGATCCGGCGCTGCATCATCTTTTTGACGCTTATCAACAGCAAGGCAGTCATTACTGGGTGGTTGAGCTGGACGGAGTGGTTTCCGGCGGTGTTGGTATTGCGCCGATCCAGTCGGGTTATTGTGAATTGCAAAAATTGTTCTTTTTACCATCGATTCGCGGAAAGGGTATCGCTCGGCGCATGGTGGTTGAGGCGTTGGCATTTGCTCGTGAAGCGGGATATGACTATTGCTATCTGGAAACGACCGGCGTATTAAAAGAAGCGCTGAAACTGTATGAAGTGCTTGGTTTTGAGTATGTTACACAACGAATAGGTAATACAGGGCATCACGCTTGTGAAGTGTTGATGTTGAAGAAGTTGTAAAATATATCAGGGAAGAGTTTCTCTTCCCCAATTAAAATCAGTTTCGCCAGCCGCTAATAATGATCAATGCCCCAATCAGCACGATCGCTGCACCCAGCCAGTCATATATCGATAATTTAATGCCATCAACTACTCTTAACCAAACCAGCGCGGTAGCAATATAGATCCCGCCATAAGCAGCATAAACGCGCCCGCTGGCTGCGGGGTGTAAACTCAGCAGCCAGACAAACAGCGCTAAACTGCCAGCAGCGGGGAGCAGTATCCAAATTGATGCAGACTTTCTCAGCCATAAATAAGGCAGGAAACAGCCGATAATTTCGGACAATGCAGTCGCCACAAAGAGCAGTAATGTTTTCGTCATAAAAGTTGGCTGCCTTATTTACTGCGTTTCTCAAATGCTAATAACTTCTCTTTGATCGGTACTCCACCCTCATAACCGGTTAACGAACCATTTGCGCCGATCACGCGATGGCAAGGGATAATCACGCTAATCGGGTTGCAACCATTAGCTCCGCCTACCGCGCGTGACGCATTGGGGTTACCGATCCGGTTCGCTAGTGTGCCATAGCTAATCGTCTCACCAAACGGAATGTTGCGAAGTTCTTGCCAGACTTTCATTTGGAATGGTGTGCCGCTGAGTTTGAGCGGTATATCAAACTGGGTTCGTTTTCCCTGCTGATATTCATCAATTTGTCGGGCAATTAATACAACTTTTTGATCATCGCGCGCGACACCGTTTTCTGCCGCCAATTGTAGATCTTCTTCTGCATGAAAGGAGAGGCGAAGCAGGTGATTATCCTCGTCCAGCCATGCAGCAAGTGCGCCGAATTGGCTGTCAATAATGCCGATAATGACCGCCTGACTTAGGGTTTCGATGTTTTGTTTCATAATGTGTCCTCTGATTATTTTAATCATAAGATTAAGCATTTTTGCCAATACAAAACAAATCTCTTTTTAACTCAATTATTAGATTTTTATTCTGTAATTTTTGTTTTTAAAGTGGATATATCATATTTATTTAGTTAATTATTTCATGATTACCTGAAAGAGGCATTTTTTATCTTCGTTATTGTGTCTAATTAGCGCCGTTGTTGAACACTTCATCATAAAAATATCATTTGACCTGCGCTTGAATCATTTAATCCAGTTCTCAATTCCGCTATTAAATGCGATTTACCCTCCGTGTATCGCGCTGGCGGTGCTGAGTTTTACCAGTCGCTTTTGACGTAATGAAAGTCGTATTATGATCCCCATAATGCTGGTAACATCAGCGGCTAGTATTTTGAGTGGTATTAAAGTCTCTGCGCTGGTAAATATTTTACCCGCTTGGGTTAATCGCTTGCCCGGTGCAGAGCAGGGACTTGCATGGTTGTTTCTGGCGTTATTTGTATTGGTGATTGCAGGGATTATCGATAGATTTATGCCTTTGCCTCATGGTGCAGCCAAAATGCAGTAAGGTTGATCTTTAATATGTCGCAGTAATTAATATCTGCGGAGAAATAACAATAAATATGAGTATTCAGGCATGGAAAAACAAACAAATAAGCTTAAACGGGGATTAACAGCCCGGCATATTCGTTTTATGGCACTCGGTTCAGCCATCGGCACCGGACTGTTTTACGGTTCTGCCAGTGCAATACAAATGGCAGGTCCTAGTGTGTTGTTAGCGTATATGATTGGCGGCATTTTTGCCTTTATCATTATGCGTGCGTTGGGCGAAATGTCAGTACATAACCCGCAAGCAGGCTCGTTCTCTCGTTATGCACAGGATTATTTAGGACCGTTAGCCGGTTATATCACCGGCTGGACATACTGTTTTGAGATCCTCATCGTTGCCATTGCTGACGTTACCGCGTTCGGCTTGTATATGAGTTTCTGGTTTCCGAATGTCGAACTGTGGATCTGGGTATTTAGCATCGTATTGATTATCGGTGCGATTAATCTGGTTCAAGTCCGCGTATTTGGTGAGCTGGAATTTTGGTTATCGTTTATCAAAGTTGCCACCATTATCATTATGATTTTGGCAGGTATCGGTATTATCGTTTGGGGCTTTGGTCATCAGGGCGAACCGACCGGTATTCATAATCTATGGACAAACGTCGGTTTCTTTGCTCATGGCTTTATCGGTATGGTGTTATCACTGCAAATGGTGATGTTCTCTTACGGTGGTATCGAAATTATCGGTATTACCGCTGGGGAAGCAGAAGATCCGCGCAAAACCATTCCAAAAGCGATCAACTCTGTACCATTCCGTATTCTACTGTTCTATGTAGGAACGCTGTTTGTCATTATGTCTATCTATCCATGGGATCAAGTTGGTACACACGGTAGCCCGTTCGTGCTGACATTTGAGAATTTAGGCATTAAAGCGGCAGCAGGTATTCTGAACTTTGTGGTGATCACCGCTTCATTGTCGGCGATTAACAGCGATGTATTCGGCGTTGGTCGTATGCTGTTTGGTCTGGCAGAACAAGGGCAAGCACCAAAAGTCTTTACCAAGATTTCCCGACGCGGTGTGCCGTGGGTAACGGTACTGTTTATGATGGTTGGTCTGCTGTTTGCAGCGTACCTGAACTACATTATTCCAGAAGATGTGTTTGTCATTATTGCTTCGTTGGCAACATTTGCCACAGTTTGGGTATGGATTATGATCCTGCTGGCGCAGATTGGCTTCCGTCGTAAAATCACCGCAGAAGAAGCCAGCAAACTGGACTTCCCGCTGCGCGGAGGTACAACAACTTCGGCGATCGCGCTGATCTTCCTGTTTGGTATTATCGGCTTAATCGGCTACTTCCCAACTACACGCGTTTCGCTGTACGTTGGTTTTGCGTGGATTATCTTGATGGTTGGTGCTTATTATTTGTTCGGGCTTGGTAAGAAAAATCAAGTTGAGAGTAAATAGCCTAACTTTATTCACCTCTGGTTTAGATAAAGAAATGGCAAGAGTAATAAATTGATAATAATTTGTAAGGACAGACAATCTGTCGCGGTGGTTTTACGGGCGGCAGGTTGCCGCCCCTACGGAAAATTGCATAATGATTTGAAATTTATCGTAATAATATAATTTCTTATCTGAATAATTTATTAAAAGATGCCATAAAAAAAAGCCGCGATTGCGGCTCTTTTTTCAACTAAAATGCTTAAACTTACAGTTTAGCGGCGTTTTGAGTCAGGTACTTAGCAACACCTTCCGGTGAATCTTTCATACCTTCTTTACCTTTTTCCCATTGAGCAGGGCAAACTTCACCGTGTTCTTCGTGGAATTGCAGGGCATCAACCATACGCAGCATTTCATCGATGTTACGACCTAATGGCAGATCGTTAACGACCTGATGACGCACAACGCCGTTTTTGTCGATCAGGAAAGAACCGCGTAATGCAACGCCTTCGGTTGGGTGTTCAATACCGTATGCTTGTTGGATTTCACGTTTAACGTCAGCAACCATTGCGTATTTCACTTCACCGATACCGCCGTTGTCGATCGGTGTTTTACGCCATGCGTTGTGTACGAATTCAGAGTCGAAAGAAACGCCGACAACTTCAACGCCGCGTTTTTGGAATTCAGCGTAACGGTGATCGAAAGCGATCAGTTCAGAAGGACATACAAAAGTGAAGTCCATTGGCCAGAAGAACAGAACCGCAGGTTTGCCGTTCAAATGTTTTTTCAGGTTGAAATTGTTAACGATTTCACCGTTACCAAGAACAGCCGCAGCGGTAAAGTCAGGGGCTTGGCGAGTAACCAGTACCATAATAATTCTCCTGTTGATTATATTGATGAGTAAGCCGAACTAAATTTGTGACTCAGTATAGGCAGTTGAGAAGCGTTCTCCAAAAGGATAGACCAATTGATGAGATAGCCTCCATCTATGGCTGGATATTTTATTTATTACAATAAATAAACATAACGCTAACATTATACGCTTATAAAAGTATCCGGTATTAACTTACTTTGCTTTGAAGTGCTAGTTGACTGAATTAATTATAAATTCTTTGCTTTCGCTTGCTGCATCATCAATGGGTAAAATTGCATAAATATTTGTTCAAATAGCGGATAATGCCGTTCTATATCTTCAATGCAAGAGGATAACGTGCTCAGTTTCGGTCGTCGGATCGCCATATTGTTTAACGTATTGGCAATAAATGGTAACTCCGCATAACGCACTAACCAGCGCTCTTTCCAGATGTACTGATTGAGATGCTGAAAGCTCTCCGGCGTTGATGATAAGTAGGGAACAATACTATCGTGAGCTTGCGTAATGAAGTTCGTTAATGATACTTGCGCTTCAAATTGCGCCCAATAACGGGAGAGGAAATGATCCCACAGCACATCAAGGGCGATCGGGGCGACGCGATAATGCACCTGACTGAATAAATGCCGCGCCTGTTTAACTTGCGTCAGATTATCCGTGAGCTTATCAATACGGCGATGCAGCATAATACCGCTGACAATCTCCGGCGGATAATCCGCGTTCGGATTACCACGTACAAAATCTGCCATTAGGTTTCCCAGCAGAGAGCTGTCAGCCAGCGAAGCTAAATGAAGGTGAGCAAGAAAGTTCATAGCATGATTATAATATAACCTCAGATTTGGATAAGGAAATGGTAAGAATAATAGATTGAATAATTTGTCGCCCGTATAAACAACGCGGCGGGTTTACTGGCGCAGATTGCTGTTCCTACATGAAAACCATATAATTAATTGAAATCTATTGTAATAATATCAAGTTCTGGTTGATATAAAATTGTCTGTTTTCTTATATTCCTACAATTTGAAAGCTCTTGGGTATAGGTTTATTGACTTATCGGCTGCATATAGGTTGCAGCCTTACCGGAGTGGCACTAGACTAGACCGCTTATTTTTTGAGATTTGAAAACCCATGCGCGTTACTGATTTTTCATTTGAACTCCCTGAATCGTTAATTGCCCGTTATCCGCAAGCAAAACGCAGCGCTTGCCGTCTGCTTTCCTTAGATGGCGTGAGTGGTTCGTTATCCGATGATGTTTTTACCGATGTTGTCAATAAACTGGAAGCCGGAGATCTGCTGGTATTTAACAATACTCGCGTGATCCCTGCGCGTTTATTCGGTAAAAAAGCCAGCGGCGGTAAAATTGAAGTATTAGTAGAGCGCGTGTTAGATGATAAGCGCGTTCTGGCGCATGTTCGTGCGTCTAAAGCGCCAAAATCCGGCGCTGAATTGTTGTTAGGCGATGATGAATCTATTTCCGCAACTATGGTAGCGCGTCATGATGCGCTGTTTGAGCTGCGTTTCGACGATGGGCGCGATGTGCTGGCGATTCTCGATGCCGCAGGGCATATTCCATTACCGCCGTATATTGATCGCCCTGATGAAGATGCTGATCGCGAATTATATCAAACGGTATACAGTGAGCGTCTTGGGGCGGTAGCTGCACCAACAGCAGGTTTGCATTTTGATGAACCGCTGTTACAGGCATTACACGACAAAGGCATAGAAATGGCGTTTGTCACGCTGCATGTCGGCGCAGGAACATTCCAGCCTGTGCGTGTTGATGATATTCAGCAGCATGTAATGCACGCCGAATACGCCGAAGTACCGCAAGATGTAGTTGATGCGGTTCTGGCATGTAAAGCGCGCGGTAATAGAGTTGTTGCAGTGGGAACGACTTCGGTAAGATCGCTGGAAAGCGCCGCGCAAGCGGCAAAACAAGATCTGATCGAGCCATTTTTCGGTGATACCAGTATCTTTATCTATCCGGGCTATCAGTTCAAAATTATCGATACGTTGATTACTAATTTTCACCTGCCGGAATCAACTTTGATCATGCTGGTATCCGCATTTGCTGGTTATCGCAACACCATGAATGCCTATCATCATGCGGTGGAAAAACAGTATCGTTTCTTTAGTTACGGTGATGCGATGTTTATTACTCGCAATCCGCAAGCAGTGAATGAAATTCCCGGAGAGAATTAATTATTCTTTTATTATTATCGGCGCAAGCTCCAGACTGTCTATCTGGTGGCGGAGGTTTAAGTGAAGTTTGAATTACAGACCAAAGATGGACGCGCAAGACGCGGACGTTTAGTTTTTGAACGCGGTGTTGTGGAAACGCCTGTGTTTATGCCAGTCGGTACTTACGGTACAGTAAAAGGCATGACACCGGAAGAGGTGAAAGAGACTGGCGCGCAGATCATTCTGGGCAACACTTTTCATTTATGGCTGCGTCCAGGTCAGGAAGTGATGCGTAAGCATGGCGATCTGCATGACTTTATGAACTGGCATGGTCCAATCCTGACAGATTCCGGCGGTTTTCAGGTATTCAGCTTAGGCGATATTCGTAAAATTACCGAAGAGGGTGTGTCGTTCCGTAATCCGATCAATGGCGATGCTATTTTCCTCAGCCCTGAAAAATCAATGGAAATTCAATACGATCTTGGTTCTGACATCGTGATGATTTTCGATGAATGTACGCCGTATCCATCAGACTGGGATTATGCTAAACGTTCAATGGAAATGTCTTTGCGCTGGGCGAAACGCAGTCGTGATCGTTTTGATGAACTGAATAATAACAATGCGTTGTTTGGCATTATTCAGGGCAGCGTTTATGAAGATTTACGCGACGTTTCAGTAAAAGGGCTGGTAGATATTGGATTTGACGGTTACGCTGTCGGCGGTTTAGCGGTCGGTGAACCAAAAGAAGATATGCACCGTATTTTGGAACATGTTTGCCCGCAGATCCCCGAAGATAAACCGCGTTACTTGATGGGCGTTGGTAAGCCGGAGGATCTGGTTGAAGGTGTCCGGCGCGGTATAGATATGTTCGATTGTGTGATGCCAACACGCAATGCACGCAATGGGCATTTGTTTGTTACCGATGGAGTGGTTAAAATCCGTAACGCCAAGTACAAAGATGATACTTCTGCCCTTGATGAACATTGCGATTGCTATACTTGCCGCAACTATAGTCGGGCTTATTTGCATCATCTTGACCGCTGCAATGAGATTTTAGGTGCGCGATTAAATACCATTCATAACCTGAGATATTATCAGCGTTTAATGGCGGGTTTACGAAGTGCCATTGAGCAGGGTACATTAGAGCACTTTGTTGCTGATTTTTATGGGCGGATAGGTAAAATTGTTCCGCCTTTAGCTAAGTAATTTACATATAGTAATGCACGTATAGTAATTCACACATAACAATCGAGGAATTTCGTTAATGAGTCTTTTTATTTCTGACGCTGTGGCTTCAGCCGGTGCTCCATCTCAGGGTAGTCCATACTCTTTAGTCATCATGTTGGTTGTGTTCGGTCTGATTTTCTATTTCATGATCCTGCGTCCACAACAAAAACGCGCTAAAAGCCATGCGACGCTGATGAACTCTATCACTAAAGGTGATGAAGTTTTAACGAATGGCGGTTTAGTTGGTCGTGTGACTAAAGTATCTGACACTGGCTACATTGTTATCGCATTGAATGAAAATAACGAAGTTACGATTAAACGTGATTTCGTTGCTGCGGTACTGCCTAAAGGCACAATGAAAGCGCTTTAATTTATACCGTTCATCATTCAAGATGCAGGCGAGCTGGCGGCGCTTTTCCACCGAAATCACTTAATTTAATTAAGTGATTTCGGATTTTGTTTGCCGGTTGACTGCATCTCGAAATCTACTGGGTATATACCCGTCAGGGTATTGCGCTATGTTTTTTGCTTTTCCCGAAGGGAAACTACTGTGTTAAACCGTTATCCTTTATGGAAGTATCTGATGCTGATCGTTGTGATCGGCATCAGTTTGCTTTATGCACTTCCCAACCTTTATGGTGAGGACCCGGCGATTCAAATTACAGGTGTGCGCGGTGCCGCAACCAGTAATGCTACGCTGGGTCAGGTTGAAGATGCACTGAAACAACAGAATATTGCAATCAAATCGGCTGTGCTGGAAGAGAATGGCTCTTTGCTGGTTCGGTTTGATAATACTGACGTTCAACTTCGCGCCAGAGAAACACTGACCGAATCTTTAGGCGATAAATTTGTTATCGCATTAAATCTTGCTCCTGCTACACCTGCCTGGTTACAAGCGATCGGTGCAGAGCCGATGAAACTCGGCTTAGACTTGCGCGGCGGTGTGCACTTCCTGATGGAAATTGATATGGACACTGCAATGTCCAAACTGCAAGAGCAGACGCAAGATTCCATCGAAAGCGAATTACGCACGCAGGGCATTCCTTATAGCGAAGTGATTAAAAGCAATGACTTTGGTGTTGAAGTGCGTTTTGCTGATTCTGATGCTCGCACGAAAGCTATTGATTATCTCGCTCCGCGTCACCGTGATCTGATCATCACTTCTGGTGCCAATAACAGCTTTACAACGGTAATGACCGCTGAACGTTTAACGGAAGCGCGTGAATATGCGGTGCAGCAGAACATTAATATTCTGCGTAATCGTGTGAACCAATTGGGTGTTGCTGAACCTGTGGTACAACGTCAAGGTGCTGATCGTATCGTTGTTGAGTTACCAGGTATTCAAGACACCGCGCGTGCCAAAGAAATTTTGGGTGCGACAGCAACGCTGGAATTCCGTTTGGTGAATACCTCGATTGATGCTGCATCGGTACTGCGTGGTCGTGATCGCAGCAAGTCCGAAGTGAAATACCGCCGCGACGGTGCACCAGTGGTACTGTTTAAGAAAGTGGTACTGACCGGTGATCATATTACTGACTCGACTTCCAGCGCTGATGAGTATGGGCGTCCGCAGGTGAATATCTCTCTGGATAGCGCTGGCGGTAATATCATGGCTGATTTCACCAAAGACAGCATCGGTAAAAATATGGCGACGCTGTTTGTGGAATATAAAGACAGCGGTAAGAAAGATGAGCACGGCAAATCTCTTCTTGAGAAACAAGAAGAAGTGATTAACGTTGCGACAATCCAGTCTCGTTTGGGTAACAGTTTCCGCATTACCGGTATTGATAGCCCTGCTGAAGCTCGTCAGCTTTCTTTACTGCTGCGTGCTGGTGCACTGATCGCACCGATTCAAATCGTGGAAGAACGGACGATCGGACCGTCAATGGGACAGCAGAATATCACGCAAGGTCTGGAAGCCTGTTTCTGGGGGCTGATGGTTTCCGCGCTGTTTATGCTGATCGTCTATAAATTCTTTGGTGTACTGGCGAGTCTGGCTCTGCTGGTTAACGTCATCTTGATTGTCGGCTGTATGTCGCTGTTGCCGGGGGCAACACTAAGTATGCCGGGTATTGCCGGTATTGTGCTGACAGTTGGTATGGCGGTTGATGCTAACGTACTGATCAACGAACGTATCAAAGAAGAACTGCAAAACGGGCGCAGTGTACAGCAAGCGATCAGTGAAGGATATAAAGGTGCATTCAGCAGTATTTTAGATGCCAACTTAACCACACTGATTACTGCCGTGATTTTGTATGCGGTCGGTACCGGTTCGATTAAAGGCTTTGCCATTACGCTGTCTATCGGTGTATTGACTTCCATGTTCACTGCGATTGTTGGTACTCGCGCCATTGTAAATCTGGTGTATGGCGGCAAACGTGTAACCAAGCTGTCTATTTAAGGAGTCGGTTGTGGCAGAGGAATATAAAGTAGAGCAGCTTAACCACGGGCGCAGAGTCTATGACTTCCTGCGTGTGGGTAATGTGGCTTTTGTTATCTCGATGATTTTGGTGGTCGCTTCTTTCGTGATTATTGGCATGAAAGGCTTTAACTGGGGGCTGGATTTTACCGGCGGTACTGTTATTGAAGTGAAGCTGACGCAGCCGGTCGATTTGGAAAAAGTCCGTAATGAGCTGAATCTACAAGGCTTTAAAGATCCAATTGTACAAAATTTCGGTAGCAGCCGTGATGTCATGATCCGCATGGCGCCAATCGAAGGTATGAACAGTGAAGTGCTGAGTAATAAAGTGCTGGATATTCTCCATAGCAATTCAGATCAAGGCGCGGAAGTTAAACGCATTGAGTTTGTCGGACCAAGCGTTGGTGCTGAACTGGCTCAGTCAGGGCTAATGGCGATTATCGTCTGCTTGATTTGTATCTTGCTCTATGTCGGTATTCGTTTTGAATGGCGGCTGGCGTCCGGTGCGGTATTCGCGCTGGCGCATGACGTGGTGATTACGCTCGGTATTATTTCGCTGTTCCAGCGCGAAGTGGATCTGACTATCGTGGCATCAATGCTGTCGATCATCGGTTATTCTCTGAACGATACCATCGTCGTATTTGACCGTATTCGTGAGAACTTCCGTAAAATTCGTCGCGGTTCACCATACGATATTATGAACGTATCGCTGACGCAGACATTACACCGTACCTTAATGACTTCCGGTACTACCTTACTGGCTGTGCTGTGTCTGTTATTCTTCGGCGGTGAAATGCTGAAGGGCTTCTCCGAATCACTGGCGATCGGTATCGTGTTAGGTACGGTATCGTCAATCTGGGTTGCTGCTTATATGGCACTGAAACTTGGCGTGAAACGTGAACACATGCTGCCAACCAAAGTGGAAAAAGAGGGCGCAGATCAGCCGTCTATTCTGCCGTAATTGGTTGATAATCTAGATTACGCAAGTGTTTATTATTAAGCCCTTATCAGTTAACTGATAAGGGCTTTGTTGTCATGGCTATTTCAAGCGTAATAGATCAATATATTGCCCAAGTGCAGTAGATGAACACAGGTCAGGCAGATAGGGAATTTCGCCAATCATCGGTGCAGTTAAATTTTTTCGTAGCGTTGCCAGATAATCATCGTAATGCTGATTTTGGGGTTGAACGGCGTTGGCAATCCAGCCGCTAAAATGAACGCCCGCATTGAGCAATGCTTGTTGAGTTAGCAAAGCATGATTGATACAACCCAGTTTCATTCCTACTACTAAAATAACATCTGGCTGTTGTTGTATCACCCAATCTGAAAAAAACTGCGACTCATTTAGCGGCGTAAACCAACCGCCAGCCCCCTCAACAATCACTATATCGGATTTTTGCTTCAACTGATTTAGCCCTGCGGAGAGTACTTCCATTTTAATCGGCTTATGTTCTAACTGACTGGCAATATGAGGTGAAGTTGGTTCTTGCAGCGTTAATGGATTGACTTCCTGATATGCCAGCTTGACCGATGAATGATATTGCAGTGCCAACGCATCACTATTACGCAAACCCTCAGCCGTTAGCTGACTGCCAGAAGCAACTGGTTTATAGCCCGCTACACGACAATGGGTAGCGGAAAATGCTTGTAGCAATGCACGGGCGGCAATGGTTTTACCCGCATCAGTATCGGTGCCGGTAATAAACCAGACTGGCGTGGAGTTATTGTTCATCAGCCATTAATCCGCCGCATTGTAATATAACGCGGTATCCGGTTCGGTAATGCGTTTTGCTATTTTTAACATCTGCTCGGTTTGAGTTTGATTAATTTGCTGTTTATCAGGATTTAATCCTAATTTACTGAATAGTTTCAGATCACTATTTTCTTCAGGGTTCGGCATTGTCAGTAGTTTGCAGCCATAGAAAATTGAATTCGCACCAGCCATAAAGCACATGGCTTGCGTCTGTTCGCTCATCTCTTCTCTGCCCGCTGACAGGCGCACATAAGATTTCGGCATCATTATTCTGGCGACAGCAATAGAACGAATAAAATCAAAGGGATCGATGGCTTGATTATTTTCCAGCGGTGTACCTACCACTCTGACCAGCATATTAATCGGTACACTTTCTGGCGGCTGATCGAGATTTGCCAATTGCATTAATAAACCCGCGCGATCATTTGCGGATTCCCCCAAGCCAACAATGCCGCCGGAGCAGATTTTAATCCCAGCCTGCCGTACTTTATCCAGCGTATCTAACCGCTCCTGATAACTGCGCGTGGTAATAATCTTTTGATAATACTGCGGCGAAGTGTCCAGATTGTGGTTGTAATAATCCAGTCCTGCTTTTGCCAGTTTTTCTGCTTGCGTTGTCGTCAGAGAACCAAGTGTCATACAGCTTTCCATGCCTAACGCTTTTACCCCGCGAATCATTTGCTCCAGATAAGGCAGATCGCGATCACGGGGATTTTTCCACGCCGCGCCCATACAAAAACGGCTCGAACCTGCTGCTTTCGCCCGCCGCGCCGAAGCCAAAACTTGTTCCACTTCCATTAGAGGCTCTGTATTTATCCCGGTTTTATAGCGTGAGCTTTGCGGGCAATATTTACAGTCCTCTGGACAATTACCCGTTTTAATCGATAGCAAAGAGCTAACCTGAATTTGGCGGGGATCAAAATGTTGCCGGTGAATGGTTTGCGCTTGAAAGATTAATTCCAGCAGCGGGGTATCGAATAGCGCCTGTGTTTGTTCTTGCGTCCAACGCTCGACAGAGTTAGTTGAGTTCATCACATTGCCTTTGAATATTTTATTGGTTTTAAAAAACATTATATGTAAACTAATTTTATGTCAATTTGGTTTACTAATGATTTGTGCCAATAAGGTTCTTATGCTGACAAATTTAGAATTCGATCGCCAACATATCTGGCACCCTTATACCTCAATGGTCGATCCGCTACCCTGTTATCCGGTGCAATCGGCAAACGGTGTAGAACTGCAATTAACGGACGGCAGCAAGCTGATTGATGGCATGTCCTCATGGTGGGCAGCGATTCATGGCTATAACCACCCGCGTCTTAATCAGGCTGTGAGTGAGCAATTAGCCAAAATGTCCCATGTGATGTTTGGCGGCATCACTCATCAGCCTGCAATTGAATTGTGCCGCCGTTTAGTGGCGATCACCGCTGATGAGTTGGAATGCGTGTTTTTAGCGGATTCTGGCTCAGTGGCGGTAGAAGTAGCAATGAAAATGGCGCTGCAATATTGGCAAGCGAAAGGACAGACGCGGAGAAAATTTCTTACGCTGAATCATGGCTATCACGGAGATACTTTTGGCGCAATGTCAGTCTGCGATCCACACAACTCAATGCACCGTCTTTATCGGGGTTTTCTACCGGATAATCTGTTTGCCAGCGGTGTTGATATTCCTTTTGGCGCGAAATGGAATGAGAATGATAGCAGTCTGAACCATTTTTCCAGCCTGTTACAACAACATCATACCGATATTGCCGCCGTGATCCTTGAACCAATTGTTCAGGGGGCGGGAGGTATGCGTTTTTATCATGTCAATTATTTAAAACAAATCAGACGGTTATGTGATGAGTATCAGATTTTGCTGATCAGCGATGAAATTGCCACAGGCTTTGGGCGGACAGGTGAACTGTTTGCCTGCCAGCATGCACAAATTGTCGCCGATATTCAGTGTATGGGAAAAGCGTTAACTGGCGGCTATATGACGTTATCTGCGGTGATTACTAAACGAAATATCGCTGAAACTATCAGTCAGGGTGATGCGGGCTGTTTTATGCACGGACCGACATTTATGGCGAATCCGCTGGCTTGTGCTGTTGCCTGTGCCAGTCTGGATTTACTGGCAGAAAATCGCTGGCAGCAGCAGGTGAAAAATATCGCTGTTGTATTAGAACAAGAATTAAGACCTTTGGCGGAATCTCCTTATGTGCAGGACGTGCGTGTATTAGGTGCGATCGGTGTTGTAGAGATGACGAAGCCGGTGAACATGGCGAGTTTGCAAAAGTTTTTTGTCCGGCAAGGCGTATGGATTCGACCATTCGGCAAATTAATCTATCTGATGCCGCCTTTTGTTATCGAATCGGAGCAGCTATGCCGATTAACTCATGCTATCGCCGAAGCGGTATCCCGCCCTGATGTGGTTTTTGGCTGATTTTTCTATTTATTTTTTGGAGCAGTTATGCCGTTTCTTATTATTAGCACAGTGATTTGGTCGTTTTCTTTTAGCCTGATTGGTGTTTATCTCGCAGGGCAAGTTGATGCTTGGTTTTCTATTTTAATGCGCGTGGCATTAGCTTCATTGCTGTTTGTTCCCTTTATTCCATTTCGCAACATAACGCTGAAACCAATATTAGCGTTTATGGTAGCAGGCGCTTGCCAGTTAGGGATTATGTATCTGTTTTATTATCAATCTTTTTTGTATCTCAGCGTACCGGAGGTGCTGCTGTTTGGTATTACCATGCCCATTTATATTACCTTGATTTATGATCTGCTACGCCGCCAGCCGTTACGTTGGGGCTATTTGTTTAGCGCATTATTGGCAGTGGTTGGCGCAGGCGTGATCAATTTTAGCCACCCCAGAGAGAATTTTTGGTTTGGTATGTTGATTATCCAAATTGCTAATATCTTTTTTGCGTTGGGGCAGGTGGGATATAAACGGGCGATGGAGCTATATCCGCTGCCGCCAAAACAGAGCAGTGCACTATTTTATTTAGGTGCGTTATGTGTCGCTGTTACCGCATGGCTGCTGCTTGGTGATAGTCAGAAGTTACCAACGACATTGACGCAATGGGGAATCTTGGTTTGGTTAGGTTTAGTCGCTTCCGGTTTAGGTTATTTTCTGTGGAATTATGGCGCGAGCAAGGTTGATGCCGGAACGCTGGCAATTATGAATAATGCAATGATTCCAATGGGATTATTAGTAAATTTAGTGATTTGGCAAGAACAACCAGAATGGGGGAAAACCGTAGTCGGCGGTGCTATTTTATTACTATCGCTGTGGGTTCATAAACGCTGGGTAGAACCTCAAAATCATCAAGTAAATATCTAGTTTGAACAGATCCTAATCTTAATATGGGAACATAGTCTGCTGCTATAATCTCTGTAAAACAGGAATAATCATATCAATTATCCTGAAATACCTTGTTTCTGTGTATTGCGGGTATATCACAATTTTGTATAGCCGTTTAGAATGGCGGTTCTACGATTCACCATTGTGCTTTTTACTTGGAAATTTTTCAGGAGATTTTATGCACTGTCCATTTTGCGCTGCTGTTGATACCAAAGTGATTGACTCGCGTTTGGTTGGCGAGGGTACGCAAGTTCGCCGCCGCCGCCAGTGTTTGCTCTGTAATGAACGATTTACAACGTTTGAAGTCGCTGAACTGGTGATGCCGCGCATTATCAAAAGCAACGAAATTCGAGAACCGTTTGATGAAGAAAAATTACGGCGCGGAATGTTAAAAGCATTGGAAAAACGTCCGGTAAGTTCTGATGATATTGAAATGGCGATCAGTCATATTGAATCTCAATTACGAGCGACCGGAGAACGCGAAGTACAGGCGTCGATGGTGGGAAATTTGGTGATGGAAGCGTTGAAAAAACTGGATAAAGTGGCTTATATCCGTTTTGCTTCGGTTTACCGCAGTTTTGAAGATATTCGTGAATTTGGCGAAGAGATCGCTAAATTACAGGATTAAAACGCTATGCAAACTGATGCTAAATTTATGGCGCGTGCGCTGGAGCTGGCGCGCATGGGGCGTTTTACTACCACACCTAATCCAAATGTCGGTTGCGTGATCGTGCGTGATGGCGTGATTGTTGGCGAAGGTTATCATCAAAAAGCTGGTGAACCTCATGCCGAAGTTCATGCGCTGCGTATGGCGGGCGAGCTGGCAAAAGGCGCAACGGCTTATGTAACGCTGGAGCCTTGCAGCCATCACGGGCGCACGCCGCCTTGCGCTGATGCGCTGATTAATGCAGGTATCGCGCGCGTTGTCGCGGCGATGCAAGATCCCAATCCCGAAGTTGCCGGTCGCGGTTTATATCGTTTACAGCAAGCGGGTATCAACGTCGAACATGGCTTGATGATGGCAGAAGCCGAAGCGGTGAATCGCGGTTTCTTTAAGCGTATGCGTACCGGTTTCCCTTATCTGCAACTGAAGTTAGCTGCTTCGCTGGACGGTAAAACTGCAATGGCATCAGGAGAAAGCCAGTGGATCACTGGCGCTGATTCTCGCCGTGATGTACAGCAGTTCCGCGCGCAAAGCTCTGCAATTTTAAGCACCAGCGCAACCGTGCTGGCAGATAATCCCTCGTTAAATGTGCGTTGGTCGGAGCTGGATAATCGTGTGCAGGCGTTTTATCCCGAAGATAAATTGCGCCAGCCTGTGCGAATTATTCTTGATGCTCATAATCGCTTAACGCCTGATTTAAAACTGTTTTCACTGTCAGGTGATATTTTGTTGGTACGCAGCCAAAAAGGTGATGAGAACTGGCAACCGAATGTCGAGCAGTTGATTATCCCTGAACATAACGGCGCGATCGATCTGGTAGTATTAATGATGCAGCTTGGTCGGCGGCAGATTAATACTATCTGGACAGAAGCCGGAGCAACTATTGCCGGAGCATTGTTACAAGCAGGGTTGGTTGATGAATTAGTGTTGTATCTCGCGCCAAAATTATTGGGCGATAACGCAAGGGGATTGTGTAAGTTCGCTGGAATTGATCAGTTATCTCAAGCGCCGCAGTTTACATTGCATGATGTGCAGCAAATTGGTGATGATTTGCGTTTACGCTTACAGCCGCGCAGTTAACAATACTTCCAGTGATACTAATTGTTGGCTGCGCGTAAATCCGCAGCGCGGTAGCCAAAAGAATATGATAGAATCCGCACCCTCATCGGGTTAATGAATCAAGAAACCAAAGGTATACTTTTATGAACGTTATTGAAGGTATTGTTGCAGCACCAGAAGCCCGTGTTGCTATTGTTATCGCGCGTTTTAACAGTTTCATCAACGATAGTCTGTTGAGCGGTGCAGTTGATGCGTTAAAACGTATTGGTCAGGTTTCTGATGCCAACATTACGGTTGTATGGGTGCCGGGCGCTTATGAGCTGCCGTTAGCGACTCGTACTTTGGCTGATACTGGTCGTTATGATGCTGTTGTTGCTTTAGGTACGGTGATTCGCGGTGGTACAGCGCATTTTGAATATGTTGCTGGTGAAAGCAGCTCCGGTCTGTCAGGCGTTGCAATGAACAGCCAAATTCCGGTCGCTTTTGGTGTATTGACCACTGAAAATATTGAGCAAGCTATCGAACGTGCTGGCACTAAAGCTGGTAACAAAGGCGCTGAAGCCGCGATAACTGCGTTAGAAATGATTAATGTAATTAAGGCGATCAAAGCGTAAGTGTGAAATTTCATACTGAATAACTATTGATTGTCTGTCTAAGGTCTAAGGGGAATTTCGTGAAACCTTCAGCTCGCCGCCGCGCCCGCGAGTGCGCCGTTCAGGCGCTCTACTCTTGGCAATTATCTAAAAATGATATTGCCGATGTTGAATTAGAATTTCTGACGGAACAGGACGTCAAAGACGTTGATGTAACTTATTTCCGTGAGCTTTTTTCTGGCGCGGCAATAAATGCTGGTGAACTGGATAAGCTGATGTCGCCTTATCTGTCTCGTACTTTAGATGAGTTAGGGCAAATCGAAAGAGCCATTTTACGTGTTGCAGTTTATGAATTAAGCAAACGCGAAGATGTGCCTTATAAAGTTGTCATCAACGAAGCGATTGAATTAGCCAAAACATTTGGTGCAGAAGACAGCCACAAGTTTGTTAATGGTGTTCTGGATAAAATTGTTCCCCGTTTACGTGTACGTAATGCCAAGCAGTAACATCGATATACAGATAGATTTTTGATCACAAAACTATTATCTAATAGACTTCGAGCTGCGACCGACTGGTCTCTCGAAAGATAAAAGGTAAAAAAGGTCATAGGGCTGGCATTTATTGCCAGCCCTATTTCTAAGTAAGTCTGGAGTATTGCAGTTATGTCCTGTGGTGAATTTGACGTTATTGCCCGCTATTTCAAACGTCAGGGCAATGTGCGTAAAGACGTCCGGTTAGGTATTGGCGATGACTGTGCCTTGTTAGTCCCGTCCCAAAAGCAGTATCTTGCCATTAGCACCGATACCTTAGTTTCCGGTATTCATTTTCTTCCTGATATTGATCCTGCTGATTTAGGTTATAAATCTCTTGCTGTAAATTTAAGCGATTTAGCGGCAATGGGCGCAGATCCTGCATGGGTTTCACTGGCATTAACTTTGCCGGAAATTAATGAAACATGGCTGGAAGCCTTTAGCGACAGCTTTTTCCAACTGCTGGATTATTACGGAATGCAGCTTATTGGCGGCGATACCACCAAAGGACCTTTGAGTTTGACGCTAACTATCAATGGTTGGGTGCCGATCGATAAAGAGTTAACGCGCAGCGGCGCAAAAGCGGGTAACTGGATTTATGTGACGGGTTATCTCGGTGACAGCGCAGCAGGTCTGGCGATTTTGCAAAATCAGCTCACGGTAGACGATCAAACCATGCGTGATTACCTGCTTCAACGCCATTTGCGTCCGCAGCCGCGCATTCTGATGGGACAAGGAATGCGCCAACTGGCAACGTCAGCGATTGATATATCTGATGGCTTAATTTCCGATCTTGGTCATATTCTGACTGCCAGCGGGTGCGGTGCGAAAGTCTATCTCGATCGCTTCGTTTTCTCTGAGGCATTAAGCGCCAGTTGCAGCCGCGAACAAGCAATTCGCTGGGCATTAACCGGCGGTGAAGATTATGAACTGTGCTTTACTGTACCGGAAGACAATCGTGGCGCACTGAATACTATCCTTTCAGGCTTAGGCGTTCCCTATCACTGCATCGGGCAAATTACCGCCAACGGTGGTTTACAATTGCTTGATGGCGATAAACCCGCGGAGTTTATCGGACGTGGATTTGATCATTTTAGTTGATCCGCACTGCGAATAATTAGCAGTAAGGGCAATCGTTACGGTTGCCCTTAGTAAATCAGTTCATCATTTGTCGTTAAGCTGATCTCTACCTAACTTCACCTGCTCGGCACTCACCGCCGATGCCTGATTCCCCCAACTATTGCGTGTATACGTGATAATGTCGGCAATTTGCTGATCGGTTAATCGATCATGGAAATGCGGCATTCTCATTGGTAAAAGATTGGTATCGAACACGGGAACATCGTAGCCCTCTAATACCAGCCGAATGAATGTCTGCGGATTCGGTGATAGCACGGTATTGTTTCCCGCGAGAGCAGGGAATATCTGACTTTTCCCTTCCCCCTGAACACCGTGACATGAAGCACACGAGGTTTGATACAGGAATGCAACATCAGTTTTTTGACTGATGGATTCTTTATTTGTAGCAGTAACGCCAGATGACGAGATTTCAGGATTGGTAATGGGTAATGATTTCAGATAGGCAGCAACAGCCTGACGATCGCGCTCTGTCCACTGTGAACTACTGTATTCCACTACATCATTCATCGGCTTGCCGATAACCACTGATTTGTCATTGCGACCGAATTGCAATGTGGCGGCAATATCTTTTGCTGTCCAGTTTTCTAAGCCGCTAGTGTCATTATGCAGACTTGGTGTAAACCAGCCATCGATAATCTGACCGCCAGCCAAATAGGTCGGAACGCGTTTATCCAGACCTTTCTCTTGCAGCGTAATCGCGCGCGGCGTATGACAAGTTCCGCAATGCCCTAATCCTTCAACGATATAAGCCCCGCGTGCGATTTGGTCGTCCGGATAGTGACTGGCATTAAAGGCGATAGCATCAGGCGCATAAATTTTACGCCAAATCGCCACAGGCCAACGGATAGAGAGCGGCCATGCGATTTCATTAGGCTGATTTGCGCTGGCATCTGCTTTCACACCATATTGGAAATAGGCAAACAGCGCCTTAATGTCATCATCACTCAAACGAGAATAAGAGGGATAAGGCATTGCCGGATAAAGTGTTACGCCATCTTTGCGAATGCCGTTACGCACTGCACGAGCGAAATCATTCAAGGTATATTCACCGATACCATTTTGTTTATCTGGCGTGATATTTACCGGATATATAATGCCGATCGGTGATTTAATCGCCGCTCCGCCTGAATACATCGGCGCGTCCGGCTTTGTGTGGCAAGCGGCACAGTCACCTAATGTCGCTAAGTAACTGCCTTTTTGGATTAGATCTGGAGTGTTCAGCGCACGCTGATCTGCGGTTAATGTAGGTGTGTTGGTTGACCACAAAGCAAAAGCGACGATCACCAAAAAACAGCAGATGAGAATGATAATGGATCTAGAGATAAACTTTTTCATCTTTGATCTCGCATATCTTTTAATTTATAAACAAGGCGACTAGAGCGGATAAAACAACTCGTCGATCAATTCATATCAACATATTCATAATCAGGTTTACGGATTAACTGAACTTTATCCGTAGTGAGTTTGTCCTGATAATGATTGCCAAAATGAGTACGTATGTAATTCACCAGCTCCGTCACTTGCTCATCATCTAAAACTTCACCAAATCCGGGCATTCCGCGTTGTCCATACATGATGATATTTGCCAGAAACATTGATGAAATAAGGTTGCCGTTGTTTGCTAAAGACGGATAATGCCCAGCGCCAATGGCACCAGCTCCGGCAGGCATGTGACAGGCTTGGCAAAGGGATTGATATAAGCTCTCGCCACTGCGTTGTGAAAACTGAGCAGGACCCGTAGTGCCGACGCCATCGGCAAAACAGAGTGCGGAACTTAATAACGACACGCATAAAACGGCGATCAGTCGATTAATCATGATGTTTCTCCGATTATTTATCCGCTACCGCACGGTGATTAATTTGGCGGATAGCTTCCATCGCTGACAGAATCGCGCCCTCTTGCCATGCGGGAATATAGGAGATATGTTCGCCTGCCATTACGACGCGCTTATCCATTTGCGAGACAGATTTAAAATGTTTCGCGCGTGTTTCTTCTGTCCAGAGTCCATAACAGCCGAGCGTAAACGGAGAGCGATGCCACGCCATTGTCATGCCGTTATCAAATTCATCTTTGGCTTGCGGGTGAATTTGGCTGAATGACGCCACAACTTTTTTTAGCCGCTCCTCAGGTGACAGACTGGAGAACTCGAAAGCATGGACACCAAACAGATAAGAGCCAAGCACTACACCTTTACCTTTCGAGAGATAGTCCGTGCTTGGATAGGAGATTTGCCGATAGGTAAGTCGGTAAACGTGATACCGCCATAAATGGCATCGTCCTCTTCCCAGAAACGGCGCTTAAATTGCAGACCGGCTTTAAAACTTGGCGCATACGGCACACTGGCAATACCGGCTTCCATCTCATTACTGAAATTATGTTCTAGCTGCGACAAGATAGAGAAAGGAATAGTGCAAATACACCAGTCAGCCGTCACGGTTTTCTCCGCATTGTTATTCGCTGTATCTTGATAAGTCACGGCGACTTCTTTATCTGATTGAATGATTTTGGTGACTTTGGCATTTAAGGTGACAACATCAGCGAGCGTTTTACCTATCGCTTTTGGTAAGGCGTCCATTCCGCCGACAGGTTGAAAAATGGAAGATCCATATTCATAGGAGAATGGGAGGCTGAGAGTTTCCCACAGGCGTGACGTTAAAATGTCGTCTAATTTAATCGGATTGCCCGGAATACCATCAGTGACAGCGGTTGGATCTTGCATAAAACCACGCTGTGCTGCCGCAGTCGCAGCGGTATAACGGAAGTTTTTATCGAGAACGCCCCATGAACGTAATGACTCCAGTAAGATCTCGCGCGTTTCTTTGGTGACAACGGCATTTAGGGAATCTTGAGTAATCGCTTTACTGAGTAGTTCGGTAATCTGACCATTATAATCAGCCACAATATGGCGATAACGTTGCGGTTTGCCGTCAAAGGCTTTAGAACTATGCAGATAAGCATTGCCGTTTAGCGCATTAAATGCTTCTAATTTGACATCAAATTCACGGGCATAATGGAGGTAGCCGCGATGGTGATAGGGCACACGCCACGGACCAGGATTGATATACAGATTTGGATCAAAGCGGCATTCCTGTGTATAACCGCCGAGTTCGGTGTATTTATCGCCGCCATGAAATGCCATTGCTCTGCCGCCGACACGATTGTTGTACTCAAGAATGGAAACTTTATAGCCCGCTTTACGCAGTTCATGGGCGGCAACCAGACCGGCAAGACCTGCGCCTAAAATTAGTACACTCGCGCCGTTTGATGCGCCGCCTAATACGGGCGGTGCAGTGAAATCGCTTTCATTTGCCATTGCTAAAGATGACATCACTTGATACATCACAGCGCCGCCTGCTGCCGAGCCAATGATTTTTAATAAATCCCTGCGGCTAAAATTCTTGCCATCCATATAAACCTCCTAAACATTGTCACAAAAACTTTGTTAGAAAAACCATATGATTAGATGAACGGCTCTGATTCTAGACTTGTGGGTTATTTAAACTGTTAACCTTGTCAGATAATTTATTTTCTTTTTATTAAAAAATTTATAACAAAATTATAACATATATTCGATAATATTGAATGACTGGAGCTGAAAGCGGTGAGGGAGTACGGCAGTGTGATGTTTTATCATTCTGCCTGAGGATAGCGGAAGCTATGAAGCTATGAAGCTATGAAGTTATGAAACAATAGTGACAGCAAAGATCGGTTGAGAGTAAGGCTTAAAGTGCGGAGTCAGTAGATGTAGTGACTCCACATTGAGATGATTATTACTGAATCCAGGTCCGATATTGTTTAACAATACTATCGGCATCAAGCCCTAATTCAGTGCGGATTTCTTCCTGACCGCCTTGTGCAATAAAAATATCAGGCAGACCGATATTCAACACCGGAGTGGTGTTGCGGTGAGCCATCAGCAGCTCATTTACGCCGCTGCCAGCACCGCCCATAATGGCGTTCTCTTCCAGTGTAATAAAAGCATCATGACTTGCTGCCAGCTCAAGGATTAGCGATTGATCCAGCGGTTTTACAAAGCGCATATCAACGACGGTAGCATTCAGTTGTTCAGCGGCTTTCAGAGCTTGCGGTAATAGCGTACCGAAGTTGAGGATCGCGACTTTTTCACCATTACGGCGAACGTTTGCTTTACCTATTTCCAGCATTGCCAGCGGCTCTAAAGTTGCGCCAGTACCGTTACCGCGCGGGTAGCGCACTGCTACAGGTCCGTCCTGATAATGATGACCGGTAAACAACATTTGGCGGCATTCATTTTCATCGCTTGGCGTCATGATAATCATATCCGGCACGCAGCGCAGGTAACTCAGGTCGAACGCGCCTTGATGAGTTGGTCCGTCTGCACCGACGATGCCGCCGCGATCGATAGCAAACATGATCGGTAGCTTTTGAATGGCAACATCATGAATGACCTGATCGTAAGCGCGTTGCAGGAATGTGGAGTAGATCGCCACAATCGGCTTAAAACCGCCAATGGCTAAACCGGCGGCAAACGTCACCGCATGTTGTTCGGCAATCGCCACATCAAAATATTGATCGGGATATTCACGGGAGAATCGCACCATGCCGGAACCTTCGCGCATCGCTGGTGTTACTGCCATTAGCTTTTTATCCGTTGCGGCGGTTTCACATAACCAGTCACCAAAGATGCCGGAGTAGCTCGGATAAGCGCTGCCGCCTTTTTGCTGCGTGCCGGTTTCAGGATCAAATTTTGGTACACCATGCCAAGTGATAGGATCTTTCTCCGCGGGTGCGTAGCCTTTCCCTTTTTTGGTCATGATATGTAAAAGTTGCGGACCTTTCAGACCGCGCATATTTTTCAGCGTTTGAATCAATCCTTGAACATCATGCCCGTCAATCGGACCGATATAATTAAAACCAAATTCTTCAAATAGTGTACCTGGTACAACCATGCCTTTGAGATGCTCTTCGGTGCGTTTTACCAGCTCTTTAATCGGCGGTAATCCCGACAGCATCATTTTACCGCTTTCGCGCAATGTGGAATAAAACTTGCCGGACATAATCTGCGCTAAGTGATTATTTAGCGCCCCAACGTTTTCTGAAATCGACATTTCGTTATCGTTCAGAATAACCAGCATGTCCGGTTTGACATCACCTGCGTGATTCATGGCTTCAAATGCCATGCCAGCGGTGATCGCACCATCACCGATGACACAAGCGGTACGGCGACCTTTGCCCTCGCGCTGGGCGGCAATTGCCATACCAAGACCGGCACTGATGGATGTCGATGAGTGACCGACGGACAGCACATCATATTCGCTCTCTTCGCGCCACGGGAAAGGGTGCAGCCCATCTTTTTGACGAATGGTTGGCATTTGATCGCGGCGACCGGTCAGAATTTTATGCGGATATGCCTGATGACCTACGTCCCAAATAATGTGATCGAACGGCGTGTTGTAGACATAGTGCAATGCCACAGTTAACTCTACTGTGCCAAGTCCCGAAGCCAAATGACCGCTGGAAAGACTGACGCTGTTCAGCAGATATTGCCGCAGTTCTTCACAAAGTTGCGGCAGCTTATCTTTTGAAATCAGGCGTAAATCGTCGGGATTATTTATTAACGCCAACGTTGGATATTGGGTTATATCAAGGCTCATCCAAAACTCGTCTAAAATTATGTGCTTATGAGTGCCGTTTAGTTATCGCGTTCGATAATAAAACTGGCGAGAGATTGCAGCGAATTCGTATTATAAGATTGAGCGGCTAATTCGGATAGTGCATTCATCGCTTCGCGGTATAAATCCTGCGCTTTTGCCTGCGCGCCCTCAATACCTAACAGCGCCGGATAAGTGCTTTTCTCATGTTGAATATCCGCACCTTGACGCTTGCCAATTTTTTCTGTTGCGCCGATAACATCGAGAATATCGTCCTGAACTTGAAAAGCTAAACCAATCGCATTGGCATAGCGATCCAGTAACGGCAGGGCGGCGCGGGCAGGTTCTCCCGCAGCCAGCGCAGCTAAACGAATAGCACAGCGAATTAATGCGCCGGTTTTGTGGCGATGGATCTGCTCTAATTCTTGCAGATCGATTCTGCGCTTTTCCGCTTCGAGATCGAGTGCTTGCCCGACGCACATTCCTGCTGCACCGCTGGCAGAAGCTAATTCGCTAATCATGGCTAAACGATCTGCACAGTTAACATCTGGCATTGACGCATCACAAAGAATAGAAAATGCCAGTGTTTGCAGCGCATCACCCGCTAAAATTGCATGAGCTTCACCAAATTTAATATGGCAGGTCGGCTGACCGCGCCGCAAATCATCATCGTCCATTGCCGGTAAATCATCGTGAATTAAGGAATAAGCGTGGATACATTCAATCGCTGCGGCAGGGGCATCTAAATTTTCCGGCGATAACCCAAGCATTTCACCGGTAGCGTACACCAGAAACGGGCGCAGCCTTTTTCCGCCAAGTAATGCACCATAACGCATGGCGTCTACCAACGGTGCTTGATTCAATGGCAGGGAAGATAAATATCCAGCTAGTGCTTGATCGACGCGCGCGCGATGTTGAGATTGAAGCTGAATAAACGAACTCATCAGGCTTCGTCCGCATTAAAAGGCGATAATGCTGCTTGCGCGTCACTATTTAACAGAATTTGTACGCGTTGTTCCGCTTGTTGTAACTGTTGCTGACTTTGACGCGCAATCTGGATACCGCGCTCGAACTCATTTAACGCATCTTCCAGCGGCAAATCACCGCTTTCAAGACGATTAACTATTTGTTCCAGTTCACTAAGTGCAGTTTCAAAGCTGGCAGGCTGCGGTGCTTTTTTGGGTATTTTGGGCATATAAATTAGTAGATTCGATTAAATGTTGCTGGTGATATACCCAACCGTTTTCAAGATGACGGGCATAACGAATATTGTGTCAAAGTTTACCACTAAATAGTGTAGAAGAACGGTTTTTGACGGTGAATTTGTGCGCTTGTACATAATATTAACATTTTAACGATGATGAGACTATGATGCGTAAGTATCGAGTGGGCACTAAATAAATATGAATAACGGCTCGTTGATATGGCAAACAGATATGGCAAATAATGTAGCCAGCAAGTAACAATAATCCGACAGGATTAGTGAGTCATAATTTAGTACGCCAGTTGCTTTTCACGGTGTATACTCCTCGCCCAGAAAATGTCTATGCCCATGATTCTTCAATACTCTGTCAACATACTGGTATCGTTAAAATTATTGGGTAACGCGCCTTTTTATTTCTCCTAACTACCGTAAGTATTCGCAACTATCATGAAGTTTATTATTAAGCTGTTCCCTGAAATTACGATTAAAAGCCAGTCCGTCCGCACGCGTTTTATCAAAATACTCACTGGAAACGTCCGTAATGTATTACGGCAGCAGATTGACGAGTGTGCTGTTATCCGTCATTGGGATTTTTTGGAAGTCAGAATCAAAGATGCAGCAGATGCGCCGATTATTCGAGATGCGCTGACACGCATTCCCGGTATTCACCATATTCTTGAAGTGGACGAAAGCCAGTACACTGATCTTCATGATATTTTTGAGCAGACACTCGCCAATTTCAGGGATCAATTAGAAGGCAAAACATTTAGCGTGCGAGTTAAACGGCGCGGTAAGCAGTCTTTTAATTCTCAAGATGTAGAGCGCTATGTCGGCGGTGGGTTAAATCAGCATATTGAATCAGCCAAAGTTAATTTAACTAAGCCGCAAGTTACTGTGCGTCTGGAAATTGAAGATGATCGCCTGATTATGGTGCAGGCTCGTTATGAGGGTTTAGGCGGTTTCCCCATCGGTACGCAGGAAGATGTGCTTTCTCTGATTTCCGGCGGGTTTGATTCCGGCGTATCCAGCTATATGTTGATGCGTCGCGGTTGTCGAGTGCATTACTGTTTCTTTAATTTAGGCGGCGCAACGCATGAAATTGGTGTGAAGCAAGTCGCGCACTATATCTGGAGTCGTTTTGGCAGCTCGCATAAAGTCCGCTTTATCGCTGTTGATTTTGCGCCAGTTGTCGGTGAAATTTTAGAAAAAGTAGAAGACGGGCAAATGGGCGTCGTGTTGAAACGCATGATGGTCAGAGCCTCTTCCGCGATTGCTGAACGTTATGGTGTTCAGGCGATTGTCACTGGTGAAGCGTTAGGGCAGGTGTCCAGCCAAACACTGACTAACTTACGCTTGATTGATAACGCTTCAGATACGTTGATTCTGCGTCCGCTGATCTCCCATGATAAAGAGCACATTATCAATATGGCGCGCCAGATTGGTACGGAAGATTTCGCTAAAACGATGCCTGAGTTCTGCGGTGTAATTTCAAAAAGTCCGACAGTTAAAGCAGTGAAAGCGAAGATCGAAGCGGAAGAGGCGAAGTTTGATTTCGATATTCTCAAGCGCGTGGTAGACGAAGCGGTGAATATGGATATTCGGCAGATCGCTGAACAGGCACAGCAGCAAGTGACAGAAGTAGAAACTGTTGCCGCGTTTGGCAGTAATGATGTGATTATCGATATTCGCTCATCAGAAGATTACGAAAGCACACCGCTGCAACTGACTGATGTTACTGTGCAGCATATTCCGTTCTATAAATTGAGCAGTGCCTTTAGCGAACTGGATAAATCAAAAAACTATTTGTTGTATTGTGATCGCGGCGTGATGAGTCGGTTACAGGCGCTTTACTTGTTGGAGCAAGGTTATAGCAATATTAAGGTTTATCGTCCTTAACTCAGGCTTGGATAATAAGTAGAGACAGGGAATCTGCCGTTCGCATTAACAACGCAGAGGGTTCACGGGCGACAGATTGTCGCCCCTACGGGAAATTACATAATTATTTGAAATTTAATGTAAAAATATAATTTCTTATCCACAGCTCAGATTCCTTAATTTTATCGATCTCATTCTTCAATAAAAAAACGCACCAGAAAAAAGTATTCGCTGGTGCGTTTTTTTATTTATCGCATGGGCGAATATTATCCGCCCATGTAACAGATACCATTAGAACTGATAAACGAAACCAGTAGCAACGATATTGTCAGTTGAGATACCGTTAGCCGCAGTGAATGCGTTGTTGTCTAACAGGTTGATTTTATAATCAACGAAAGCAGAGATATTTTTATTGAAGAACTGAGTTAAACCAACATCAACATATCTGCCGATGTCTTGGCTATCGTCATAACGACCATTGGTGTTGTTCAGATCTTTAGCTTTTGATTGCAGGTAAGCCAGAGATGGTTGTAGACCGAAGTCAAAGGTATATTGAGCAACCAGTTCATAGTTTTGCGCTTTGTTTGCAATGCCGTCGCTATCACCGAAAGGTGTCATATTACGGGTTTCTGCATACATTGCTGCCAGATAAATGCCGTAATCTTCATATTTCACACCTGCAGTCCAGGCATCAGCTTTATCACCGCCTGCGGTGTTATTGATTTTACTATCGCCAGCTTTTTGCTGTTGAAGAGTACGATCAGATGAGGTGTATGCCGCACCTAAACTTAAACCCATGCCTAAGTCATAAGTACTGGAAATACCCCAACCGTCACCATTTTGTTTGGAGATTTTGTTTCTGCCGTTTTGAGTACAGCCTTCAGTACAATTGCTGCTGTCATTTTTGCCTTGATACTGAACGGCAAAATTCAAGCCATCAACTAAACCGAAGAAATCGGTATTACGATAAGTTGCTAAACCATTAGCACGCTGAGTCATAAAGTTATCAGCTAAGGTAACAGTATCGCCGCCGAATTCAGGCAGAACGTCGGTCCAGCCGCCGATGTCATAGATAACGCCGTAGTTACGACCATAATCAAATGAACCAGCAATATCGTGTTTTAAACCAGCATAAGCTAAACGAGAGTAGCTATTGTGGCTGTCACCGCTGCCGCCTTCTGCATTATCAGATTTGATGTTATATTCCCAACGACCATAACCGATCAGGCTTTGGTTAATTTGAGTTTCAGCTTTGATACCGAAACGAGCATAAGTCGCATCACCGTTTTGGCTATCATCAGAAGAGAAATAGTGTTCAGCATCAAATTTACCGTAAAGGTTCAGTTTGCTGCCGTCTTTATTATAGATTTCAGCCGCATTGGCTGCGCCTGCTGCCAGTAGTGCTGGAATTAAAATCGCTAATACTTTTTTCATAAGTACAAATCCTATGAGGTGAGGTTAAACGTATTAGTAATTACCAAATGATAACTACCTTGTACTGCTTTTCTTTACGTTCCCTGAGCTTAGCTATTAAGTTCATTTTTTAGTAAGGATAAAATGTAAGTAAATTAGTAAAACATAAACAAACTGTTTCAGTGAAATATTTTTGTGTTTTTTTATATTTTACTTAATGTGATTATCGTATTGATTTTAAATAAATTATTTGTATTTATTTCTCTATTTTTATTTGTATGGTTATGTAAATTTAATTCAACATAATCTTATGATGTTTAATAAAAATAAATGACACTTATTTGTAATAATTAAAATTTTTATCTTAAAGTGCTTTTATTGTTAATAAATGCTCTTTTGGTTGATTTATGTTTTTTTATTTCTAATTGTTTCTTATTTGCATATTTAGATGAAATAATATTTAAATATGTTTTATATTGTTTCAATTGTAATATTATGTTTCTAATTATATTTAAATGTGTAATTAATTCAGAGCTGGAGAAAGGAACTGATATGGTGATAAATAATAATTTGTAGATACCGTTTTGCTGAGTATCTGGAAAAACAGTATCTACGAAGAGTAATGAAGACTAATAAATCAAATTAAATATAAGCATAGATACCTTGTGCCACAATAAACTGTTCAGCGACTTCTGCGGCTTTTTCTCTGCTTACCAGCAATTCAATAATTTTTAGCCCGAAATCAATCGCTGTTCCCGGTCCCTGACTGGTGATCAGATTAACTCTGGGATCAAAATTTACGCGGCGATCAACCCATTTATTCTCAGGGATTAGATGCTTAAATCCCGGATTCACTGCCATATTGCCCAGCGGAAACAGGTTGTGATGTTCTAATATCAGCGCTGGTGCAGCACAAATCGCAGCAACAATATTGCCGCTCATCTGCGTTTGACGTACTCGTTCAACAAGTAGCGGGCTATCGCGAAAACATTCAGCGCCTTTCACGCCGCCGGGAAGTACGACCACATCAAAAAGCTGATCGACGACTTCCACCAGCGGATAATCAGCAACCAGTTTAACGCCGCGTGAGCAGACAATATTGAGGCAACCATTTCCCTCGACACTGGCGGTAGTCACTTTAATACCGCCGCGCACCAACAGGTCGATAGTGGTGACTGCTTCGGTTTCTTCACTGCCGTGAGCCAGACAGACTAACGCTCTTGGTGTCATAATGTGTTCCTTTATTATTTGTTTGATTAATCAGATTGTCGCCCGAACGGGATATAACGGGTATTATATATAGCATTATATCCATCATTTCTAAGTCTAAAGGAAGAAGATATGCCATCTTTCGATATTGTTTCTGAAATTGATATGCCGGAAGTTCGTAATGCGGTGGAAAATGCCAGCCGCGAATTGACTAATCGCTGGGATTTCCGCAATGTTCCTGCCAGCTTTGAGCTGAATGAAAAAAATGAAAGTATTAAAGTTTCCAGTGAATCCGAATTCCAAGTGCAGCAATTGCTGGATATTCTGCGCGATAAGCTGTCGAAACGCGGTATTGACGGCGGAGCGATGGAGATTCCAGAAAATATGCTGCACAGCGGTAAAACCTACAGTGTTGATGTGAAACTAAAGCAAGGCATTGAGGGCGACATCGCGAAGAAAATTATTAAACTGGTGAAAGACAGTAAGCTAAAAGTTCAGACGCAGATTCAGGGCGATCAAGTGCGCGTTACCGGTAAATCCCGTGATGATCTGCAAGGTGTGATGGCGCTGGTAAAAAACGGTGAATTAGGTCAGCCGTTTCAGTTTAATAATTTTCGTGATTAATAATTAACCTTAGGTTTGGATAGGGAAACGGCGAAAATAACAGGTTAATTGATTGATAAGAAATAACCAATTGAAATAACACTAGTTTTACCGTAGAGGCGACAACCTGTCGCCCGCATTAACAACGCGGCGGGTTCACGGGCGGTAGATTGCCGCCCTACGAGGAATCATATAATTCTTTGAAATTTATCGTAATAATATGATTTTTATCCGAAGCTCAGGTTAATTAACCTGAAAAAATTGAGATTAGCTTTCGGCTTTTGCGTTGCGCCGAATGGCATAATAATCCAGCAAGCAGCCCAGCAACATGCCCATCAAACAGAGCAATCCGCCGATATTCAGCAGCGTTTCTTTCAGGTAATAGAATGCGCTGAATTCATTAGCAGAGCAGAACAGTAATATCAGCCAGAAACCTAATAGCACAATACCGCAAATGACTAACCGAATAGCGGATTGATACTGGCGCGAGAAATAACGGCGCGGCAGGAATTGATTGGTTTGCTGCGTATATTCCAGTGTTTGGCGGCAAATGGCGAGCAGCAGCAAACCGGGTAATGCCATTGCAATCGTAAATAGATAGAACGATGCCCAGTCGTAATGTTCAACAAACCAACCAGCAACGGGACCCACATAAACTCGACCTACCGCAGATAATGCAGATAACAGTGCAAATTGAGTCGCTGAAAAAGACTTATTACATAGTGTCATCAGCAGAGCAACAAAAGCTGCTGTTCCCATGCCGCCGCACAGATTCTCTAAAAAAATAGCACTGCCCATCGTGACGATATTTTTATCCGTTACCGCTAAAATCCAGTAACCGAAGTTAGATACCGCTTGTAAAATGCCAAACAGCATCAACGCACGAAATAGCGTTAAGCGCTGCATTAAGATACCGCCAATCAGCACGCCGACAATGGTGGCAAATAGTCCAAAGGTTTTATTGATTAGCCCAACTTCACCCGCATTAAAACCAATGCCGCGGATCAGAAAAGTCGTGCTGAGACTACCTGCAAACGCATCGCCCATTTTGTATAACACGATTAGCAGCAGGATCAGCCACGCATTATTACGGCAAAAAAAATCTTTCAGTGGTTCAACAATAGCTTGTTCAATGGTGCGCGGTGTCGTAATAGCTGTTTCCGGTTCTTTCGCCCATAACGTTGCCAAAATACCGATCACCATCAGCAGTGACATCAACCAATAAGTTGAACGCCAGCCAAGATAATAGTGTGCGAGCCATAACGCTAAACCACCGGAAACCAGCATCGCCAAGCGATAACCCAGTACCGAAATTGCTGCGCCGTTTCCGCGTTGATCGGCGCTTAAAATATCGGTTTTGTAGGCATCAAATACAATGTCTTGTGAAGCGGAGAAAAAAGCAATCAGCACGGCGAGTATTGCCATCAGCCATAAATCACTTTGCGGATTCAGGCAGCCAATGGCAAAAATCAATATTACTAGCGCGATTTGAGTTAACAGTATCCAGCCGCGACGCCGACCAAGAAAAGGCAGGCTGTAGCGATCCATTAATGGTGACCAGAGAAATTTAAAAACATAAGCCTGACCGACCAACGAGAAAAAACCGATAGTGGTTAAATCAAGTCCGGCAACCGTCATCCATGCTTGTAACGTGCCGGAAGTCAGCGCCAGCGGCAAACCAGAGGCAAAGCCAAGCAGCAGTAATACTGCGGTATTGCGTTGGGTGAAAATCTGGAGATAAGGAGAAGTCATAGACATGTTACCCCTGCCGATAAAAAGCAGGGGAATTGGCAATAATAATGTGCTGAATTATCCGCGTGCATTTTGACGAATAAAGTCACTGATACTGGTGTCCTCAGCCATTTCATTAATAAGGTCAGCTAACGCATCATTAACTACTTTCTGGATATTTTTGTTAGTTGCAGAGAATGCACCTTTGTCGTTATGGGTAGAACGGAAGTTTTTCGTCTGCTGTTTGCCATTTTTGGACTGGCAGATAATCGAAATATCGATTTTAGTGATGATGTTGTAACGCAGATCGCCTTCTTGTACGTCCGCAAACAGATTATTAATCACTACTTGAACGTTGACGCTACCTTCCGGTCCGACCATGTAGCCGCGCGCACGAACTTGTTTCTCTAACGCTTCCTGCAATAAGAAACGAATATCGCGTGATGGTGTCAGCGTTACTAATTGACCTTCACGGTTTACTTTAGCTAAGGCGTTGCTTTGACGCAGATCAGCACTGGTCAGGCTGATGGTCGCACCCATAAGTGTCTGATCTTGCTGAGGCAGGCTGATCGCCGGATTGATGTCCAGCGTATTGGTATGCGTACAACCAGCCAAAATAAATACGGCCAGTAATGAAAACAGAATGTGTTGGAGTATGGTCGTTTTTTTCACAGTAAAACCCTTTAAATTCAATTAATAATCCATATATCTATTGATGGTTGTTAATGTTAATAACCACCTGAATGTTAAGATCCGATTAATCGCTAATTAGTTCAACTTCAATGTGATGTAATCGCACATTTTATCCTTTACAGCGCCGAGAAATGCACGGGGATAAAACCGCTGTATCATATCATTGCTTGGGTTAGGGTGAAGAGGAATAAAATGAAATTCAGGTGAGTTAAGCTGGTTTTATCGCATGATTGCTGTTTTTTATTCATTTACGGCAAAAGCCGTTATTATTGGTGAGCCTGAAATAGCTACGGAATAAATAATTTTATGATGCAACAAACAATTGAACAAAAGTTGACAGTTTTATCTCCTGTTTTTTTGGAAGTAGTAAATGAAAGCCATCAACACCATGTTCCTGCTGGTTCGGAAAGCCACTTTAGAGTGGTGATTGTCTCTGAGGTGTTTGCCGGTAAGCGTTCGGTCCAGCGGCATCAGATGATTTATCAATTACTGGCACAAGAGATGCAACAGCAGATTCATGCGCTGGCATTACACACGTATACGCCGCAAGAATGGCAGGTTCAGCAGGATAATGTGCCAGATTCACCAGTCTGCAAAGGCGGTCATTAATTATCATTACCATTGAATTTTTATGCCTTTTGCTATGCAGTAATCGTGTGTTGAGTCAATATTTCATGTAATGATTATGATTTATCTGGTCTCTGACCTTTCTCTTTTCTCGACTCATCAACAATGCACGGCTATAATACTGCGTCTATTTTTCCGGACTTTATTCGGGATGCTTCTGACAAAAGGGATTGGATAACCGTCCCGGTCTTAAGTGGCGAGTTCAACAAAATGCCATTGCATTTATTGAACTGCTTCTGGGGTTGACCGAGCACTGTGATTTTTTGAGGTAACAAGATGCAAGTTTCAGTTGAAACAACTCAGGGCCTAGGGCGCCGTCTATCAATCGTTGTCGCTGCTGACGTGATTGAAGTAGCAGTAAAAAAAGAGCTAGTTGATATCGCTAAAAAAGTGCGTATTGATGGTTTCCGTAAGGGAAAAGTACCAATGAACATCATTGCTCAGCGTTATGGCGCTTCTGCGCGTCAAGACGTGTTGGGTGAGCTGATGCAGCGTAATTTTATCGATGCCATTATCCAAGAAAAAATTAATCCGGCTGGTGCACCAAAATATGTACCAGGCGAATACAAACTGGGTGAAGACTTCTCTTATGCAGTTGAATTTGAAGTGTATCCGGAAGTTGAACTGAAAGATTTAGAAAGCATCGAAGTAGAAAAACCAACCGTAGATGTTGGTGATGCTGACGTTGATACTATGCTGGACACGCTGCGTAAACAGCAAGCAACCTGGAAAGAAACTGATGCTGCTGCAACAGCAGAAGACCGCGTAACAATGGATTTCACCGGTTCTGTAGACGGTGAAGTGTTTGAAGGCGGTAAAGCGGCTGACTTCGCATTAGCGATGGGTCAAGGTCGTATGATTCCAGGTTTTGAAGAAGGCGTTGTTGGTCATAAAGCCGGTGAAGAATTCGCTATTGATGTGACTTTCCCTGAAGATTACCATGCAGAAAATCTGAAAGGTAAAGCCGCTAAGTTCGACATCGTTCTGAAGAAAGTTGAAGAACGTGAATTGCCTGAATTTACGCCAGAATTCATCTCTCGCTTCGGTGTGAACGACGGTACGCTGGACGGTTTAAAAGCTGAAGTGCGTAAAAATATGGAACGCGAACTGAAAGGCGCTATCCGTAACCGTGTTAAAACTCAAGTTATCGATGGTCTGATTAAGGCTAACGAAGTTGATGTTCCGGTTTCTCTGATCGACGGCGAAATTGACGTTCTGCGTCAACAAGCTGCACAGCGTTTCGGCGGTAATCAACAACAAGCAATGCAACTGCCGCGCGAACTGTTTGAAGAACAAGCTAAACGCCGCGTTGTGGTCGGTTTACTGTTAGGCGAAGTGATTCGTCAACACGAACTGAAAGCAGATCCGGCTCGCGTTAGCGCACTGATTGAAGAAATGGCTTCTGCTTATGAAGATCCACAAGAAGTGATTGAGTTCTATAATAAGAACAGCGAACTGATGAACAACATGCGTAACGTTGCCTTAGAAGAAGAAGCCGTAGAAACGCTGCTGGCTAAAGCTAAAGTAACTGAAAAAGCAATGTCATTCAGTGAGTTGATGAATCAGACTCCGGCTGCATAATGCGGCTTTGATAGCAGATAGATGGTTGACTTAGTCACTATTGTTCTGCAACTATGGCTCGGAGGCTCTGTTTCCGAGCCATTTTTTATTAGGAGACCCGAATGTCCTACCGTGGCAATCTAGATAATTTTTCATCAGGAATGGATCCAAATATGGCTTTGGTGCCAATGGTCGTTGAGCAAACTTCTCGCGGGGAGCGCTCGTATGACATTTTTTCCCGTCTGTTAAAAGAACGTATCGTTTTTCTTAACGGTCAGGTCGAAGATAATATGGCGAACCTGATTGTGGCTCAATTGCTGTTTCTGGAAGCAGAAAATCCAGAAAAGGATATTTTCCTTTATATCAACTCGCCCGGCGGTGTGATCACTTCAGGTATGTCTATCTATGACACCATGCAGTTTATCAAGCCAGATGTTAGCACCATGTGCTTAGGGCAAGCCTGCTCAATGGGTTCTTTCCTGTTGACGGCTGGCGCGAAAGGTAAGCGTTTCTGTTTACCGAATGCGCGCGTGATGATCCACCAGCCGTTAGGCGGTTATCAAGGACAGGCATCAGATATTCAAATTCATGCTCAAGAGATCTTAAAGATTAAAAATCGCATGAATACGCTAATGGCTCATCATACAGGTCAGCCATTGGAAAAAATCGAGCAAGATACTGATCGTGATAGATTTTTATCAGCGCAGGAAGCGTTAGATTATGGTCTGGTTGATGAAATTGTCACCACACGGTTGTAATTGTTACCTCTGAACACCATATAGTTTTACAGATTGAATTAATGACTGATATTGATTCAGGGGAAATGAAGCAGGACGCATCAAAAAAAGATTAAATTTAAGAGGTTTACTGATGACAGATAAGGGCAAAGACGCTTCAGGAAAGCTGCTGTACTGCACTTTCTGTGGTAAAAGCCAGCATGAAGTCCGCAAGTTAATCGCTGGTCCGTCAGTGTATATCTGCGATGAATGTGTCGATTTATGTAACGATATTATTCGTGAAGAGATCAAAGAACTGATACCGCATAGAGAGCGTAATGCGTTGCCGACACCGCACGAAATTCGCCAGCATTTGGACGATTACGTGATTGGTCAGGAGCAGGCGAAAAAGGTTTTAGCGGTAGCGGTGTATAACCACTACAAACGCCTGCGTAACGGTGACAGCAATGCCGAAGTTGAATTAGGCAAAAGTAATATTTTGCTGATCGGTCCTACCGGCAGCGGTAAAACATTGTTGGCAGAAACATTGGCGCGTTTTCTCGATGTGCCTTTCACTATGGCTGATGCCACAACATTAACTGAAGCCGGTTATGTGGGCGAAGACGTAGAAAACATCATTCAGAAATTACTGCAAAAATGTGATTATGATGTTGAGAAAGCGCAGCGCGGTATCGTCTATATCGACGAAATCGATAAAATTTCTCGTAAGTCAGAAAATCCTTCAATTACCCGTGATGTTTCGGGTGAAGGTGTGCAGCAAGCGCTATTAAAACTGATTGAAGGCACGGTTGCCGCTGTTCCGCCGCAAGGCGGACGTAAGCACCCGCAGCAAGAATTTTTGCAGGTAGATACCTCGAAAATTCTGTTTATTTGCGGCGGTGCGTTTGCTGGTCTGGATAAAGTTATTGGTCAGCGCGTCGAAGTTGGTGCAGGCATCGGTTTTAAAGCCACAGTGAAAAAAGAATCCGATAAAGCGACAACGGGCGAACTATTCAAACAAGTTGAACCGGAAGATTTGATCAAATTTGGGCTGATCCCTGAATTTATTGGTCGTCTGCCTGTGGTTGCAACGCTGGGCGAATTAGATGAAGAAGCTCTCATTCAGATTCTTAAAGAGCCGAAAAATGCGTTAACTAAACAGTATCAAGCGCTATTTCACCTCGAAAATGTAGAATTAGAATTCCGCGACGAAGCGCTGACTGCCATTGCTAAAAAAGCGATGACACGTAAAACCGGTGCTCGTGGTTTGCGTTCTATTGTGGAAGCGGCATTGCTGAACACCATGTATGACATTCCATCAATGGAAAATGTCGAAAAAGTGGTGATTGATGCTTCAGTCATTGACGGTAATTCTGATCCGTTGTTGATTTATGGCAAACCAGAAGCACAGGCTTCCGGTGAATAACCAATTGATAACTTAATGTAATCAATTGTACTTTAATAAAAAAACAGGAAGATTTACGCTTCCTGTTTTTTTATTTTTGCATTCAGTTGAATGTTATTAAATTGTCCCCATATACTCTTCCATGTATTACGTTAATGTTAATTGCGTATCCCTATTTTCGTTGGCATTTTTCAGTCGGCGGAAAACGAACAAAGAGAGAGCTCTATGAATGTTGAGCGTTCCGAACGCATTGAAATTCCAGTTTTACCGCTGAGAGATGTTGTGGTTTATCCGCACATGGTCATTCCACTATTCGTTGGCAGGGAAAAGTCTATCCGCTGTCTCGAAGCAGCGATGGAACAAGATAAAAAAGTTCTGATGGTCGCACAGAAAGATGCCACGCTGGACGATCCGAGCGTGAATGATCTGTACTCAGTAGGGACAGTTGCCTCTATTTTACAAATGCTGAAATTGCCTGACGGTACAGTCAAAGTGCTGGTGGAAGGGCTACAGCGGGCGCGAATCACTACCTTGACTGATAACGGCGAACATTTTACCGCGCAAGCTGAATATATGTTGAGCAGCGGTAGCGATGAGCAGGAACAAGAAGTCCTGATCAGAACGGCGATTAATCAGTTCGACGGTTATATTAAATTAAACAAAAAGATCCCGCCGGAAGTGCTGACTTCCCTGAACGGTATCGAAGATCCTGAGCGTCTGGCAGACACAATAGCTGCTCACATGTCGCTGAAATTGAGTGATAAACAAACCGTTCTGGAAATGGTAGACGTGGGAGAGCGTCTGGAATTCCTGATGGCAATGATGGAGTCCGAAATCGATCTGCTGCAAGTTGAAAAACGCATTCGTAATCGCGTGAAAAAGCAGATGGAAAAAAGCCAGCGTGAGTATTATCTGAATGAGCAGATGAAAGCCATTCAGAAAGAGCTGGGAGAAATGGACGATGTGCCAGATGAAATTGAAACGCTGAAACGTAAAATTGAAGCCGCGAAAATGCCGAAAGAGGCGCGCGAGAAAACCGAAGCAGAATTACAGAAGCTAAAAATGATGTCGCCGATGTCAGCAGAGGCGACCGTGGTTCGCGGTTATATCGATTGGATGCTGCAAGTGCCGTGGAATACGCGCAGTAAAGTGAAAAAAGATCTGAACAAGGCGCAAGAAATTCTGGATACCGATCATTATGGTCTGGATCGTGTGAAAGAGCGCATTCTTGAATATCTGGCAGTGCAGAGCCGCGTAAGCAAAATCAAAGGACCTATCTTATGTTTGGTTGGACCTCCGGGTGTCGGTAAAACCTCGTTAGGTCAGTCAATCGCCAATGCAACAGGGCGCAAATATGTACGTATGGCGCTGGGCGGCGTGCGTGATGAAGCTGAAATACGCGGGCATCGCCGTACTTATATCGGCTCAATGCCAGGCAAACTGATCCAAAAAATGGCGAAAGTCGGCGTAAAAAACCCGCTATTTCTGTTAGATGAAATCGACAAAATGTCATCGGATATGCGCGGTGATCCGGCGTCGGCATTGTTAGAAGTGTTAGATCCAGAACAAAACGTCGCATTTAACGATCATTATCTGGAAGTAGATTACGATCTGTCTGATGTGATGTTTGTGGCAACGTCGAACTCGATGAATATTCCTGCGCCATTACTGGATCGTATGGAAGTGATTCGCCTGTCCGGTTATACCGAAGATGAAAAACTGAATATTGCCAGACAACATCTGCTGCCAAAACAACTTGAACGCAATGCGTTGAAGAAAGGCGAGCTGACGATGGACGATTCAGCGATTGTTTCCATGATTCGTTATTACACTCGTGAAGCTGGCGTGCGGAGTTTAGAGCGTGAAATCTCTAAAGTTTGCCGTAAGGCGGTGAAAACTTTGCTGATGAGTAAAGACGTTAAACACATCACGGTGAATGCAGACAATCTGAAAGAGTATCTTGGTGTACAACGCTTTGATTATGGGCGTGCGGATACCGAGAATCGCATTGGTCAGGTGACGGGTTTAGCATGGACGGAAGTCGGCGGTGAGTTACTGACAATCGAAACCGCCAGTGTGCCGGGTAAAGGCAAGTTGACTTATACCGGTTCGTTGGGTGAAGTCATGCAGGAGTCTATTCAGGCGGCGTTAACTGTGGTGCGCGCTCGTGCGGATAAGCTGGGGATTAACAGCGATTTTTACGAAAAACGTGATATTCACGTTCACGTCCCTGAAGGTGCAACACCGAAAGATGGTCCAAGTGCCGGTACAGCAATGTGTACTGCGTTGGTGTCTTGTCTGACGGGTAATCCTGTGCGTGCTGATGTCGCCATGACCGGCGAAATAACGTTGCGCGGTTTAGTATTGCCTATCGGCGGTTTGAAAGAAAAATTGCTGGCAGCGCACCGCGGCGGTATCAAAACGGTATTGATTCCGGCAGAAAATAAACGTGATCTGGAAGACATTCCGGCTAACGTTATCGCTGATTTAGAGATTCACCCAGTGGAAAATATTGAAGAAGTGCTGACGATTGCGCTGCAAAATCCACCTTTTGGCGCTGAACCTGTGAGCAAAAAGAAGTCAAAATAGTGATACAGAGCAAATATTTTTGATAAAACTTAGGCTGGTAAGGGATTTCTCTCTTGCCAGTTTTTTTAAGGATCGTTAGATTAACGCGTCGAGCTTACTCGTTATCGTCAGTTTTGCTTGATGTATACCCAAACGCTTTTAAGATGCAGCCAACACCCTGTAACTTGAAAGATGGCGGGTATAACGGCAGTGGCGTCGTATTCCTATCTTATTTTTAGGGGCGACAATTTATCGTAAAGGGGATTTTATAGTGAATAAATCACAACTGATCGACCAAATTGCTGCGGGAGCAGATATTTCTAAGGCAGCAGCAGGTCGTTCTTTAGATGCAATCATTGAAGCAATAACTGATGCTTTGCAAAATGGCGAACAAGTTTCCCTGGTTGGCTTCGGCTCTTTTGAGGTTCGTGAACGTGCTGCTCGTACTGGTCGCAATCCGCAGACTGGTAAAGAAATCAAAATTGCAGCCGCAAAAGTTCCCGCTTTCCGCGCAGGTAAAGCGCTGAAAGACGCAGTGAACTAAGATTTTGCCAGTTTTTGCTCAGTTAGGTATTACCTTAGGGCAATGAACTGATAGAATAGAGGCGCATCATAATGATGCGCTTTTTTTATGTCTTTTTTACCCGCGCTTTTTTAGATAAATCGTTAAGAGAGCACGTTGTTAAAAATGGCGTAACAAGTGAACGTAAACCTGCCTGCGGTCGTTAATTAACGGTAAATCCGTAACAGAGTTTCATGGTTTAGCCTATTACAGCGGAGAGTTGTCACCCTATGATGGACAATCTACGCGCGGCCTCAAACAGTGTCGTGCTTAAAGTCATCCTTGCCTTGATTATGTTGTCGTTTGTTTTAACCGGTGTAGGCAGTTATCTGGGCGGAAGCTCGAATAATTTTGCTGCCGAAGTTAATGGACAAGAAATTGATCGCGGGAAGTTTGAGCAATCAGTCTCTAATGAACGTAATCGTTTACAGCAACAGCTTGGTGAGCAGTTTTCGCAGTTGGCTGCAAACGAAGGCTACATGAAACAAATGCGTCAGCAGGTGCTTAACCGCATGATCAATGAATTATTACTTGATCAGTACGCAGCCAAAATTGGTTTAGCCATTAGTGATGATCAGGTTAAGTTAGCGATTCAATCGTCTCCTGAATTTGCCACTAATGGTCAGTTTGATAACGCTAAATTCCGTGAACTGCTGAACCGTTTTATGATCCCGCCTGAGCAATATGCTGAAATGATGCGTAAACAACTGCTTACAGAGCAACTGCTATCTGCATTTGCGGGCAGCAACTTTGCGTTACCGGCTGAGGTTGAATCAACGATTGCCCTGATCCATCAACAGCGAGATGTGCGTTTAGCCAACATTGATATGAAAGCGCTGGCTGCACAGAAAGACGCTGTACCGACAGAACAACAAGTCAAAGAATTCTACGAAAAGAATAAAAGCCGTTTTACTGCGCCTGAAAGTGTCAAAGTTAATTACATTGAGGTTGATGCCGCATCATTGGCTGATAGTCTGAATGTGAGCGATGAAGAAATCGCTGATTTTTATGATAAAAATAAACCTATGTTTGTCCAGAAACCGCGCTCTGATTACAGCATTATTGTGCTGGCAAAAGAGAGTGATGCGAAAGATGTACTGGCACAGTTGAAAAACGGCGCTGATTTTGCCGCGTTAGCCAAAGAAAAATCCATTGATAAAGATTCCGCTGCGAAAGGCGGTGACATCGGTTGGTTAGAAGCAGAGGCGGTTCCTGATGAAATCGCAGCAGTAAAACTATCTGAAAAAGGTCAGCTTTCTGATGTTATTCATTCTGATATGGGCTATTTAGTTGTCCGCCTGAATGATACTCAGGCAGCCAAAGAAAAACCTTTAGCTGATGTGAAACAAGAAATTACTCAAAACCTGCTGCAAAATAAATCTTATGAAAAATATGAAGATTTACAGACTCAGTTAGGCGATGGCGCAGCAAGTAATCATTTGTCGCTGGAAGGAGCAGAAAAGGCGTCAGGTTTGAAATCTGTCACCACTGGCTGGTTTACTCATGACAACATACCAAAAGAGCTGTCTTATCCTGAAATTTCCAAAGCGGTGTTCGGCGGTGACTTATTTGGTGTTAAAGGCGCGCCGGGTCAGAATTCTGATGTGATTACCGTTGATGGTGATCGTGCGTTTGTGCTGCGTATTGCTGAACATCGTCCAGAGTCTCAAATCGCCTTTGAAGACGTCTCTGCTGATATTACCGATCTTCTGAAACGTCAGAATGTGATCAAAATGGCGCATGAACAAGCCAATAAACTTTTGGCTGATCTGAATGCCGGTAAAGGTGATGAAGCCCTTAAAGCTGCTAATGTGAAGTTTGGTGATAAGCAAGAAATCACGCGTCTGTCTGATAATGCCCAGTTGGTACAAAATGTGTTTGCCTTAGCATTGCCAAAAGACGGTCAGCCAGTTTACGGCGTTTCTGCGGATAAGAATAACGATGTTGTTCTTGTCGCTTTAGATGCGGTTCACGCCGGTAAATTAGATGCGGAACAAACCAAAGGTTTTAGTGCCAATCTGATTAAGCAAGACAGCAACATTATTCTTGATGCGTTGATCGACAACCTGCGCCAGCAAGCCAAAATCAAAATGGGTGATGCGATAGAGCAACAGTAATCAACTAAATGCGATAATTCTCGCATTCATTTGTAATCACTTACCATAATCAAAGGTCGCTTTCGCGGCCTTTCGCATATTTAAAAACTGCTAATTGTCTGTTTTTGCTGATATTGAGAATGTAGCGCGACTGCTAAATATCGCAGCTTAATTAACTTATATTTTTCATCAAAGGAAACCAGCATGAACAAGTCAGCTATGACATTATGCCATCTGCTATTTATCGGCGCGTTATCAATACCAGCAGTGACACAAGCCGCTAACGATAAAGCACCGTTGCAAGAACCTGCTAATACAACAATCCAGACTAAAGATAACTCCGCTAAAACTACCGCACCTCAAACACTGGAACCGCAAGTGAGTATCAATCAGGCAAATGCCGAGCAACTCGCGGAAGTGATGTTAGGCATTGGCGCGAAAAAAGCGCAGAACATTGTTAATTATCGTGAGCAACATGGTCCGTTTGCCACCATTGAACAACTACAAGAAGTGCCGGGAATTGGTATTGCCACCGTTGAGCGTAATTTATCGCGGTTGAAACTTTGAGTTTATCGTTTGTCAGATTTGATGATTGCCCCGTTTATCACGGGGCTTATTTTATGTGAGATAGGTTAATCGCTTGATAATAAATAATAATCTGTAGGAAGGGCAATCTGCCGCCCGCATTAACAACGCGGTAAGTTTTACGGGCAACAGATTGTCGCTCCTACGAAAAACACTTAATTATTTGAAATTTATCGTAATAAAGTGATTTTTATCCAAAGCTCAGGTTATTTTAGCGCTAGTTTACTTTTCAGCTTTGACAGAATCGCGTCTTTATTTGCCAGATACATTTTCAGCCCATTCGCGCGTAAATGACAAGACGGGCATTCACCGCAGCCATCACCTTGAATACCGTTATAGCAAGTCAGAGTTTGATTGCGGATTAATTCCAGTTTGCCGTAATAGTCTGCCAGCGCCCAAGTTTCCGCTTTATCCAGCCACATTAATGGTGTTTCAAAACGAATGGGATAATCCATTCCTAAAGCGACAGCATGATTTAGCGCCTTAACGAACTCATCGCGGCAATCAGGATAGCCAGAAAAATCGGTCTCACAAACGCCTGTAATCACGGCTTCCGCCTTAATTTGATAGGCATAGATCGCAGCCAGCGTCAGAAATAAAATATTTCTGCCGGGAACGAACGTATTAGGAATACCATCATCAACGGTTTTTGGGACGGGAATGTTATCGCGCGTCAGGCTGCTGATGGCTAATTCATTCAATAAACCGACATTCATGACTTTATGAGCCGCCACATTCAGTTGTTTTGCCAGCGTTTTGGCAATATCGATCTCAGCTTGGTGACGTTGCCCATAATCAAATGTCACACAATGAACCTCATCATATTGCGTCAACGCTTGAATCAGGCAGGTGGTTGAATCTTGTCCGCCGCTGAAAACAACAACTGCGCGTTTCATATAAACTCCATAATTTTTTCGCAGGGGGAGGCAACTCGCCTCCCGCCAAACCTGAGATTAATTAATCTTATCGGGATTTAGTATTATACCCGCATCATCGATAAGATGATGGGCGGTTAATGATAGTGACTGGCAGCAATAGATACCATGTTTTATTATACTCGGATCGAACATATCGAATGGCTTTCGCTGGTGCCAAATCAATCAATAAGAGAAAAATAGCGTGAAAATTGTAGCTGATGAAAATATGCCTTATGCCCGTGAATTGTTCGGGCAACTAGGTGATGTACGTCTGGTCGCAGGTCGGCAATTAAACCGTGAATCACTGGCAGATGCCGAAGCATTGATGGTGCGTTCAGTGACGAAAGTAAACAGCGAATTGATTAGTGGTTCAAATGTTCGTTTTGTCGGAACAGCGACAGCAGGCACTGATCATGTTGATGATCTCTGGTTGAAACAGCAAGGTATCGGATTCTCCGGTGCGCCGGGTTGTAATGCGATTGCGGTAGTTGAGTATGTTTTCTCTTCTCTATTGCTGCTGGCAGAACGAGATGGTTTTCAGCTAAGAGATAAAACCGTCGGTATTATCGGTGTCGGCAATGTGGGATCTCGCCTGAATAATCGCCTGAAAGCATGGGGAGTGAAAACACTGCTATGCGATCCGCCGCGCGCGCGTACTGATAACAGTGAAACGTTTTATCCGCTGGAAAAATTAGTCAAAGACGCGGACATCTTAACTTTCCACACGCCTTTATATAAAGAGGGCGAAGATAAAACCCTGCATCTGGTTGATGATCACGTTCTTGCGGCAATGTCAGATGGCGGCATTCTTATCAATGCTTGTCGTGGCGCGGTGGTGGATAATATCGCTTTATTGACTGCGTTGAAAAAAGGTAAACGTCTGAGCACCGTGCTCGATGTTTGGGAGCCTGAACCAGATCTACTGCTGCCGCTGTTGGATATGGTCGATATTGGTACGCCGCATATCGCTGGTTATACTCTGGAGGGCAAAGCGCGCGGCACCACACAGATTTATCAGGCATTAAGCGATTGTATTAGTAAAACCAAAAGCAGCAAACCAAAAAGCATCGAATTGTCGGCACTATTACCGCAAGCTGAGTTTAATCAAATCACGTTCAGCGGAACACTTGATGAACAGAGGCTAAAACGATTAGTGCATTTAGTGTATGATGTACGCCGCGATGACGCGCCGTTAAGACGAGTTGCCGGTCAGCGCGGTGAGTTTGATCGGCTGCGGAAAGAATATATTGAACGCAGAGAGTGGTCGTCACTCACGGTCATCTGTGATAACGCTGATAGCGCTTCACTGCTGCAACAACTTGGTTTTAGTGTCAGGCTGGTATAAACGGCGTAGCTTTTCATTCAATACATTCAATTGTTGTTCTGGCGGAGTTATCCCTTACTGATTAAGTAATGCGATCACTCCGCCAGAATGCGTAATGTCTTTATTTCGGAGAATTCAGCATGACTGATGGTTGGCAAATTGCCGTACTTGGTGCGACCGGTGCGGTGGGAAGCGCTCTGCTTGAATTATTACAGGAACGGAATTTCCCTGTAGGCGAACTGTATTTGTTAGCCAGCGAACGTACTGCTGGTGAAACGCTGCGTTTCAATGGCAAAAGTACCATTGTGCAGAATGCGGCTGAATTTGACTGGTCACAGGCACAATTAGCATTTTTTGTTGCCGGAGCAGAAGCATCAGCTCGTTATGCTGATGATGCCGCTAACAACGGTTGTCTGGTGATCGATAACAGCGGATTATTTTCCCTTGAGCCAGATGTCCCGTTAGTTGTTCCCGATGTTAATAATCATGCGCTGGCAGAATATCGTAACCGCAATATTGTCGCGGTAGCAGATAGTTTAACCTGCCAATTATTAACGGCGATCCAACCGCTGTCAGAAGCCGCTGGTTTATCTCGCTTGCAGGTCACGGCAATGTTGTCCGCTTCCGCGCATGGTAAAGCTGCTGTTGATGATTTAGCAGGACAGAGTGCGCGTTTATTGAATGGCTTGCCAGTTGAAGAGAGTATTTTCGGCAAGCAGTTAGCATTTAATTTGTTACCAATGTTGCCTGATTCCACAGGCAGTGTGCGTGAAGAACGCCGCATGGTGGACGAAACTCGTAAAGTGCTGCAAGACGAAGGATTAGCGATTTCCGTCTCTTGTATTCAATCTCCGGTTTTCTACGGTAATGCTCAAATCGTCCATGTAGAAAGTTTGCGTCCGCTATCCATAGAAGAAGCGGCAGATGAGTTATCCCGTGATGAAGATATTCAAATTTCGGAAAATAACGATTATCCAACGCAAGTGGGTGATGCGACTGGTAACCCGCATTTAAGCATTGGCTGCTTACGCACTGATTATGGTATTCCTGAACAATTACAATTCTGGTCAGTAGCAGATAATGTGCGTTTCGGCGGCGCATTAATGGCGATTAAAACAGCAGAAACGCTGATTCAGGAGTATATGTACTAATGTCGGCGGCGAGCAAAACGAAAATTGCGCTCGGTATTGAGTATGACGGCAGCCAATATTACGGCTGGCAGCGTCAGCAAGAAGTTGCCAGCGTGCAAGGGCATCTGGAGCAAGCGTTAACGCAAGTCGCTAATCAGCCGATCACAGTTTGCTGTGCAGGCAGAACTGATGCTGGTGTTCATGCAACGGGTCAAGTAGTGCATTTTGAAACGGACGCGATCAGAAAAGATGTCGCGTGGACGATGGGTGTAAATGCCAATTTACCGCCCGATATTGCGGTTCGTTGGGTGAAACGCGTTGATGAAGATTTCCATGCGCGTTTCAGCGCTACAGCTCGCCGCTATCGCTATATTATTTATAATCATCGCGTTCGTCCGGCGATACTTAGCCGCGGTGTGACGCATTTCCATCTGCCGTTAGATGAAGCACGAATGCACCGTGCAGCGCAGAGTTTATTAGGCGAAAATGACTTTACTTCTTTTCGGGCGGTACAATGTCAGTCGAAAACACCGTGGCGTAATGTCAGCCATATTCATGTTTCACGGCATGGCGCTTATGTTGTGGTCGATATAAAGGCAAATGCCTTTGTTTATCATATGGTTAGAAATATTGTTGGTAGTTTGCTGGAAGTTGGTTGCGGTCGTCACCGTGAGGAGTGGATCGCTGAACTCTTGGCGGCAAAAGATCGTACTTTAGCGGCAGCAACGGCAAAAGTAGATGGATTGTATCTGGTCGCGGTAGACTATCCCGATCGTTTTGCTTTACCTGCGCCGTCATTAGGACCGCTTTTTTTAAATGATACGTTTTTTGACAATAACAGTTTGGAATAATGAAAACCCACTATGGAATACATTACTTATTTGATTGATTTTATTCTCCATATTGATGTGCATTTAGCGCAGATTTTTGGACATTATGGTGTGTGGGTTTATGGCATTTTGTTTTTGATTTTGTTCTGTGAAACTGGCTTGGTTGTAACGCCTTTTTTACCTGGTGACTCTTTGCTGTTTGTGGCGGGTGCTTTATCTGCATTGCCGAGTAATGACATCAATATTCATGCTATGGCGGCGTTAATGATTGTTGCTGCTATTTTGGGTGATGCAATGAATTACACCATTGGTAAGCTATTTGGTGTTCAGCTATTTAAGAATCCGGACTCGAAAATATTTCGCCGCAGCTATCTGGTCAAAACCCATGAATTCTATGAGCGACATGGCGGAAAAACCATAATTCTGGCGCGATTTGTGCCGATCGTCAGAACTTTTGCACCTTTTGTTGCTGGTATGGGGAATATGAGTTATCGTCATTTCGCCATTTTTAATGTGATTGGTGCGGTGGCATGGGTTGTACTGTTTACCTATGCAGGATATATTTTTGGCGATTTGCAGATCGTCCAGAAAAATTTAAAATTATTGATCGTTGCCATTATTATTATTTCCATCATGCCGGGCGTCATTGAAGTATTGCGTCAACGGCGAGCGGCGGCAAGAAGTAGTAAAGAGTAATAATTCAATTTATTATATTTTTATTTGTGAGAATAAAGGGCTTTGACAAGTTTTTAGTCCACTCTGTCGGGGCGTTATGGTTTAATGAGCAACATACTTGTATCAGATGCGGTGAGTTATTTATCATCAAAATATCAACAGTAAGATATTCATCTGAATCACAGAACAGCACTCTGCTCGGTTTAAACAAAAAGGTTATCAATGAGCTGGATTGAAAGAATTTTAAGTAAAAGTAGTGCGCCGACACGGAAAGCGAATATCCCTGAAGGTGTCTGGACCAAATGCGATAGCTGCGGGCAAGTGCTTTACCGTGCCGAACTGGATCGCAATTTAGATGTTTGCCCTAAATGTGATCACCACATGCGAATGAGCGCTCGTGTGCGCCTGCATAGTTTTCTGGATAAAGGCAGTGAAGTTGAGTTGGGCAGTGAACTGGAACCAAAAGATCTGCTGAAGTTTAAAGACTCCAAAAAATATAAAGATCGCCTGTCAGCGGCACAAAAAGAAACTAACGAAAAAGACGCATTAGTTGTCATGAAAGGTACGCTGTACGGAATGCCGGTCGTTGTTGCTTCATTTGAATTCTCTTTTATGGGCGGTTCAATGGCATCAGTTGTTGGTGCTCGTTTTGTACGCGGCGTAGAACAAGCGTTGGCAGATAATTGCCCGTTAATCTGTTTTTCTGCCAGCGGCGGCGCGCGTATGCAGGAAGCGCTGTTTTCTTTAATGCAAATGGCGAAAACCAGTGCGGCACTGGCGAAGTTGCAAGAGCGCGGATTGCCTTATATTTCCGTATTAACTGATCCGACAATGGGCGGTGTTTCTGCCAGTCTGGCAATGTTAGGTGACGTGAATGTGGCTGAACCTAAAGCGTTGATCGGTTTCGCGGGTCCGCGTGTTATTGAACAAACAGTACGAGAAAAACTGCCGCCGGGCTTCCAGCGCAGTGAATTCCTGATTGAAAAAGGGGCGATCGATATGATTGTTCGCCGTCCTGAAATGCGTGAACGTCTGGCAAAATTATTGGCGAAAATGACCAATCAGCCGTTACCGCAAGATGTTGCGGATAAAACTGGAGAGTAAACCAGATTCGCAATTTTTAGTGACTATCGAATGATCCGGTTAGATTTTTATTCAACCGGATCATATAAAGTGAAACCGTAGCTAAGTGAACGGGAATCATGAAAAATCTGGATATACCTCAAGCCACGTCGCCTCTTGCCTCGTGGCTTTATTATCTTGAGCATCTGCACAGCCAAGCCATCGAATTAGGTTTAGATCGCGTCCGGCTTGTAGCAGAACATCTCGATCTGCTAAAACCAGCTCCTTACGTTTTTACTGTTGCCGGAACGAATGGCAAAGGTACAACTTGTCGCACGCTGGAAACTATCTTGATGGCTGCCGGTTATCGAGTAGGCGTCTATAGCTCACCGCACCTGATTCGCTATACCGAACGCGTCAGAATTCAAGGGCAAGAGCTGCCGGAAAGCGCACATAGTCAGGCTTTTTCTCTGATTGAACAAGGCAGGGGCGAAACATCATTAACTTATTTTGAGTTTGGTACATTGTCGGCTTTTCAGCTTTTCAAACAATCTCATTTAGATGTGGTGATCCTGGAAGTTGGTCTGGGCGGTCGTTTAGATGCGACGAATATTGTTGATTGTGATGTCGCGGTGATCCCTAGCATTGCTATTGATCATACCGACTGGCTGGGATCTGATCGCGATAGTATTGGTCGGGAAAAAGCCGGTATTTTTCGGACAGGTAAACCAGCCGTTATTGGTGAACCGGATATGCCGCAAAGTATCGCGGAAGTGGCGTCTCACCTAAACACACCACTGTATCGATGTGGATATGAATGGTCGTTTGCACCAGAGTCATCAGGTACAGACTGGCATTGGCAGGCAGGCGCTAAAATGCTTGAGCATTTACCATTGCCAGCAGTGCCGTTACCTAATGCGGCAACAGCACTGGCAGCGTTGAATTATTCTTCTTTGAATGTTAGCGAAGCCGCTATTCGTCAGGGATTAACGGAAGCTGCTTTACCTGGTCGATTCCAGATTATTGGTCAGTCACCGTTAAGAATATTAGATGTTGCCCATAATCCTCATGCTGCGGGTTATTTGGCGCAAAGACTTGCTGCACTGCCTGATCGCGGCGGTAAGGTCTATGCTGTGGTGGGAATGCTGTCCGATAAAGATATTGCAGGCACGCTGGCATTACTGAAACCGCAAGTGGATATTTGGTACTGTGCGCCGCTTGAGGGCGTGCGCGGTGCAACCGCACAGCAGCTAACACAATATTTATCTGAATCAACAATCTTTCCTGATGTTAAACACGCTTGGCAACAAGCATTGCAGGACGCTCATAGTCAGGACACCATTATTGTCTGCGGTTCATTTCACACCGTAGCTCATGTCATGGACGTATTGGCGTCAAGCACAGGAGAACAAGATGGCTAGTCAATTTCAGAACAGGTTAGTTGGCGCGATTATTATCGTCGCACTGGGCGTTATTGTGTTGCCTAGCTTGTTTGATGGTAAGAAAAAACATTATGAAGAAGAGTTCGCGGCTATCCCTTTAGTGCCAAAAGAGGGAGATGATCAGAATACGGAGATCTTGCCTTCGGTAAACCATGATTTACCGACAGTAACTAACACAGCAGGTCGCACAGAAACGGCGGATAACACTCAGAGTGCAGCCAGTAGCGATACGCAAACTAGTACATCGCCGTCAGTCGCGCCAGCAGCAACAGTGCCGCCAGTAACTACACCACCAGTAACACCGCCATTGGTGCAGAGCAAACCGCCAGTGACGAAACCAGACGTTAAGCCAGAAACAAAACCGGCTATAAAACCTGAAACTAAGCCAGAAGTTAAACCTGAAACTAAACCAGAAATAAAAACGGCTGAGCAAAAGCCAGAAAAATCGAAAGAGCCGCCAAAAGAGCAAGCGCCCGTCGGTCAGGCTTATATCGTTCAGCTTGGTGCACTGAAAAATGCGGATAAGGTGAATGAACTGGTGGCGATGTTGAGTCTTTCTGGTTATCGGGTTTATACCATTCCCGCCACACCGGTACAGGGTAAAATTACGCGTTTAGTTGTTGGACCTGAACCATCAAAGCAAAAACTTGAAGCTGCATTACCAGAGCTTCATCGCCTGACAGGTCTTAGCGGTCAGGTAAAAGCATATACGACTACACGATAACGGTTGCGTAAGTAGAAAATGGATACGCAAACGTTTTCTTTTTCTGTTAGAATGCGCTGCAAATCAGACAGCGCAGCATTTTATATAGGCTGATTTTATGAAGTATTACAATGTTAATACATGGACGTGCGTATGTTGAATTGGGTTGACTATGTCATTATCGGCGTAATTGGTTTTTCGGTGCTGGTGAGCCTGATTCGCGGTTTTGTTCGTGAGGCGTTATCGTTGGTAACTTGGGTTGCGGCATTTTTTGTTGCCAGTCGCTTTTACCCTTATCTGACGGTTTATTTTACTCAGTTTCAGGACGAGCTTGTACGAAATGGAATTGCTATTGCTGCGCTGTTTATTGCGACGTTAATTGTGGGCGCTATTGTTAACTATGTCATTGGATCCCTTGTAAAACACACCGGACTTTCCGGCACCGATCGCGTTTTAGGTCTTTGTTTTGGCGCTTTACGCGGTGTGCTGATTGTTGCGGCGTTATTGTTTTTCCTCGATTCATTTACATCGTTCTCACATAGCACAGATTGGGTGCAATCCCAGCTAATCCCACAATTTAGTCATATTATCAAGTGGTTTTTTGACTACTTGCAGAGTTCGTCGAGTTTCTTGCCGCACGCTACGCAGTAGACATTATCGTCAGGTGGGCGAGCGGTGATCTGATAAGGAAAAGACAACATGTGTGGTATTGTCGGTATTGTTGGTTTTACTCCAGTTAACCAGTCCATCTACGATGCACTTACCGTGCTTCAACATCGCGGGCAAGATGCCGCGGGTATTGTAACCATTGACGCAAATAATAATTTTCGTCTAAGAAAAGCTAACGGACTGGTTAAAGACGTGTTCGATATGCGCCACATGCAGCGTTTGCAGGGAAATATGGGCATCGGGCATGTGCGTTATCCTACCGCTGGCGGTTCCAGCGCGTCAGAAGCCCAACCCTTTTACGTTAACTCTCCTTATGGTATTTCGCTGGCTCATAACGGCAATCTGACGAATGCTCATGAACTCAAACATAAGATCTTTGAGGTCGCGCGCCGTCATATCAACACCAACTCAGATTCAGAAGTGTTGCTGAATATTCTGGCGAGCGAGCTGGATAACTTCCGTCATTTCCCATTAATGCCAGAAGATATTTTCACTTCTGTCCGTAACACCCATAAATTGATTCGCGGTGCTTACGCTTGTGTCGCGATGATTATTGGTCACGGTATGCTGGCGTTCCGCGATCCAAACGGTATTCGCCCATTGGTGATTGGTAAACGCAAGCTGGAAGATGGTCGTATCGAGTATATGCTGGCGTCTGAAAGCGTCGCGTTAGATACACTGGGCTTTGAGTTCATGCGTGATGTTGAGCCGGGAGAGGCGGTATATATCACCGAACAGGGGCAGATGTTTACTCAGCAATGTGCTGATAATCCGCAATGTCACCCTTGCTTGTTTGAATATGTCTATTTTGCGCGACCGGACTCCTTTATCGATAAAATTTCTGTTTACAGCGCTCGTGTTCGCATGGGGCAGAAATTGGGCGAGAAGATCGCTCGTGAATGGGAAGATTTGGACATTGATGTTGTGATCCCTATTCCTGAAACCTCTTGCGATATTGCGCTGGAAATTGCGCGTATTCTGGATAAACCCTATCGTCAAGGATTTGTGAAAAACCGCTACGTCGGACGTACATTTATCATGCCGGGTCAGCAAGCGCGAGTGAAGTCAGTGCGCCGTAAGTTGAATGCTAACCGCGCGGAGTTCCGTGATAAGAATGTTCTGCTGGTGGACGACTCCATCGTTCGCGGCACAACGTCTGAACAAATCGTTGAAATGGCACGTGAAGCAGGAGCAAAGAAAGTCTATCTGGCGTCTGCTGCACCAGAAGTCCGTTTCCCGAATGTTTACGGCATCGATATGCCAAGCGCCTCTGAACTGATCGCGCATGGTCGAGAAGTTGATGAAATTAACGCTATCATCGGTGCTGATGCGTTGATTTTCCAGGATTTAGACGATCTGGTTGAAGCGGTTCGTGATGATAATCAAGATATTAAGAAGTTTGATAGCTCCGTATTTGACGGTATCTATGTAACCAACGATATTGACCAAAATTATCTTAATTATCTAGATTCTCTGCGTAACGATGACGCAAAAGCCGATAAAGATCATTACATTGCCGAAAATCTGGAAATGTATAACGAAGAGAGCTAGTCAACCTCAGGGTTGGATAAGAAAATAATCGATTAACGTATTGATAATAAATAATAATTTGTAGTGGCGGCAACCTGCCGCCCGCATTAACAACGCGGTGGGTTTCACGGGCGGCTGGTTGCCGCCCCTACGAAAAATCACATAACAATTTGAAATATAGCGTAATGATGTGGTTGCTTATCCGAAACTCAGGTTGATTAACCAAAGCGATTACGGCAAAGTCCTTTTATCATCTCACCAAAGACAAGAATTATTATCATGAAACGTTTAATTATCGGGATTTCTGGTGCCAGCGGCGCAGTGTATGGCGTTCGTCTGTTACAGGTATTGCAAAATAATCCAGAGATTGAAACGCACCTGATTATCAGCAATGCCGCCCGTCAAACGTTAGCATTAGAGACTGATTTCAGCCTGCGCGATGTCACTTCATTGGCTTCGGTGGTGCATGATATTCGGGATATTGCGGCATCAGTTTCATCGGGTTCATTTCGCTGTCACGGCATGGTTGTCTTGCCTTGTTCGATGAAAACACTATCGGCAATTGCTAACAGTTACACTGACGATCTGCTAAGTAGGGCTGCTGATGTAACATTGAAAGAACGCAAACCGTTGGTACTGTGTGTCAGAGAAACACCGCTGCATTTAGGGCATTTACGTTTGATGATGCAAACCGCAGAACTTGGCGCAGTGATCATGCCGCCGCTGCCTGCTTTTTATCATCGTCCACAAAGTGTACAAGATATTATCGACCAGACCGTTAACCGCGTACTGGATCAGTTTGATATTCAGTTAGAGCAGGATTTATTTCAGCGCTGGCAGGGCAAATCGTAATATTTCGGGATTCATAAGGGCAATTTTTGTGGTTGCCTTTATGCTGATTAACCTGAAGTTTGGATAAGATATTATTACTATAAATTTCAAATTGTTATGTGATTTTTCGTAGGGGCGGCAACCTGCCGCCCGTGAAACCAACGGTGTCGTTTATGCGGGCGAGAAATTATTATTTATTATTTGGAAATAAATCCGCAAATGCTTTATCCAATTCAGTAAATTCAAATTGGTAGCCTGCTGCTTCTAACCTTTTTGGCAATGCGCGTTGACCGCCAAGCGCTAATACTGCTGACTCCCCCATCATTAAACGGATAACAAATGCCGGAGTGCGGAAAAAGTGCGGGCGATCGATGGCTGAAGCCAGTAAATCAGTAAATAATTCATTATGTACCGGATAAGGCGACACCATATTAAACGCCCCATTCAGGGTTGGCGCAGACAGTAAGAATAGAATCCCGTTCACCATATCGTTGATGTGAATCCACGGCATATATTGCTGACCAGAACCTAACGGACCACCCAGCCCGATCCTAAAAATCGGCAGCATCTTGGCTAATGCACCGCCTTTTGTTGATAACACAATCCCCGTTCTTAACAGACAAACACGGGTGCGCGGATTTTGTGCCTGTAACGCTTCTTGTTCCCAACGCTGGCACAACGTATAGGTAAACTCTTTGTGAGGTGTTTCTTCTTCGGTAACAACACCTTGCCCTTGATCGCCGTAATATCCGACCGCTGAACCAGAAATAAACACCGATGGCGGATTTTCGCTATCTAAAATTAACTGGCTTAAATGTGCCGTTAATTCCCAACGGCTATTGCACAGCAGCCTTTTTTGGACACTCGTCCAACGCTTATCGGCGATAGGTTCACCTGCCAGATTGATGACAGCATCAAAGCCATCGAGAGAGTTAAGACTATCCAGCGAATCAAGATAATTAAGGTTATCCCCGAAAAAGGAACGGGCACGAGCAGGATTGCGGCTAAGAATGGTTATATGATGAGTCTGCGATAACAGCGTTTTAGTTAATTGTCTGCCGATAAGACCTGTTGCACCGGTAATCAGAATTCGCATGGGTGATCTCCTGTATCATTTCAAGTTTGAAACCATCTTGCACGCTTAATAATCATAGCGGATAGCCCGCGTAAAATATTCTTAGCGCTCACAACTTTTATTGTTTTTTGAGGATAATGGCGACTTCGCGACGATGTGCTACATCTTACATATTTATCTCTGTTATCTTTCAAGACGCGGCATTGCTGACATGTTTACGCTGACAGACTGATTCTGTTGGAGAATTTGCTGTTGTTTCCCCTAAACTGAACCATAAAACAAAGCAGAAGTAGCGCTGTAAGTTGGCAGGTTTGCTGATAGAATCATAGCGATTCGAGGCAAGAGTGATAGTGAAGTAAACTTGATTCACTTAAGTTTTTAGATAGCAGAAGCAGTAAATATCTCTATAAAAAGGTTTCATAGATGGCAGAACAAAACCAGAACGAGCAGGTTGAGTGGATCGATGTTGTTGATGAAAACAATAATGTGATGGCTCATGTTACCCGTCAGCAAATGAGAGAGAAAAATTTGCGCCACCGCGCGACTTATATCGTAGTGCATAATGGCATGGGCAAAATTCTGGTTCAGCGCCGCACGAAAATAAAAGATTTCTATCCCGGCTGGCTTGATGCTGTTGCTGGCGGTGTAGTGCAGAAAGGCGAAGAAATGCTGGTTTCCGCTCGTCGTGAAGCAGAGGAAGAGTTGGGTATCGCGGGTGTACCTTTTGCCGATCACGGCACATTCTATTACGAATCAGATCATTGTCTGGTTTGGGGCGCGTTGTTTAGCTGTGTATCGCACGGTCCGTTTGCTTTGCAGGAAGAAGAGGTGGAAAGCGTACTCTGGATGACGCTGGAAGAGATCAACAATCGCGCTGATGAATTTACCCCCGATTCACTGAAAGCCTTGAATTTATGGCTGACCAGAAACCCTGAACAGCAAGAGCAACAAGCGTAATTTCAAATATTTATGTCATTTTCCGTAGGGCGACATTCTGTTTCCCTACAATTTTACCATTTTCTTATTCAAAATTATCTTATCCCTATTTTTCTCTGCAGATTTATATCTGCCTTAATGCGAATTATTACGAACCGGTTGTATTTCGGTATTTTAATTATATGGAATGGATAAATATTCTAAGCGAAAATTTATCCTTTAAATTGATTACAATAGATAATATTTTTATCAGAAAGATTATTTGTTCGATGATTATATCTATAAATTATATGAATAAGTAAACTGGTTATGTAGTTATTACATTGTTTTTAATTTATTTTGTGTATTTGTACTTTAATGCTATATCGTTATAAAAAATCCATATTAAATATACTGAAAAGATATTTACTTCCTAAGCATTAATCGACTTTAATGCAAAAAGAAATACATTTACGTATTGATTAAATAAAATCTAAACAAAATATAATTATATAAATTTAATTTAGTTAATGTTGATCTTGATCTCAAATATGTTGTTTTTTGCTGTTCTGCCTTCGTAGGGAAAAGGTATTTTCAAAGCACTAAATATAAAGATTGAAATCAACATGGGAGCTTTGTTTTTTATGGCAAATAAATTCAGTTGTACCGAATGTAATTTTCTTAATTGTCACAGTCGGGGAAAAGAGTTCCCCAGAAAATGCCTGACAACGGCAGAGGGTAATGAGGAACTCTTGCAAGAGAGCCTGTCATCATTCAGTGATGACCCGCAAGTGAACCAAATCATGCAGGCGTCCGCTCAGGTCGAGGGGCAGTATTACGGGCAATTAACACGGGTGGAGGAGATTGTCGTTTTTGCCAAAAAAATCGGGGCGCGAAAGATCGGTATTGCGTCTTGCTTTGGGGTGATTCAAGAAAACCGGATCTTCGCCGACATACTCCGCGCGAATGGTTTTGAGACGTTTGGCGTGCTGTGCAAAGTGGGTGCGACGGATAAATGCAGTGTCGGCATTGCCGATCAAGACAAAATCAAACCAGGTGGTTACGAAGCAATGTGTAACCCGATTATGCAAGCGGAGTTATGTAATCAGGAAAAAACGGATCTCAATGTGATTAGCGGGCTTTGTGTCGGTCATGATTCGTTATTTATCAAATATTCCGCCGCGCCGGTTACCTATTTAATTGTGAAAGATCGGGTATTGGCACATAACCCGATTGGCGCGCTGAATACCAGCCACTCTTACTATAAACGTCTGCTAAGTGGTGTGGCATTAAATGAAAGTGATCGCGCGCTGGGAAATGCAGCGGAAAGAAAAATTAATAGAAATAGATAGAAAAATATAGATAACCTGAACTTCAAATAAAAATGATATTTTTACGATAAATTTCAGATGATTATGTGATTTTTTGTGAGGGTAATCTGTCGCCCGCAAACCGCAGTGAAATCAACGGGCGGCAGATTGCCGCCCCTACAAATTATTATTTATTATCAATGTATTAACATCTTTTTTACCATTTTCTTATTTGACATTATTTTTAAACATAAAAACAGCAAAGGACTAGAACTATGAAACGTATTAAACCAAACAAATCAACATTATTTCGTCGTTTAGCGCTTACAGCAGTAATAATGATCGCGATCCCCGCCGTAGTACAGGCAGATGCCACTCTGGATAAGATCAACTCACGCCACAAAGTCGCTATCGGCGTGTTAGTTAATGGCGGTGATTTCGGATCTGTTGATCCGGCAACCCAAAAATTAGTGGGCTGGAATCCCGACTTAGCGCGCAAATTAGCTCAGGATTTAGGTGTTGAGGCTGAACTGGTGCCAGTGCAAACCGCAACGCGCACTCAGTTTTTATTGGCTGGCAAAGTCGATCTGTTGATCGCTTCGATGGAATTGAATCCAGAACGAGCGGAAAGCATGGGTTACGCACCAACACCATTTTATCGTGTCGGCGGTACAGCGTTGACGCTGAAAACTAGCGGTATTACCAAATGGGAAGATCTGCGCGGTAAGCCGGTCTGCGTATCGCAAGGCAGCAGTTTTGCCCGTCCGCTCGCTGAACAATACGGCGCTGTGACTAAAGGCTATAAAAGCTCTTCTGATTCACTGTTAGCGCTGCAAGGCGGGCAGTGTGCGGCAGCCGTACATGACTCAACGCTGATTCACCCGTTAGTCCGTAAAGGCGGCGAGTGGGCGCAGTATCAAGCGCCGATTAAAGATGAACTTTTGCCAGCAGATTCCGTTGTTTGGACGCGCAAAGGTGAAGCCGACACCATCGCAGCCGTCGATAAAATCGTTAAATCTTGGCATAAAACCGGCTGGTTGATCGATGAGGAAAAACGTTTAGGCATTACGCCGCCCCAACCGTTGTTGGAAACGCTGCACAAAACCTTTAGCGCAGCGAATTAACTATAAATTAAGGGGAAGAGACCACTATGGCAGAGACGATGACAGAGACATTGTTGGCATTTTTTAAGTCAATCGGGCTGAATTACTCATTTGTCCTCGATTCGATGGACAGAACAGCATTTCTTGATGGCATGTTGGTGTCGCTGCGTTTATGTCTGCTTACTCTTCCTGTCAGCCTTATTATTGGCGTGTTGTTTACTGGTGCGCTTGGCAGCCGTTTTCGATGGGTAAAAGCGCCCGTGAGTGCCTTTATTGAATTAGTACGCAATACCCCCGTTCTGGTACAGCTTTATTGCGCGTTTCTGGTGCTTAATATGTTGATTACACAGAAAATAACTCACGGTACAAGCCCCATTTCACCGTTGATGTGGGTGGTTTTAGTGGTCGCGATACATAAAGCCGTATTCCATGCTGAAGTGCTGCGCGCGGGTATTGATGCGGTATCACCCGTGACGATCGAAGCCTCACATTCATTAGCATTCACTCGCCGCCAAATTTTTTGGTATATACAACTGCCGCTTGCAGTGCGTTTTGCGTTGCCTGCGCTGGTTAACAATATGGTGGATTTAGTGAAAATGACCGCCGTCGCATCAGCGATTGCCGTGGGCGATATTACTTATGAGTCCATTATGATTTGGTCGCAGCGCGATAATGTACTGGAACTGCTGATACTGGTGCTGATCTATTTTGGTGTGCTGACCTGGTTGGTTAGCCTTGCTGGTCGCTGGCTGGAAAATCGACTGAGGATACATGGCTATGGTCAATAATATTATTTCTGTAGAGGTGACTTTGCCGAAAGCCGTTTCTCCAAAATCTGCATCTTCCGAAGTTTCATCTCCCAAAGTTAGCCGCCGCAATTGGCATAAAACATGGTTAGGTGCATTACTTTCTGATCGCTGGTTTCTCTTCCTGTTAGCGCTGGCGGTGCTGAATATTTTCTGGGCAGTGACGGGAACAGCACCGCACGTAGTGCCGCTGATCTGGAACTGGCTGCCATCGTTAGTAATCGGCATGTTGACCAATATTGAAATCAGTGTGTTGGTGATGCTGTCAGGAACGATATTGGGGATTGTTATTGGCGCATTATCGTTAGCGCCATCACGCGCGTTGCGCCGTGTGATCGGTTATTACGTGCAGGTATTTCGCAATGTACCCATGCTGGTACTGATCTATTTCACCACTTATGTATTTCCTTTTGAGCTGCATATCTGGCATTGGTATTTTTCGTTTCCTGACTGGATCAAAGTGGTTATCGGATTGGGATTGCCCGCCAGTACCATTATTGCCGAAATTTTTCGCGGTGCGATACAGTCGATTCCCAGCGCACAATGGGAAGCCGCGCAATCGCTGGCGTTTAAGCGTAATCAGATTTTCCGTTATGTGATTCTGCCGCAGTGTGTGCGGCGTATGTTGCCGCCGTGGATGAATGTTTATGCCAGCATCACGATGAGTACCTCGCTGGCGTCGCTGGTGGGTGTTCATGATGTTGTCGATATGGCGACGATCGCCAGCAATACGGTGGCACAAATTGATTTTACGGTGCTGATTTATTTAACACTGCTGCTGTTCTTTTTCTATTACTGCTATCCAATTTCCCGTGTTACACGGCTGCTGGAAAAACATTATGAGCGATTCTAATATGTTGTCTTATTCCGCTGCTGGCAGGAATGATCAGCAGCAACCGTTAGTGCAACTTAGCGATGTTCACCTCTCTTTTGGTGATATAGAAGTGCTGAAAGGTATTGATTTCAGTGTCCGTCAAGGGCAGGCAATCTCTATTATTGGTCCATCGGGATCAGGTAAATCAACGATTCTGCGGACGATCACGGGTCTGCTGCGTCCGCAACGCGGCGAACTCAACGTTTGTGGTATTCCTGTTCATGAATTGAAAGCAGAAACCGAATTTGTTGATCTACGCAAACGTGTTGGGTTTGTTTTTCAACAATATAACTTATTTCCTCATCTGACGGTTTTGGACAATCTGATCTTGCCGCCTGTGAAAGTGATGGGTATGTCACGTCAGGAAGCTGCCGATCGTGCTTTTAAGCTATTACGTAAAGTGCATATGGAACATAAAGAAGCGGCTTTCCCTGGTGAGTTGTCCGGCGGTCAGCAACAGCGCGTAGCGATTGCACGCGCTTTAGCAATGCGACCCGAATTGATTTTGTTTGATGAAGTGACTTCGGCGCTCGATCCCGAAATGGTCGGCGAAGTGCTGAGTGTAATCCGTGATTTGGTGGAAGAGGGTATAACTTGTATTTTGGTAACACATGAGATGCGTTTTGCCGAAGATGTCAGCGATCTAATCTATTTTACTGAAGCGGGAAGAATCGTAGAATTTGGTTATCCCAAACAGCTATTTACTCAACCGCGCAATGAACGGACCAGAGCTTTTTTGCGTAGGGCAACGGGGCAGGCTGCGTAGATCTTTATTGCTTTATATTTATTAGTAAAAATGCCGGATTTTTTAACAGAATCCGGCATTTATGTTTACGTTATATTAGTAATCGTCTGGATTAACAACGCGGTAGATTCACGGGCGGCAGGTTGCCGCCCCTACGAAAAAATTTCATAATTCTTTGAAATTAATCGTAATAATATAATTTCTTATCCAAAGTTCAGATTAGCTATTTAATGCCTGAGCAGCCGTGATAATAGCTACTTTGTAAACATCTTCTTCGTTGGCACCGCGTGACAAGTCAGAAACAGGTTTTGCTAAACCTTGCAGGATCGGTCCGATAGCTTCGTATCCGCCAAGACGTTGAGCAATTTTGTAGCCAATGTTGCCTGATTGCAGATCCGGGAAGATGAATACATTAGCCTGACCAGCTACTTTAGAACCTGGTGCTTTTGATGCGCCAACAGACGGTACGAAAGCCGCGTCAAATTGTAATTCACCATCAAGAGCTAAATCTGGTGCTAAAGCGTGAGCCAGTTCAGTTGCTTCGGCAACTTTAGTGGCTTGCGGTGCGGACGCTGAACCTTTCGTTGAGAATGAAAGCATCGCAACTTTAGGATCGATACCGAATACTTTTGCTGTTGCCGCAGATTGCACTGCAATTTCAGCCATCGTTGGCGCATCAATATCAATGTTGATTGCCGCATCAGAGAAAACGTAACGTTCTTTACCCTTTTGCATAATGAATGCGCCGGAAATACGTGATGAACCCGGTGCAGTCTTGATGATTTGCAGCGCTGGACGTACTGTATCACCGGTTGGGTGAGTTGCGCCGGAAACCATACCGTCAGCAAGACCCATGTAAACTAACATCGTACCGAAGTAGTTCACATCATTAAGTAATTTACGCGCAGTTGCTTCATCAAGTTTACCTTTACGGCGTTCAACTAATGATGCAACCATTGCGTCTAAATCAGCAGCAGGATAAGTTGCTGGATCAAGAACGGTTACGGTACTTAAATCCCAGTTGTTTTCTGATGCTGTCTTTTTAATATCTGCGGTGACACCAAGAATGATGGGTTTTAATAAACCATCTGCTTGTAAACGCACTGCTGCGCCAAGTACGCGAACGTCTTCACCTTCAGGGAAAACGATAGTTTTGTTCGTACCCTTAATTTTTCCTTCTAACTCTTCAAAAAGTTCCATTGTAGGTAGTACCTCTAAGATAATGTATAAATTTATTATTTAATTGATTTAGTTAATCTTTTAGAAACGTGTTGATCTAAAAATTTACGATAAAACCGTGATATTTAGATTACGCGTTCATCAAAGCAACACCGCCAGCCTGAGCTGACGGTGTGTTCGTTTTTTTTACGCGGTAAGACGGGCTGCGTCTTCTGCGATAACTAACTCTTCGTTAGTTGGGATAATCAATGCTGCACGAGCGCCATCTTTAGCGATGTTACCGGATTTACCGAAACGAGCTGCCAGATTACGATCATGGTCAACAGCGAAGCCCAGCAGAGACAGTTTAGCTAAAGACAGTTCACGAACCATTGCCGCGTTTTCACCAATACCGCCAGTGAAGATCACGGCGTCCAGACGACCGTCCATCAGTGAAGTATAAGCACCGATGTATTTCGCTAAACGGTGGCAGAATACGTCCATAGCGCGTTTAGCATCTTCTTTCGTAGCGTAGTTATCTTCAACATAACGGCAGTCATTGGTTACTTCAGTCAGACCTTGCAAACCAGATTCTTTGTTCAGCATCTTGTTGATCTGTTCCATGCTCAAGCCCATCACATCATATAGATGGAAAATGATGGCTGGATCGATGTCACCGCTGCGAGTACCCATCACTAAACCTTCCAGCGGAGTCAGACCCATAGATGTATCAACACATTTACCGTTACGGATAGCAGAAACAGAACCGCCGTTGCCTAAATGACAAGTGATTACATTCAGCTCTTCTACCGGTTTGTTCAGCATTTTGGCAGCTTCACGGCTGACATAGTAGTGGCTGGTGCCGTGGAAGCCATAACGACGAATCCCGTGTTCTTTATATAAGCTGTACGGCAGCGCATACAGATAAGATTCTTGCGGCATAGTTTGATGGAACGCGGTATCAAAAACAGCGACATTTTTATTTTTAAGTGCAGGGAATGCTTTAAATGCTTCTTCAACACCGATTAAACCGGCTGGATTATGCAGCGGTGCGAATGGTGACGCTGCTTGAATACCTTTCAGTACATCGGCATTGATAACGACTGACTGAGTGAATTGTTCGCCGCCATGCACGATACGATGACCGATAGCCGTCAGATTGTTGGATAGTTCTGGTTTCTGCGCCAGAATAGTATTCACAATAAAACTTAGTGCTTCGCTGTGTGCTGCACCAGCACCAAGCGCTTCTTCGTGTTTGCTACCGTCCATTTTCCATTTGATACGGGCTTCTGGAAGATTGAAACACTCGGCTAAACCAGAAAGGTGTTCTTCGCCATTGGCAGCATCAATGATGGCAAATTTCAGAGAAGAACTACCACAGTTAAGGACCAGAACCAGCTTACTCGACATGAAAAGTACCTATTTTATGCGTAATTAGAAAAAATAAGGCAAGCAGACATTATGAAAGCTCAAAACAACACTCTGCTGCATACCCGCGAATTGGACTCTAATATTGTATACAATTTATACAGAATTACCTGAAAACAGGCGATCGGTGTTATTCTATTTACAACCTATTTACAGTTCTTATCTATAGTAGATATACAGGGTAAAAGGCGCGGCTAGGATAATCCCAGATAGTGTAAAAATAAAATGCAAATAAAAAAATGTGAGCATTTATTAAGCTACATCAAATTTTTGTACATTTGGTTTAAATTTTACAAAATTAGTTGATAGCGCATTATAGTATGAATCGTCGCTGAGTGTATATATACCGCCGCTCTATTCGGCAATGGCGGTGACTCAGGTGTGAATTTTAGAATATCAAAGATGACAAAAATGTCTGAAATGACAGGAGTAAAAAGTTAAATGCTGCGTTCATCAGGTCCGATTCGCTGGATTCAAATCTTTCAGCGCGGGCAAACCTACATGAAAACATGGCCTAACGAAAAACGGTTAGCGGTGGTTTTCCCTGAAAATCGCATAACCAGAGCAACGCGCTTTGGGGTACGTTTTATGCCGCCGTTGGCTATTTTCACGCTGGCATGGCAGATCTCAATGGGAGGGCAGCTTGGTGTCGCCGTCGCAACTGCTATTTTTGCCTGTAGCTTGCCAATGCAAGGGCTATGGTGGCTAGGTAAGCGTTCAGTCTCCACATTACCGCCGACACTGAAACAATGGTTTCATGAACTGCGTGAGAAATTGAGTGATGCAGGGCAAAATGTTGAGCCGCTGGAACAAGAACCGACTTATCAAAACTTAGCAGAGCTACTGAAACACGCTTTTCAGCAATTGGATAAGACTTTTTTAGATGAGCTTTAGATTGGTGATATGTATTCCCTATTTCCCCTTTTTTATCCTGTATTCATGCCATAAAAAATTACATTGAAGCCAGTAAAAAAATATCGCTATTAGTTATCTTGCAAGAGTTATTTCATCTTAATGCTACTTATTTATGCTGCACTGTTTGTACATTTCTGATACAAATACAGTCAATTTTATTATGTAAATCCACAAATTAAAAAATTACATCTTAACTAAAATCTGTATCCACAAGGATTGGTATGAATACGTTATCCCCTTACCTGCTCGAAATCTGGAAGTCGTCAGCTCGCTGGCAGATATTCCGCCGGAGCAGGTACTCAATAAATTTTCCAACTTTCTCCGATATATCATTGAAACAAAGTGTAAAAACAGAAACAGATATACCAGAGAACGACACACTGGTTGAACAGTTAATGGAGAAAAAACAATCATGATTTCATTATCACTCGACGATGGCGTC